>CALIFY010000019.1 GCA_938021675.1 uncultured Acidimicrobiales bacterium
GTTCGTGCCTCGGGCGGCAACCATCTCGGCCCCACCTCCCACCAGGCCAACGCTTCGGTTGTTGCCGACGAGAGTGTTATGTCTGGCGGTGACGTTACTGGAGTTGAATACGTGCACCCCCCGCCCGCCGTTTTCGACACAGACGTTGTTTTCGACGAGAGTTGATCCCTCGTACCCGACATTGTTGAAGAAGTCGATGATGATGCAGTTGCCGTCGGTCAGCTTTCCCTGTCGCGACAGCACCGCGTTGTAGTTGCCGACGACATAGTTCCCGGTGATCACGTTTGCGTAGTCGTCTCCATCCTCTAGCGGACCGCGAGCCTCGAACAGGCTGATCCCGCTCCCTTGATAGAAACTTCCGAACGCGTTCTCCCGGATCTCGTTGTGTTCAACGGTGATACGCGAACTGTGAATGAACGAAACTCCGGCCCCGCCAAACCCTTCGATGTAATTTCGGCTCACGACGATGTCGTGGCTGTCTTCCTTGCCGAACACTCCGCTGCCGTGGATGCTGTCCTCGCGCCCGGTGATCACGAAACCCGACAGCCGGATGAATGCCGCACCTCGGAACTCGAAACCGTTTCCCCATTCGCCGCCGGCGATGATTTCGACCGACTCCTCGGGGTAGGCCTCAATACTGATCCATTCGTCGGGGGTACCACTGCGGCGCATCACGTTCGCCCCGTGAATCCCATCCTCGTATACCCCTTCGCGCAGGTAGATAGTCATCCCCGGTTCCACGACCGAAAAGGCTTCGATCGGTCGCTTGAACGGAGCGTCGACCGTTCCCGGATTCGACCCCGACCCGTTCGTGCCGTCGACGTACAAGGCGTTCTCGGCGATGACGATTTCCGGTTCCTCATCTTCGGCACGCGGAACGGTTGTATCAGGCGCACTTGGCACCTCGAGAACGGTGCGTCCGGTATCCGATGCTGCGGTCGTCGTCGGCGCCAACCGGAGGTCTGGCGGTTCGTCATCGCGAAAGAAGGTGGCGAAGACGACGACACCGACTACCGCCGCGGCGATCAGAAGCGCAGACAACACCTTGCCGGGAGTGGATGTCAGCTTCTCCCGAGCCAGAACAAACCAGGGCATCGTCACCGAGTCTATTTGGCTGGCAACCCTCATCGTCTCAACGGGACAGAGGCGAGATACCCGTCTGCATGTCGACGGAGCTGGTTTCAGCTACTTTTTGCCTTCACAATGGTTGACCGCTCGTCACGTGGCAACGGGTCAGCACTACCTGATAGGCAACAGGAGGCCGTCAGGAGGCGATGGCGGGGCCGTATGGCTCGCCGGCCTCCACATAGCAATCGACGTGGTACTGCTCGACTCGGCTCCACACCCCGTCGATGTAGACGTTACAAATGGCCTGCTGATCTCGATGCCTTGCACGGAACTTCACCCGTTCATGGCAAAACGGGCACTCGGCCGCGCAGCCGGCTTCGATCAACCGGACGACGGCCCGGCTCTCGCTCGGGGGGACCGGTTCCGGGGCATTGGGGTCTGTTTTGGTTGCGGCCGCTCTTGACGCCATGCCCTTCCATCGGCTGTCACGATCGATTGTTGAGACCGCACCGGCCCGGTGCGGGTCAACCGTCCGTCTTCGACGCCACAACCGGCTGCCGCTACCTGGTGAGCGGCTTATAGCTCACCCGAGTCGGGGTCGTCTCGTCTCCCAGTTCTTTCTGACGGAATGCTTCGTACTCGGAGAAGTTGCCTTCGAACCACCGAACTTGAGAGTCGCCCTCGAACGACAGGATGTGGGTGGCGATCCGGTCGAGGAACCAGCGGTCGTGGCTAATGACGACAGCACAGCCGGCGAAACGGTCAAGTCCGTCCTCCAGTGCACGTAGTGTGTCGACATCGAGATCGTTGGTCGGTTCGTCGAGTAGGAGCACGTTGCCCCCACGTTTGAGGACCCGAGCCAGGTGGACCCTATTTCGTTCGCCGCCCGAGAGGACCGCGACCTTCTTCTGTTGGTCGGAACCCCGGAAATTGAATGATGCGACGTAGGCCCGACCGTTCACCTCACGATCGCCGATGTCCAGCGTGTCGTGACCGTCGGTAATGGCTTCATACACGGTCTTGTCATCGTCGAGAACCTCGCGAGACTGATCGACGTACGCCATCTCGACGGTGGAGCCGACCTCGATGGTGCCAGCATCGGGTTGCTCGCCGTCGCCAGCTGCGGCGGCGATGAGCATGTTGAACAGCGTGGTCTTTCCCGCGCCGTTTCCGCCGATAACGCCGACGATTCCGGCTGGCGGCAACGAGAACGAGAGATCTTCGATCAATAGTTTGTCGCCGAACCCCTTCGAGAGGTTCTCGACTTCGATGACCTGGTCGCCGAGGCGGGGACCAGGTGGGATGTGGATCTGGATCTTTTCATCGGCCGGGTTGTACTGTTCGGCCTCGGTCCGCAACGACTCGTAGGCCGCCAGTCGTGCCTTCCCTTTGGCCTGCCTGGCCTTGGGAGCCATTCGAACCCATTCCAGTTCGCGGGCCAGGGTTCGCTGTTTCGCGTCCTGCTCTCGCTTCTCTTGCCCGAGCCTGCTCTGTTTCTGTTCGAGCCACGACGAGTAGTTGCCCTCGAATGGGATGCCCCGACCTCGGTCGAGTTCGAGGATCCAACGAGCCACATTGTCGAGGAAGTACCGGTCGTGAGTAATAGCGACGACCGTGCCCTGATACTCGGACAGGTGACGTTCCAGCCACGAAACCGACTCGGCATCGAGGTGGTTCGTCGGCTCGTCGAGCAACAAAAGATCAGGTTTCGAAAGGAGTAACCGGCAGAGAGCGATCCGCCGGCGCTCACCGCCCGACAGGTGCTCGACGCCAGCGTCCTTCGGTGGCAGACGGAGAGCGTCCATGGCGATGTCGATGGTTCGTTGAAGATCCCACGCTCCTACCGCTTCGATCTCATCTTCTAGCCGGGCTTGGTCAGCACCGAGTTTCTCGAAGTCGGCGTCTGGTTCACTCCAACCGGCCAATACTTTTTCATAGTCGGCGAGCAACGAGACGGCTTTGCCGGCGCCGTCCATCACGTTCCCCTGCACGTTCTTGCTCGTGTCCAGCTTCGGCTCCTGCTCGAGGTAGCCGACGGTGGACCCTGGAGACAAGCGGGCCTCACCGGTGTAGCCGTCGTCGATGCCGCTCATCACTTTCAACAGCGATGACTTACCGGCGCCGTTGGATCCCAATACGCCGATCTTGGCGCCAGGGAAGAACGAGAGCGAGATATTCTCCAACACTTGACGGTCTGGAGGGTGGAACCGTCCGACCTTGTGCATTGTGTAGATGTACTGAGCCGACATGGAGGAGAGGCTACCGGCGAGGGCTCGAAGTCGTGATGGGACGGACGCGCAACGGAGGACCCGGTATCCGAGTCCTCCGTCTACGCATTCGTTGAGTTGTTAGCGGGACGCAGCCTTCTTGGCGCTTCGCTTGGCCGTCGTCTTCGTTGCTGTCTTCTTGGCGGGTGCCTTCTTGGCTGTTTTCTTCGCCGTGGCTTTCTTGGCCGTAGCCTTGGTTGCCGTTTTCTTGGCCGCGGTCTTGGTGGTCTTCTTCGTCGCAGCCTTGGCTACGGTCTTCTTGGCTGTTTTCTTCGCCCCAGCCTTTCGGGCAACCGCCTTCGTGGCGCGGGCCGATGTCGTTGCCTTAGCGGCCTTCTTCACCGTCGCCTTTTTGGCGGCGGCCTTCTTGGTCGCCTTTTTGGCTGGCCGTTTCTTAGCCGCTTTCTTGGTAGCCACGTTGGTATCGCTCCTTGTTCGATTCGCCTCTCGGACTGTTTCGTCGGCGACGGTCGTCGGCGATTGAGAGGTAATGCTTTGGTCGGTGCCACGGGATGAACCCCTGACAGAGTTGCTCTTTCTATTTCGCTTTTGGTTGTTGGCGCGCTGGTCGCCCAATGGGAGGACGCGTACTAACGCAACATTGATGCCGCGGCGATCTGTGTCAATCGACTCGACTTTCGCCGTTACTTCCTGCCCGATCGCTGCCACATCGCGAGCTCGTGTTGGAGGAGGATCCCCCATCCGACTCGACGGAAGATAGCACTGGGCAGAAGATGCTCTGACGTAGCAGCCATGCGACGAGAACCGTTCCACGATCCCGTTGATCTCATCACCGATGGAATGCTGGGTGACGAAGACCATGAAATCGTGGGGGCTGTTCAGCTCCTTCACGTTCGTCGTCGACTTAGCCGTCGATGATGCGCCTTTCTCGGCGTCGGCCTTTTTCTTCGTCGTCGGTGCTGATGTTCTCGACTTCTTCGCTGGAGTTCGTTTCGCCGACGAGCGCTTCTCTGGATTCGGCGGCGGGTTCTTGGCCGACGGTACCGGTGGCGGACCTGACGCCGAGCGGGAGCGGCGGGAGGTGCCGCTCTTCTTTTCAGCTCGTGGTTTTTTCTCTGGTCGTGCCGAGCGAACCGAACGACGACTGGCCGGACCGCGCACCGGGACTCGAGGCATGAAGATCCAGCCGACGCCGTCGACCGGCTTACCGCCAATCAACCGGTCGTCATCAAACAACCAGGCGTGCTCGCCGTGGAACTCTTGGAACGAATCGTTCGACAGGACAGTCGCGTCGGCGCGCTCGGCGACTTGGAGAATGAAGGCGTCGCCTCGACCGACCGTGCCGGCCGGTGGTGTGATGACCTCGCCGTTGTCGACCGCCTCGTCGAAAGACGCTCGTTCGTTGGCATCGATGCGATGAGCAAACGTGGCGTCGACGATGACGGTGACCTGACGCGACGGAGTCTCTTCGAGGACGGCGCGCACCGCCTCATCGAGTTGAGAAAGGCTCGGCCGCGTGCGTCCTTCAGTCGCGATATTGGATCCGTCGACTACAAGGTGTCGACTAGTGGTGCCCATGACATCATCAGTCAATCACTAACGACGGCATTTTCCATCGATGCTGCGCGAATTGTCGGCTGGTCATATCATCGGCCGGCGTGACAACCGAGCACTTCTCCAACGTTCGCGCCGTGCTATTCGACTTCGGTGGCGTCGTCAGTACCAGTCCGTTCGACGCCTTCGCCGAGTACGAACGTACCGCCGGTCTTCCACCGGGGATCATTCGTAAGGTCAACTCGACGAACTCCGATGGCAACGCCTGGGCACTCTTGGAACGCGGCGCTGTCGACATCGATCGCTTCGTTGAGTTGTTCGAAGAAGAGGCGTTGGCTCATGGATGCACCGTCGACGGCAGACGAGTTCTCGGACTGATCTCGGGAGACGTTCGTCAAGAGATGATCGATGCCATTCAGCAGATCAAGGTCAACGGTCTGGTGACCGCCTGCCTGACAAATAACTTTCGTCAATCCGGTCGAGGCGACGAGGTGGCGGC
The DNA here is from genome assembly GCA_938021675.1 of uncultured Acidimicrobiales bacterium. GTDB lineage: Bacteria > Actinomycetota > Acidimicrobiia > Acidimicrobiales > SZUA-35 > JAHELU01. The sequence goes on from CALIFY010000019.1 coordinate 5,350, forward strand.
GGTCCTGTCTCTGTTCGACCATGTGGTCGAGTCGTCGGTTCTCGGCGTACGCAAACCGGACCCGGCCTTTTATGAGCGAGCGCTGGATCTGATCGGCGTCGACGCGTCGAGGGCGGTCTTCCTCGACGACCTCGGCATCAACCTCAAGCCCGCCCGGGCCATGGGCATGACAACCATCAAGGTCGTCGATGCTCCAAGCGCGCTCGACCAGCTCGAAGCGTTGCTGGGGTTTTCGCTTCGCCGCTAACGCCGCGGGGTCAGTTCAGTCCGCCGAAGGCCCGTTGCAGAAGTTCGTCTTGTTCCTGACGGTGGATAGCTATCGATCCGGTTGCCGGGCTTCCAGACTCTGGACGACTGACCCGCCGGATGCGGTGTGATTCGCCGTGGGCTTCGTAGAGCCGACCCTTCACCGCGTTCCACGCTCCCATGTTTTCCGGCTCTTCCTGAAGCCACACGATTTCTTCGGCGTTGTAGTACCGACGGAGCACATGTTCGACTCCGGAGAACGGCCACGGGTACAGCTGCTCTACCCTCACCACCGCCACCGTCGAGGCTCCGCTGACGTCGCGGAATGCTTCGGCTTCGACCGCTACCTTGCCGGAAGCCAAGATGACTCTTTTGACGTTGCCCGGGTCGTCTGTGGTTGCGGCGTCGAGCACTTCTTCGAACGAGCCGGAGGTCAGCGCGTCGACCGGAGAGCGAGAAGACTTGGCCCGCAACCCCGACTTCGGGGTAAAGACGACGAGTGGCCGTGAGTTCTGTCTGACGACCTGGCGTCGGATCAGGTGGAAAAACTGAGCTGCGGTCGTGACGTTGGCTACTTGAATGTTGTCTTCTGCGCACAGCAGCAGGAACCGCTCCAATCGCCCGGAGGAGTGTTCCGGCCCTTGGCCTTCGTATCCGTGGGGGAGGAGCATGACCAGGCTGACCGTCTGGTTCCACTTATCCTCGGCCGCTACCAGAAACTGATCGACGATGATCTGGGCGCCGTTGACGAAGTCGCCGAACTGCGCCTCCCACAACACGAGAACACCTGGGTTGGCGACGGCGTAGCCGTACTCGAAACCGAGACCGGCGTATTCCGAGAGCGTTGAGTCGTACACCCAAAAACCCGTCTTGGTCGGAGCCACCTCACCAAGTGGGGTGAACTCTTCACCGGTTTGATAGTCGAGAAGGGTGGCATGGCGGTGAGCGAACGTGCCGCGCCGGGTATCTTGGCCGGCCAGCCGTACCGAGGTTCGGTCAGCGAGAAGGGACCCGATAGCCAAAGCTTCGCCTAAGGCCCAGTCGACCTCGCCGTCGGCCCACATCGCATCTCGTCCGTCGAGCTGTTTCGCCAGCTTCGGGTGAACGGTGAACCCTTCGGGAACGGTGCTGATGGTCTGGTAGATGTCGGCCAGCTTCGCAAGTGGGACTCCGGTCTCGACGTGAGGAAGTACACCCTGGGGCGGAGGTGGGGGCTTGGCCACCGCACCCTTTGCCGGGGCACTACCGCGGGTGTTATCGAGCGCCTGTTGGAGGACGAACTGAAAGTATTCGAGGGCTTGCTCGGCCTCATCGACTGTGAAGTCACCGCGGTCGATAAGTGCCTGGGTGTACAGCGTCCGGACCGGTGAACGTTGTCCTATTCGTCGGTACATCAACGGCTGGGTGTAACTGGGGTCGTCGCCTTCGTTGTGGCCGTGGCGTCGATACCCGATCATGTCGATGACAACGTCTTTGTTGAATCGTTGTCGAAACTCGAACGCTAGCAACGCAACCCGAACGCACGCCTCGGGGTCATCGGCGTTTACGTGAAAGATCGGCGCCTGCACCGTCTTGGCGACGTCGGTGCAGTAGTCCGAAGATCGGGCGGCGTGGGGTGCGGTGGTATAGCCGAGCTGGTTGTTTACGACGAGGTGGACCGTCCCACCGACCTTGTATCCCTTGACCTGCGACATGTTGAGCGCTTCGGCCACCACCCCTTGGCCGGCGAATGCGGCATCTCCGTGGAGGAGGACGGGAAGAATGGGATAGTTCCCGGCCGTGCTCTGATCCATGTAGGCCCGGACCATGCCGAGTACAACCGGATCTACCGCTTCGAGGTGTGACGGGTTCGCCGCCAACTCGATGTCGATCGCGTGGTTGTCGGGGCTGGTGTGTTTACCGACCTGGCCGAGGTGGTATTTGACGTCGCCCGAACCCTGAACAGCGTCCTCGTCGACCGCTCCCTCGAATTCGGTGAACAGTTCCGTGTACTCCTTGCCCATGATATTGACGAGCACATTGAGCCGACCGCGGTGGGCCATTCCGATGACGACCCGCTCCATGCTGGCATCGGCCGCGGCCGACAGCACGGCATCGAGGATTGGAATCGCACTCTCGGTCCCTTCGATGCCAAACCGCTTTTGGCCGACGTACCGGGCGGCTAGAAATTTCTCGAGGGCTTCGGCCGCACTAAGCCGTTCGAGGAGATGCTGTTGGGCAGCTCGATCAAGCGGCGCAACCGGCGTTTCGAGATGCTCTTGGATCCAACGTTTTTCTTCGGGGTCGGCGATGTGCATGTATTCCACGCCGATGGTCCGGCAGTAGGCGTCGCGAAGCACACCCAGAATGTTGCCGAGCTTCATCATCTGGGCCTCACCGCCAACCGACGCGTAGATGCCGTCCCGGTTACCGGTAAGGAACTCGCGGTCGAGGTCCCAGATCGTTAACCCGTATGTGGCCGGGTCCAGTTCTGGATGCATTTGGGCTGCGCCCTCGGCCAACGGGTTGGTGTTGGCGATCAGGTGACCTCGTACCCGGTACTGATTGATGAGCGTGTTGACCGCCAGCTGCTTTGCAACTTGGCCGGTGATGTTGCTGTCGGTGTCCGAAGCATCGTGGTCGATACGCCACTGGACAGCGGTGTATGGCACGTTGACATCGGCGAAGAGCTTGTCGTAGAACTCATGTTCGCCGAGCAGGTACTCGTGGACCCGCTTTAGGAACAGACCAGACTCGGCGCCCTGAATTATGCGATGGTCATACGTTGAGGTGATGGCGATCACCTTCGACAGGCCAAGCTGGGCCAGCATCTTTGGGTCTGCCGCCTGGTATTCGGCGGGGTAGCCGATGGCCCCGACGCCGATGATGGCCCCCTGACCGGGCATGAGCCGCGGCACCGATTGGACTGTGCCGATGGTGCCCGGGTTGGTCAGACTCACGGTTGCGCCCATCAAGTCATCGACCTGGAGCTTGTTGGCGCGGACCTTTTGGATCACCGCCTCGTACGCATCGACGAACTCCGAGAAGTCCATTGATTCGGTTCCCTTGATGACCGGGACGATCAGTGACCGGGAGCCATCGGAGCGTTGCTGGTCGACGGCCAGTCCGAGGTTGATGTGAGGGTTTCTGACCAAGAGCGGTTTGCCGTCATCGTCGGTCTTGTAGCTGTTGTTGAGATTGGGTACTTCTGTGGCGATCGCTCGAACCACGGCATATCCGATGACGTGGGTAAAGCTGACTTTGCCACCGCGGATCCGTTTGAGGTGATTGTTGAGGACTCGACGGTTGACCTCGAGCAGCTTGGCCGGTATTTCCCGAAAGCTGGTGGCGGTCGGGACCTCCAGGCTGGCCTCCATATTGGCGGCAATGCGAGCGCCGACACCGCGAATCGGTTCGGAGTGATCGGTCGGCTCTGTGCTGTCGGTCTCATCCCCACTCCCATTCCCACTTCCACTCGGGCTCGGGGTGGTTGTTTGAATTGGGGGGGAGGTGGCGGTACCGCTCGACGGGCCTTGCGTCCGCTCAGGAGGCTGGGCCTTCGGGGTGGGCTCGGTCGGCCGTGCAGTCGTTGGCTGTGGTGACCGAGCAGGTCGTACCGGTGCCGGTGCCGGTGCCGGTGCCTGTGGCTTTGGTCTTGGCGCCGGCGGTGGTGCCTTTTGCTCGGCAACGACGATCGGTGGCGGACTCGGCGCGGGGGCGGTCCCTGATGGATCGGTCGCGGTCGACACTGGTTCGCTTTTGAACTTGTGCTGCCAGTCTTCTGGGACGGAGCGAGGGTTGCCTTGGTACCGGCGGTACATCTCGTCGATAAGCCACGAGTTGGGCCCCGACGTTTCCTGGTCGTCGTCCGAGCTGTCACCGGTCTCGTTGGTGGTCACGTTATGAGCCTACATGACATGCAGGTGGCCGAGAGCGGGCGCAAACGGTCGGTCTGTGCCGGTCCACGGCAATGATTCCCCGAAGCACGACCGAGAGCGGTTATCGTCCTCTTTGTGCTCGTGGCAACTTGGAACGTCAACTCTTTGAACGTCCGGATTCCTCGTGTTGAGCAGTGGCTGGCCGAAGTAGCTCCCGACGTCCTCTGCCTCCAGGAAACGAAACTAGCGGCCGAGGCGTTCCCCTTCGAGGTCTTCACCGAACGCGGATATGAGGTAGTCCATCACGGGCAGGGCCAATGGAACGGGGTGGCGATAGCGTCCCGCATCGGTATCGAGGACCCGATAGACGGGTTTGCCGATGGGATCGAGCCGGATCAGGATGCCAGGGTCGTATCCGCCCGTTGCGGGTCGGTTCGGGTCCACAGCGTGTACGTGCCGAACGGGCGGGAGGTCGGACACGAGCACTATCACTACAAACTGAGTTGGCTCAACCGTCTCCACCAACACCTCGATGCCACGGTTACCCCCGATGATGAGGTTGTGGTGGCCGGCGACTGGAACATCGCCCCTACCGACATCGACGTGTGGGATAGGGCACAGTTCGAAGGACTGACCCACGTGACCTCACAGGAGCGAGCGGCGCTAGGCGACCTGATCGATTGGGGTCTGATCGACACGTTCCGGGCCCGGTATCCCGAGCCTGGCTTGTTCAGCTACTACGACTATCAGGCCGGACGATTCCACAAGCGAGAGGGTATGCGAATCGATTACGTGCTGGCTTCGGCGTCCCTGGCGGCGCGATCGGTCGTCGATCTGATAGATAGGAACGCTAGGAAGGGCAAAAAACCCAGCGACCATGCCCCCGTCCTGGCCGGATTTGCCAGCTGATCGCATGCCACACCTATTCCCATGTTGACCGCTCTCGACCATCACACCCTGCTCGTCTTCTGGGTCCAGCTACTCGTAATCTATTCGGCGGCCCGTGCCCTCGGTGCGTTGGCGCGCCGGTTGAATTTGCCCTCGGTCGTAGGTGAGCTTGGCGCCGGTCTCGTACTCGGTCCGAGCGTGTTTGGGGTGGTGTGGCCCGGCGGATTCGATTGGTTCTTGCCGAGCGGCTCGCACGCCGAGGTGCAATCGGCCATGTTGTTGGCCGTCAGTTGGTTCAGCGCTGCCTTCCTCCTCGTCGTCGCTGGCTACGAGACCGACCTCGACCTGATTCGTCGCCTCGGTCGAGCGGCCGTGCTCGTCACCATCGGAAGCCTTCTCGTGCCGTTGGTCGGTGGCATCGTTGCTGGTTGGTCGATGCCCGAGACGTTCTACGGCGAGATCGATGGTGAGAGCCCGAGCCGCTTGGTCTTCACCTTGTTTATCGCCGTGAGCGTCGCGGTGTCGGCGTTGGCCGTCGTGGCCAAAATCCTCGGTGACCTCGGGCTGATGCGACGCGACGTCGGCCAGATCACCATTGCCGTCGGCATGGCAAACGATGTCATCGGTTGGATCATTCTCGGCGTCATCGCCGGTCTCGCCGCCTCTGGTGAGCTTTCAGCGGTCCGAATCGCGTTCACCGTGATCGGGCTCGGAGGCTTCCTCGTCTTCGCCATGGTCTTTGGCCAACGGGCCGTCGATGTGGCGTTGCGGTCGGCCCGACGTGAAGGTCGGAACGTGGCCGGTGCCCTCACGGTGACCGTTGGCACCATGTTCTTGTTTGGCGTGGTGACCCAGGCCCTCGGGGTGGAGGCGGTGCTGGGCAGCTTCGTCGCCGGTGTGATCCTGGCCCGTTCGCGATATCAGCAGATCGAGTCCCAACACATCGTGGAGGACCTGACCGGTGTGTTGTTCGCACCGTTGTTTTTCGCTACCGCCGGTTTGCGTCTCGACCTGTCGTTACTTCGAGGCACGGCGTTGCTGTGGGCCGTGATCTTGCTTGTCGTCGCCCTCGTGTTGAAATTCGTTGGCGCCTACGCGGGGGCCCGCCTTGCCGGTCTTACCGGTCGGGAGGGCGTGGTTCTCGGTGCCGGGCTCAACGCCAGGGGCGCCTTGGAGATCATCATCGCCACCGTCGGGCTGTCGCTTGGGGTGTTCAATCAGACCGCATTCACCATCATCGTCATGATCCCCATCGTGACTTCGCTGCTTGCCTCCGTCGGTTTGCGACTATCGAGCCGAAACCTAGAGGGCTCTGTGGCCGAGCGCGAACGCTTGGCCCGGGAAGAGGCGTTGGACCGGAACTTACTCATCCGCAACAACCGGATCCTGCTGCCATCGGTTATCGAAGACAACAGCATCGTGGCGGCTCAGATCGTCAACTTCGCCTGGCCAGAAGAGCTGGCGGCGACCGTCATGGCGGTTCGATCCAACGGGCACGGGCCAAACCTCGAGGTCTTGGAGAACGTGCTGTATGGCCGAGAGTTGGAGGTCGAACTCCTCGACGACGTCGACATCTCCGAAGCGGCGGCGCGTATCGTTGCCCAGTCGAAACTCGGATACGGCGTCATCGCCGTCGGGGCGGTGTCCGACCCAGGACACGGAGAATTTGTCTCCCCGCTCGTTGACGAACTGTTGAAGGCCAGTGACCTTCCCGTCGTGATCGTTCGCAAGGCGCGGAACTTGCCTGGCCGTCTTCCCCGGGCCTTTGCTCAGGCATTGGTGCCGGTGGTGGCCAGTCCGTCATCGCGCGCGGCACAAGAGCTAGCGGCCAATCTGTCGTCCCGTCTTGGAACACAGCTGATGTTGAGCCATGTGGTCTTTCGGGAAAAGGAGCTGGCGGACATCGGTGGATTCCTCGAACGGTTCCGAAGCCCGATCCCGGCGGCCGAGAGCGAAGTGGCGGCTCGGGTCTTGGCCCAGGCTCACGCGTTGGCGGTCGAGACATCGGCCAACGCCGACACAGAGATCCGGTTCGCGTCTCTCCCGGCCATCGAAATCGTTGATCAGGCAGAGGAGATCGATGCCGACCTGATCGTCCTTGGCGCTCATCTCCGGCGGCTCGACGACGGCCGGCCGAGTCTCGGTCCAAACGTCGAGCACGTCCTCGAACACGCCTTTCAGACGGTGGTGGTAGTGGTGATGCCAGACGGACGGCCCGATCAGGCGCCGAGCGTCGCGGTCGCCGAGGGCCAACCGGCCGACACCTGAACCGAGGGTGGCGCACCCTTCGGAGGCCGCCGATGGCGGCTATGTTTCGGAGGCCGCCGACGGCGGCTATGTATTGTCGGAGGTTCGAAGTACGGCCAAGATTTCGTCGCCGTAGCGATGGAGTTTCGTCGGCCGCATTCCTGGCAGCGCTGCCAGTTGCGCCGTGGTGATCGGCCGTTGCCCGGCGACAGCCTGAAGAAGCTGGTCCGGTACGATGACGTGAGGTGGCACGCCGCCGGCTCGGGCTTTACGGGTTCGCCAGGTGCGAAGAGCATCGAGCGTCGCTGTCTCGTCAGGAGGACCCGCTGCAGCCGGCTCGGCGATCCGACCGCGGGTTCTGTCGATCCTGACTCGCCAGTTGATGGCGGCGGGAGCGTTTCGGTCGAGGTCGGCGATCGTGCGGGTGATGGCGTCGAGCATTGGTGATGGGGTCCGCGACGTGGTCTTGGCACCAAAGGTTCGTTCCTCGGCCCATGTGAGGTGGAGTTCGCGCTCTGCTCGGGTGAGCGCCACGTACAGAAGTCTCCGTTCTTCAGCTTGTTGAGCAGCCGTTTCGGCGTATGCGATTGGCACGAATCCGTCTTCTAAACCAGCGATGTGGACGACCGGCCACTCCAGCCCCTTGGCACCGTGAAAGGTCACCAGTTCTACCGCGTCGGCCTGGCTGTCGACGTCGCTGCGTTGGATGGTGTCGATCCAAGCCATAAGCCCCGGCCCGGTCGGACGAGGATCGACGACCAAGTACTCGTGGATCAACCGACTGAGCGCGTTCAGGTTGTCGCGGCGCTCGGCGGTGAGCCCCGACTGGGGGCCGAGGGGAGCGGACAGCCGCTCGTCGAGGTGTTCCAGTTGTTGGAACAAATCGATACCGTCGCGCCCGATCGCCCGCAGTTCACCCTTGACCTCTGGCGATCCGAGCGGACCGGGACCACCGCGGACCCTGGCCGGTATGTGGAGGTCGGACAGGGCCTGTTCGATGAGGATGAGCTGGGCGTTGGTACGGACGAGGACGGCCTGATCCGACCATCGGTCGCCGACCGAATGGGCGGCCTTCGCCGCGTCGGCGATTCCACTGGCCTCGGTCTGATCGGTCGGAAATGATTGGACTGTCGGACAGGGGCCGTCACCGCCGTGGGCCGTGAGCTTTGCTGCGGCTGCCCTGGTGAGCGTGGTGCCAGCCACGGCGAGGACTTGAGGGCTCGACCGGTAGTTGTCGTGTAATTCGACGACGGTCGACTCCGGCTGTTGGGAGAGCCCGACCAGCAGCGACGGGTCAGCGCCGTTCCAACCGTAGATGGCCTGGTTCGGGTCACCGACGAGGAACAGATCGTGACGCTCCCCGAGCCATTCCTGAAGAAGGGCGAACTGGAGGGGGTTCACATCCTGGAACTCGTCGACGTAGAAGTGTCGATGCCGCCACCGGACCGCCTCCCGGTAGTCCTGGTCGGCCCGGAGGTCGCGGGTGGCCAAAGAGAGCAGGTCGTCGAAGTCGACAACTCGTTTTTTCCGCTTCTCCTGCTGGTAACGAACCATCAGCTCGGCGATATCGCCGGCCGGGATCGGCGGGGTGCGTCCGGTCAGCCGTGCGGCCCGTTCGTAGGCGTCCGGTTCGACGAGGCGGGCCCGAGCCCAGTCGATTTCGGCAACGATATCGCCCAGTTCGGCTCCGGCCCGGCGGCGGTTGCCTCCGCCGCCGATCAGCTGCCCGACGAGCCGACCCTTGCTGGTGATCAACGTCGGCGGCACTTTTCGGCGTTCGCTCCATCGCTGCCGAAGCTGGGTGAGCGCAACACCGTGGAACGTGCCGGCGAGCACACCATCGCGCAGGCCGAGCTTGGTTTGTCGATCTCGGAGTTCGGCCGCCGCTTTACGGGTGAACGTCAAGGTCAACACTCGGCGAGGGTCGGTTTCTCCTTGCAAAATCCGCCAGGCGATACGACGGGTAAGGACGCGCGTCTTACCCGAGCCGGCTCCCGCCAGCACCACCACCGGGCCGCCGGTAGCGGTTACCGCCTCGATCTGTGGCTCGTTCAAACCATCGAGCAAGCGCTCGGCATCCATCGGGAGACCTTAGCGCCCTCCGGTGACGGCGACGGATGGGTTACCATCTCTCCGTGGCATTTCCCGAAGATCAGCTCTACTCCGAAGAGGAAGTGGTGCTCGACCTCAGACCTCATTGGTGGTTTTTCGCCCAGCAGACGGTGGCGCTCATTGCCGGTCTCGTCCTCGGCGTAATCGCCCTCGTCTACATACCGAACGCCGTGGCGGCCGTTGTCGCCCTCGGATTGATCGCCGCCGTGCTGGTGTGGTTCATCGGCCGGTACATCGTGTGGGCGACCACGAGCTTCGTGGTGACCACCGACCGACTGATCAACCGGTCGGGGGTATTCAGCCGCCAAGGCACCGAAATTCCCCTAGAGCGGGTCAACACGGTGTTCTTTAGCCAATCGTTCTTCGAGCGGCTCATCGGCTCCGGCGACCTTGAGATCGAGTCGGCCGGCGAGCAGGGATCTCAGAAGTTCAGCGACATTCGCAAGCCCCTGAATGTGCAGAACGAGATCTACCAGCAGATGGAAGAAAACGAGAATCGCAAGTTCGATCGGGTTGGACGCAACATGGCCGGCGGTCTGTCGATACCGGAGCAGATCGAGAAGCTCGACGAACTCCGCAACAAAGGCATCATCAGCGCCGCAGAGTTCGAGGAAAAAAAGAACGATTTGCTCGATCGGATGTGACGGGTCTTACAGACTCCGGTAGGACGGGTCATCGTCCGGGTAACGTGTCGCGATGACCGCTCCCACCTCGGCACAATACTCTTTGAACCTCCGGGTACGGCTGGACAACGTGCCCGGTGTCCTCGGCAGCTTGGCTACCACTATCGGCGATGCCGGTGGCAACATCTTCGCCATCGAAGGGTTCGTGGCCAAGGGTCCGATTCTCGAACGAGACATCGTGGTCAATTGCCGGGATGCCGCTCACCAGGCCGACATCGTCACCGCGGCCAATGGCGTTGCCGGGGTGACGGTGCTCGACCATTTCGATCGCACGTTCCGCATGCACGAGGGCGGCAAGATCGAAGTGTTGCCGCTCTGTCCGGTCGGCGATGCCGACGATCTGTCGATGGCCTACACCCCTGGGGTGGCGCGAGTCTGTCGGGCCATCGCCGATGATGAGCGGGTGGCGGACACCCACACGATTCGCAAGAATACGGTGGCCATCGTCAGCGATGGCACGGCGGTGCTCGGGCTTGGCGATATCGGCCCGAAGGCGGCGATGCCGGTCATGGAGGGCAAGGCGCTGCTATTCAAGGAATTTGGCAATGTCGATGCCTTTCCGGTCTGCCTCGACGTATCGACCGCCGAAGAGGTAATCGAGACCGTCGTTCGGCTGGCGCCAACTTTCGGCGGGATCAACCTGGAAGACATCGCCGCACCCGGAGCGTTTGCCATCGAAGCGGCGTTGAAGGAGCGACTCGACATTCCCGTCTTCCACGACGATCAGCACGGTACGGCCGTGGTTGCCTTGGCCGGTCTTCGTAACGCCCTCAAGATCGTCGACAAAAAAATGGGTGACGTTACCGTCGTTCTGGCCGGCCTTGGGGCGGCGGGGATAGCGGTGGGCAAAATCTTGATGGAGGCCGGGGTCGGCGCCATCATCGGTGCCGATCGAGCTGGCGCCGTCTATGAAGGGCGCGACGATCTGAACCCGGCCAAGCAGTGGTTCGCCGAGCAAACCAACCGGGATCGTCGAACGGGTTCGATCGGGGAACTGCTGGCCGGTGCCGACGTCTTTGTCGGCCTGAGCGGTCCCGGGCTTATCACCGCCGACGACGTCAAAACGATGGCCGATGACCCGATCGTGTTCGCCATGGCCAACCCCGACCCCGAGATCGATCCAGCCGATGTCGAGGGATTGGTGGCGGTAATGGCCACCGGACGTAGCGACTACCCGAACCAGATCAACAACGTGCTGGCCTTTCCCGGCATCTTCCGGGGAGCGCTCGATGCCCACGCCTCCGATATCACCGAGCACATGAAGTTGGTTGCCGCCGAGGCCATCGCCGACTCCGTTGGAGCCGATCAGCTTGCCCCAGACCACATCATCCCCTCGGTGTTCGACAAGGCGGTCGCTCGGCGGGTGGCCGCCGCGGTCAAGGTCGCCGCAGTGGAAGATGGAGTATCTCGCCTCGCCGAGTAGGTCGGCTCCGTGTGTGACCCTCGTGCAGTCGCTGTCAGCTGTTCTGGCTGATGACGGAACTCGTTAGCCGGTTCAACCCCCGCTAGCTATCGGTGGCGACGGCGTCGACGAAATCGAGCAACAACCGGTTGGTCAAATCGGGCCGTTCCTGCTGGATCCAATGTCCGCACTGGGGAAGGATCTCAGACCGGACCAAGCGAGGCAACGACGTCGGGAACCGGTCGATAGCCGATTGCCCCAACAGGGTGACCCCGTCCCGTTCTCCGCCGATGAACAACGCAGGGACCGTCACGGGCGCGTGGTGCCACGGCGCGAGTTCGGTCCAATCGCGATCGATGTTGCGATATCGATTGAACCCACCGGTCAGCCCGGTCCGTTCGAATTCGCCGAGATAGAAGGCGAAATCGTCATCAGTCATCCAGGCCATCTGGTCGGCTTCGGGGTATTGCAGCCGCGCTCTGAGTTCTTGGCCGCGGGGTACCAGCCCCACGGGCGGCGCCGAAAAATCGGCCTCGCCGGAGATGGTGAAGTAGAAACCGCGAAGCCACCCCTCAAGGTCTCGGTCGACTTCGGCCTCGACCAGGCCAGGTTCTTGGAAGTAGTCGATGTAGAACTGATCGGCTCCCGACAATTCGCGGAGTTTGGCCAGCGGCGGGGTGCTGCTTCTGGCCGTGTAGGGAACGGACAGTCCGGCGACACCGCGCACCCTGTCCGGTCGGAGTAGCGCAGTGTTCCACGCGATGGGGGCGCCCCAGTCGTGACCGACGATGATGGCTTGTTCGGCGTCGAGGTCATCGATGAGGGCGATGACGTCGCCGACGAGCGCGGTCATGGCGTATGCCTCGATATCGGTTGGCTTTGCTGAACGGCCATAGCCGCGGACGTCGACGGCAAACGCTCGATGGCCGGCATTGCTCAACGCGCCAAGTTGGTGCCGCCAGGAATACCAGCTCTCGGGGAACCCATGGATCAAGATAACCGGTGGGCCCTCGCCGGCCGAGCCGGCAGTGCTGGCGTGCATACGGTGGCCGGACGAGGAGAAGTAGCGGGAGGCAAAGGTGGGCACGGTCGACACCGTAACCGTTGTTTGCATCCTCGCTAGAGATCGCTCAACGATCTCCGCCCCACCACACTGTGACGCCGAGCCGGGCTACGGTTGTTGCAATGCCCACGGTCTCGGCAAATGGCATCTCGATCGCATACGAGGAACGTGGCGGAGGGCCGCCGATGCTGCTCGTCATGGGGCTCGGTGCCCAGCTGACCGCATGGCCCGATGACCTCATCGAGTTGCTGGCTCGCCGGTTCAGAGTGGTGACGTTCGACAATCGCGACGCGGGCTTGAGCACCGAGATAGACGGCCCGGCGATCACCCCGGCGGCCTATATGCGGTCGACGTTTCGCCTCGGCACGCCTCGGTCGGCGTACCTATTGGCCGACATGGCCGACGACGCGGTCGGACTGCTCGACGCACTTCACATCGATCGGGCTCACGTGGTTGGAGTGTCGATGGGAGGCATGATCGCTCAGACCATGGCGATCAGCCACCACACTCGGGTGGTCAGTCTGACGTCCATCATGTCGAATACCGGCGACCGTCGGCGGGGTAGAACCGCGCCGCGACTCATGGCCAAGCTGGCTCGGCGCCCGCCGGCATCGGCCGATACTGCGGTGGAGGAGTTCGTCAAGACGTACGCCCTGTTGGCCGGACCGGTATGGGATCGAGCCGAGGTCGAGCAGAACGCCAAGGCGGCGATCGCCCGTAGTTATCGACCGGCCGGTACCGCCCGCCAGCTGGGTGCTATCACCGCGAGCCCGAATCGAACGTCGGACCTGGCCAACGTGTCGGCCCCAACTCTTGTCATCCATGGCATGCTCGACCGCCTGGTTCTTCCAAGCGGCGGCATGGCCACAGCCGGAGCGGTACCGGGGGCTCGATTGTTGATGTTTCCCGACATGGCCCACGATCTACCGGCCACCCGCATTCCCGAGATAGCCGAGGCCATCGAGGCCAACACTGTCCGCGCCGCGTGATCGGGTACTACCATCCGGTGCGGGACCAGCGAAGAGGGCGTGATGAGTGACGAGGGCGACAAAGGCCGAGGCCGGGAATCGGGCCGCGACCGCAGCGAGGCCACTACGGAGAAGAGTTCTACCGATGACCTGTTGGCCGATCTCGGATCGTTAGGCGATGTAGGGAGTACGTCCGGTGTGCTCGACATAGGTACCGAGAGCACGTCCGGTGGCGACGGCAAAGATACCAAAACCACGGCCGGTCGGCGGCGGACCAAATCAACCGGCGGTGGTCGTCGGTTGATCGGCGTACTGGCGCTCTTGCTCGGTGTCGTGGGTTCACTGCTGGCCATCGTGGCCGCCGCCGTTTCGATCCGGTTCGGCGCTGGCGCTTCGGGAACTATCGAGCAGCTCATGTCGCCGATCGGTATCGCCACCGACCGACTGGAGACCAGGATCGATCAGGTCGACGACCTGGTCGAGTCCGGCGGTGTCGACGCCGCCGCGGTGCCGGAGGTTGAAGCTCGGGTCGATGGAATGGTCGATCTTGCCAGGTCGGCCCGCCAGACCACCACCGCAATCGAAGATCGACCGGTCTATGGCCGACTCCCTTCCGATGTGGAGGGTCTATTGGAAGAGCTGGTGTGGTTCGAGGATCGCGCTGAGGCCATCGATAGCGCGGTCCGAAGCGTTGATGAGGCCGACGGGGGAATCGATGCCGCCACCGCGGCGGCGGTCGTCGATGACGTCAACGAGATGCAGGCGACCGTCTCGGCGGTTCAGGACCGGGTGGAGACGACCGAACGAAGCCTGCGCCGGTGGGCTCGAATGGCCAGTGTGCTGGGACTTTTCGTATCGCTTTGGGGTCTCTGGGGCCAGATCTCACTGGCTCGACGCGGTTGGCGCGGGGTGCGCCGGCGACCTCGTCAATAGACACCTCGCGGCGGGAGGCGAACCGATCTGACGCCGGAGGCTTTGACGGTTACGATTCTTGGTGGATCTACCAGCTAGTAACTATGGGGATCGATCATGACGAGCGTTGCCGGAACCGACCCCGACTTGTTGGCGGTTACGAACACCGATATCGAAACCTCCATCGCCACCGTAACGAACAACGCGGACACGATTTTCACGTGGGACTACGAAAAAGGTGCTCGACCTGCCCTGAACAAGCTCTATGAAAAGGCAAAGGGCGCGCAATGGGATGGTGAGAAAGATCTCGACTGGTCGATAGACGTAGACCACGAGAAGATGGTTCGCCTCAACGGAATTCCCGACCGTGAATCGTTGGCCGCACTCGGAATCGATGTCACCGGAACCTGTTTCGAGCGGTGGGGGGAGCGAGAATGGTTAGAGCTAGAAATGGAGACGTCGGCCTGGATACTGGCGCAGTTCCTCCACGGTGAGCAAGGTGCGCTGGTGTGCACGGCAAAGATCGTAGAGACCGTGCCGTGGATCGACGCCAAGTATTACGCCGCGACCCAAGTCATGGATGAGGCTCGGCACGTCGAGGTGTTTTCGAAATACCTCGATACCAAGGTCGATGGCTGGTACCCGATCAATGCCCACCTCCAGGCCCTGCTAGACGACATCATCAACGACCATCGTTGGGACATGACATATCTCGGAATGCAGGTCATGGTCGAGGGCTTGGCCCTTGCCGCCTTCGGCAACATGATGAACCAAACTCACGACCCGTTGCTGAAAAAACTGCTCCGCTACGTGATGAGCGACGAGGCCCGCCACGTCGCGTTCGGCGTGCTCAGCCTGCAAGAATACTATTCCGAGTTGACCGAGGCCGAGTTGTTCGAACGGCAGGAGTTCGCATACGACGCCGCGCTTCGGATGCGCAATCGGTTCAAGCGGCAAGAGGTATGGGAACGACTCGGCGTCGACGTTCACGAGGCGATCAAGACGTTCTCGGCTCCAGACCCGAACGACGATCCATTCCAACAGCTTCTGTTCGCCAAGATCGTCCCCAACTGCAAGAAGCTCGGTCTTCTGGATGCCAATGGCGGTTGGCTCCGAACGAAGTTCGAGCAGATGCATGTCATCCAGTTCGAGGACGCCTTGGACACCGAAACCGAATACATGCTTCTCGACGCGGTGTCCGGTTCCGAGAGCAGCTAGTCACGGGTCGCTGGTCGGATCAGCCGGCAGGTACCGGGCCCCGGTCGTCATTGAGGCTCCATTCGAACAGACGACCGACTAGATCATCATGGAGTCCGGCGGCGGTGGCTGCGGCGAGCAACACGAGCGCACCGGCACCGACGACTGCCCAATACGGCTCGATCCGGTTGAGTACCCGATCGGGAATGAGGTGATGGGCAGCCCCGAGGGCGATGAGTGGGGCGAGAGTTCCGGCGAGAAAGACCGTCATCAACGCCAGACCGGAAAAGCCGCGACCGGGGAGTTCAACCAGCAGCTTCCCGAACGATTCGCCGACACAGGGTTTCCAAATTTCGGCCGCCCCAGCACCGGCCAACAGGCCCGATCCGAGGCCCACCAGGTCGAACCGGCGCAGGACGGGGACGAAAAGAACTACGACGGCCAAGAGCATCAACACCGCGGCCACCGCGGGATGGAAGCCGCCACCGCGGTCAGCGAAACGCAGCCACGACAGGCCAAGAACGCCGACCCCGAATCCACTGATAGCAGGAATGGCGGCAGAGCGAGCGGTCAACGCCATCGCCGCCCCTGGAATCAAGAGAATCAACGAGCATGGCAATAGGGCGGATTCGAACCCTTCAGCGAGGAGATTGATGGTGTCCATCTGTTACCTCCGGCCGGCTAGGGACCGTTCTCGATGAGGTTGGCGACAACGGCCTCCAGCCCGTCATAGTCGCCCTCTCCGATGTGGTCATACCGGACATCGCCGTTCTGGTCTAGTACGAATACCCGAGGCCAGAATCGTCGGTTGCCCTGCCAGGCGCGAAAGTTGGTCTTTTCGGTGTCGAGAGCGACCGGCCAGGTGACACCGAGGTCTGCTGCCGCCGCGGCCACCGCCTCCGGGTCTCGTTCGAAGTCGAACTCCGGGGCGTGCACGCCGACAATCTCCAAGCCTTCTGGCTGCCAGCGGGCATACAGCTCCTGGGTGTGGGGCAACCGGTTCTTGCAGTTGAAACAGCCGAAGGTCCAGAACTCGACGACTCGGACCTGTCCGGCGAAGTCGTCGAGACTGGTGGCCTCGGTGTTCAACCAGCCGTCAAGGTCGGTGAGGGGAGGTTTGTCGTCCAGAATTGGTAGCGGTTCGGCTGCCGCAACCGTGGTGTCGGCGCCGGTTGACGCCTGCTCGCCGGCGACGCCGCTCGACCCGACGTCTTCTTCGGCACTGTCCGCGCCGGGTTCGGGGCCGTTTTGGGTGCCGTCCGCCGTCTCGGACGTGCCGTTCGAAGCGCCGCCTGTGTCGTTGTCTTCTGGGCCGGCTTGTTGGCTTTGATCCGGCCCGGTGGCTAGCTCAGCGGCGTCGCTGCTCGAGCCAAACTTGGCGGCCAACAGTCCGATCCCGACGATGGCGATGACAAGAATGGCGATGAACTGACTACGTTGCATGATGCTCCTCGTACCAGTATCGCCGGACGTTGCTTAGGGATACCGCATGGGGACGTGAGATATTCCGTCCTCAACAAACTCGGCTCCATCGACCTGAAACCCCAACGACTCGTAGTATGCGATGAGATAGGTCTGTGCATACAACATGGTAGGGGTACCCGTGGTTCTCGTCATGGCACGGGCCATTAACATCCTCGAAATTCCGGTCCGCCGCCGATCCCGCCTCGTCATCACCCTACCGATCCGGTGGCCGGACGGTTCGGTAAGGAGTCGGGCATAGGACGCGATTCCCACATCATCGGTGACCCAAAGATGAATGGTGTCCGGCCGAAGGTCGAGGCCATCAACCTCTTGGTACGCACAGTCTTGTTCGACCACGAATATCGCAGTTCTCAGCCGAAGGATGTCATGCAGCTGGGCGGCCGATAATCGGTGACCTTGGGCCTCATGCCAGGTGTCGACCATCGTCAGACACCAACGTCGCGCCGGTTGAACGTCCAGACGGCCACGAAAAGGCAGAGTGCGATGGCGCCGAGGAAAACAGCGATCGCCGCCGGGTCGATCCCATTGGCCAACGGATTCGGATGTTGAAGCCAATAAAACGGGGTCAGTCGTCTCATCCAAAGGATCTCCTCAACCAGCGGTGCTAAGCCGTTGATGAAGAAAAACGTTGCCGTTACGGCGGCTGAGATACCGGTGGTTACCCCCCGCCGACCGGTGCCGGCACCGAGTGCGGTGGCGAACGCGCAGAACGTCAGGGCCAACAACCCGAGGGTGACGTTGGCCCCGACCATGCCGGTAAGGGTGAAGTCAAGATCGACGATGGGGTTCAAGATGGCCAGGATTCCAAACAGGCTGAGAACGACGACGCCGATGATGATCGCGGCGGCGGCGAACTTGCCGAGGACGATCTGGGTTCGGGTTACCGGTTGGGCCAACAGGAGATCGAGAGTACCCCGTTCCTCTTCGCCAGCTATCGCCGAGGAGCCGAGGCCGATGCCGAGCGCCGCTAAAACGACGGGCCCGATCCCGGAGTAAATTCGGCTGTTTACCAGCCCGACGGCCGTCACCAACGTCGACGCATCTTCGATGCCGAATACGCTGAGCAGACCCTCGGGCATCGAGTCGAACAGGCTCTCGTATGCTTCGGCGTCGTTGCGGATAGAGGGAAAAAACGCAACGGTCAACCCGGCCAATGCCATCATGCCCAACACCCACCAAAGCGTGCTGCGGCGGCGCTCCCACACCGTGGTGGACAAGATGGTCAGCATGGTTCGCTCTTGGTGCTGTCCGCTGTTTCGGCGGGATTCGATTCGTCGCCTGCATCGGCTGTCCCACCCGAGGTTGAACGATCGGTTTGCCGGCCGGAGTCCTCCATCCGGTAATAGTCGAGGAAGACGTCCTCCAGATCACCGTCGTGGCTCACGATGTTGTGGACTTGGTGAGTGGCCGCCTGCTTGATCACCTCGTCGATCGACCCTTCGACCACCATGATCAGCGTGGCTTGGTCGTCTGCCGAGTTGACCTGATGAACCGCATCGAGCATCTCGAACGGACGGGGGTCTACCTGATGGCCGAACCGAATCTCGACCCGTCGAACCGCCCGCCGCTTCAAGACGGCGACGTCTTCGGTGACGACGACTTTGCCGTCCCGGACGATAGCTACTCGGTCGGCCACCCGCTCGACTTCGGGCAGCAGGTGCGAGGACAGAAACACCGTCCGACCCGAACTCCGCACCTCGTCGACCAGAGCATAAAACTCCTGACGGACCAGCGGGTCGAGGCCCGAGGTCGGTTCGTCGAGGATCAGAACCTCCGGCTCGTGCATCATGGCTTGGGTCAACCCGACCTTCTGGCGGTTTCCGGTGGAGTAGCCGCCGATCTGTCGGTCGAGATCCAGATCGAGCCGGTCGGCGATCAACGAGGCCATCATGTCCAAGTCACGGCCCCGGAGTGAGGCGAAATACCGGCAGAGCTGCCGGCCCGTCATGTGGTAGTACATTTCGAGATCGCCGGGAACGTAGCCGACCCGGCGCCTGACTTCCAGGGCCTGAACCCTCGGATTCAAGCCAAGCACGGAGGCCGCCCCTGCCGTCGGCCGGATCAGATCGAGGAGAAGCCTGATCGTGGTGCTCTTACCCGCCCCGTTTGGGCCGAGGAACCCGAAAACCTCGCCTTGGGTTACCGCAAGGTCGATTCCTTCTATGCCTCGTTGCTTACCGTAGAATTTGGTCAAGCCGAGCGTCTGGATGGCCAGCTCATCCACCGACAGGGAACCTACCAGCGCTGAGGGGTAGAAGAATAGTCGGCGGTCGGAAACCGCCGAACTACCTGCCAAACTCTCGATGTGGGTACGCAACGACCGTCAGGACGGTGCCGGTGGTAGCGGTGAGATCGGGGACAGCCGCTCGTGTCGATGGTGTCCACAACGTTGAGCTGTATTGGACCGTGCACGAGCGATCGGACCTTGTGCCGCTGATGCTGATAAACGGGCTTGGATCGCCCCATGTCGCCTTCGACCCCGGTTTCGTAGCCGAACTGAACTCGGCGGGATGCGCGGTCCTCCGGTTCGACAACCGCGATGTCGGCAAGTCGAGTCGCCTTTCGGTCGGCGCTGGCTACAACTTCAGCGATATGGCAGCCGATGCTGTGGCCGTGCTCGACGCCGTCGGTTGGCCGCAAGTCCACGTCGTCGGCCAATCGATGGGTGGGATGGTGGCTCAGCAGCTGGCCATCGATCGACCCGACCGGGTGCTGAGCCTGGTCGCCCTCATGTCGTCGAGCGGGGAGAAAGGGTACGGGGAGTCGACCGACGAGGCGATGGCCGCATTCTTGCAGCCGTCACCCCGCCAGCCGGAGGCTTGGCTCGATCATTGGGTGCGGACCGAGCGGGTGTGGGCGTCGCCGGAATTCTGGGACGAGTCCCGGGTGAGAGCGAACGGGCTGGCGATGCAACAACAGGGGATCGATCCAAAGGGTGCTTTTCGCCAGTTTCGAGCGATGCTCGGGGCGCCGAGTCGAGACGACGCGTTGGCCCGACTCGAGCTTCCGGCGTTGGTTGTCCACGGCAGCCGCGATCCGTTGGTAACGCCAAGTGGAGGTCGCCACTTGGCCGAGGTCATTCCCGGCGCACGTTACGTGGAGATCGACAAACTCGGCCATGACCTACCACCAGAACTCTGGTCGACGGTGGCCGGCCATATCGCCGACTTTGTGATCGAGGTCGGATGGTGAACGTCGCACCCTGTCGAGGAGTGGGAGAGGGCGTCGGCTCGGTCGGGTTCCACCGACACCGGCCCTGCAGGGGCCCAAACTGCTGGCTTTGCTGGAGATGTCCGGTCACCGGCGAATAGGGGTCGAGGCCTGTCCAACGCCCGTTCCGCCCAACGCCGCGCCGGTGGCGGAACGGTGATTCGCCTGAGTTCGGGTGGCGGGGTCACGGCGGCGGGCGAGGTGGGCGGAACGGCATCAGCTGATCACCGCCGAACGGAAGCGGTTGATGGCGGTGACACCGTCGAAGGAATAGGGAAAGGCCATCGGCAACTTTTCGGCGGTGACGCCGACGGTCCGCACGACCGGTCCCGGGGTTGAGCGGAGGTCGACTCGCAGGGTGTCGATGGACTGGTCGGTCAACGCGGTGGCGGGCCCGACGGCCACGGCGTTTTCGATCCCGCAGGCGTCGGCGACAGCGGCCAGGTCGGTTGCCGGACGACCGTTGCGGTGGCCGCCGGTAGCGGTTGGCTGGCTTCCGGTTTCTCGGTACACGCCATTGTCGAGCACGAGGATGGCCAGATTGGTTGGCGCCGAACCGGAGATGGTTGCCAGCGTGCCTAGTCCCATCAACAAGTCGCCGTCGCCGACGAGTAGCAGGACCCGCTTCTTCGGGGTGGCCAAAGCCAACCCGAAGGCGAACGACGTCGTCACTCCCATGGTGCCGACGAAACAGAAGTTGTTTACGTGGTTGCCAAGCGAGGAGAGGTCCCACGTTGTCGTACCGAGGCTTGAAACGACGAGAAGATCATCTGGTCGGTCGACGAGGAGCGTGTCGAGGAGTGCCCGTCGATCGGCCAACTCCGGAGATGTTTCGGTCATCCCCCCTCCTCGAACTGTTTGGCGCCGAGCAACGACTGGCTGAGCAGAACCGCCGCCGACCCTCTGGTGTTGTGGGCCATGGCCAACGCCGCCTCGACCGTCGAGCCGACCCGGTCACCGTCGTCGACCCGGTAGGTTTGGACGCCCATGGCCTCGAGAATGGTCGGTGCGGCCAGCCCCATCGGGACTTGCCATGGGATGAACTCACCCCATTCGCCCCGCATGGTCACGATGGAGAGAAACGGGACCCGGCAGGCGTTCGGGAGGGCGAGGGCATTGACGGTGTTTCCCACGCCGCTCGACTGCATGAGCAGCACACCTCGACGACCGCCAGCCCAGGCCCCGCACACGATGCCAACTCCTTCCTCTTCGGTGGTCAAGGTGATGACGTCCATCGTTGGTTCATCGTCGCATCGGGTGATGAGCTGAGCGTGGCCACCATCGGGAACATGGGTAATGAGGGTCACCCCGCCGGCGATGAGAACGTCGAAGATGTCGGTGTGCCAATCGATCCCGAGACACTACTCTTCGTTTCTCTCCGTGCGAAACTAGGCTCGCTGGGCTGGGGCAGTTTGAACCGAACTCGGGCAATTCGAACTGAACTCGGGGCATGGGTACGGTGAGGGCATGGGACCGCTGGAGGGAATTACCATCATCGAACTGGCCGGGATAGGACCTGGCCCGTTCTGCGCCATGATGTTGGCCGACATGGGCGCCGACGTAATTCGAATCGATCGAGCGGCCGCGGTGTCCGGCGGTGACCCCGATGACCCCCCGAAGGATGTGCTGAACCGTAACCGCCGGTCGATTGGGGTGGACCTCAAACACTCGGGTGGCGTCGCCGCGGTCCTGAAGATGGTCGAGTCGGCGGACGGGCTTATCGAGGGGTTCCGACCGGGGGTGACCGAGCGTCTGGGCCTGGGTCCCGACGATTGTGCGGCCAGGAATCCGAAGTTGGTATATGGCCGAATGACCGGTTGGGGACAGGATGGTCCGTACGCCACCACCGCCGGTCACGACATCAACTACATCGCGCTTTCCGGCACGCTGAGCCTTATCGGTCGTCGCGGTCACGCCCCGGTCCCGCCGCTCAACCTTGTCGGTGATTTTGGGGGTGGCGCGATGTACCTGGCCTTTGGCATGGTGTGCGGCATCCTTGAGGCCGGTCGTTCCGGTCGTGGCCAAGTGGTCGATGCGGCCATGGTCGACGGGGCAGCATCTCTGGCCAACATGTTTTGGTCGATGCAAGCCGCCGGTTATTGGGGTCCTGAGCGGGGGACCAATCTGTTGGACACCGGGTCCCACTTCTACGATGTCTATGAATGCTCGGACGGCGAGTACGTGTCGATCGGATCGATCGAGCCTCAGTTCTACGCCGAGTTGTTGGCCCGTTCCGGCCTTGGTGAGGATGACGACCTACCCCGACAAATGGATAGCGATCAGTGGCCGGCCATGAAGGAACGGGTGGCCGAAGCGTTCAAAACGAAAACCCGTGATGAGTGGTGTGAGCTGATGGAGTTGACCGATGTCTGCTTCGCCCCCGTCCTTTCACCCCACGAGGCGGTGAACCATCCCCACAACGTTTACCGTCAGACCTTCGTCGACGACTTTGGCCTCACGCAGGCCGCTCCTGCTCCCCGTTTCGATCGGACCACCCCCGAACTTCACCGTCCGGCCCCCCATCCCGGTCAGCACACAGACGAGATTCTTGCCCAGTTCGAATTTGATCGAGACGAGGTGTCCGAGCTGCGGCAAACGGGTGCGGTGTCGTGACGGTTGCCGATGGTCTCGACCGTCGTCCGGTCCAGGAACCCCGGCTACAGGCATCCGGATGGAATGTCTCGCTGCCAGAATCGGAAGAGGTGGAATCCGCAGCTCCAGTCACTCGAATCGATGCCGAACAAGCCGGTGGCCAGCGACACACTGTCAAAGAACACGGCTCGCGCTGGGTCGACATAAAAGATGACGAGGATGGCGATGAGTGGTCCGTAGGTGGCGACCGGTCGCATCAGGTCTTGTGTTTGCCTCGACAGCGTAGGTTCGATGGCCGCATACCCGTCGAACCCGGGAATCGGCAGCATGTTCAGAACGAACACGGCGATTTGAAGGAAACCGAAGAACGCCAGCGCGGTCGCCAAGGTGGGCTGGCTCCATCGATCGATCACCCCCTGTCCGACCAGTAGGAGCGAGGTGACGCCGGCGGCAAGGTTGGTTAACGGTCCGGCTATGGCAACCAACGTGGCCCGACTATCGCTGAGCACGCTGCGGTTCAGCTGCACCGCGCCACCAGGGAGTCCGATGCCGCCCCAGATAATGAACAACAACGGCAGGATAAACGACATGACCGGATGGGTATACCGCCGGGGATCGAGCGTGAGGTATCCCCTTCCGGGAATCGACGTATCGCCGCCCCGCCAGGCGAGGAAGGCGTGGGCAAACTCGTGAAAGACGAGGGTAAGTGTCCAGGCGCCGGCGATAAAGACGAACACCGCGATACGAGGGTTTGACACCTCGGTGGTAGTCATCCATCCAGCCACAGCGGTGATGGCAACTATTGCCAGGAACAACGGGCTCGGTCTGACACCTTGCGCCGTTCGCCAGTCTGACAACATTTCCTTAGCCTACTGCCGGGCATGGCGAGGCAGTTGTACCACCCGAGCGTGAGCCTAGGATAGGGCCATGTCTACCCTGGTCTGCTTTCACGCTCACCCTGACGACGAGGCGCTGTCGACCGGTGGTCTTATGGCCAAGGCAGCGGCCGCTGGGCATCGGGTAATTCTCGTCACCGCCACCCGCGGGGAACAGGGAGAGCCCCAACCGGGGGTGCTCGCCGAAGGCGAGGAGCTTTGGCGACGACGGGTCGAAGAGCTGGCCGAGTCGGCCGAGATCCTCGGGGCGGAGCCGCCACGCTTCCTCGACTACGAAGACTCGGGGATGATGGACGAACCGGAAAACGACAATCCAGCCTGTTTCTGGCAGGCCGATGTCGAGGAGGCGGCCCAGCGATTGGCGGTGATCCTCACCGAGGTCGATGCCAACGTGCTGACCATCTACGACGACCATGGGTTGTACGGTCACCCCGACCACATTCAGGTGCATCGGGTCGGCCTTCGGGCGGCTGAACTGGTGGGGATCGGCAATGTCTACGAGGCGACCGTCAACCGTGAGCGGGCGTTGGAGTCGATCGGTGAAATGGCGGCCGAAATGGAAGCCGATGGTGTTGAGGCGCCTTCGGTCGACGACTTTGGTGAGTTTGGTGTCACGGAGTCCGACCTCGCGTTCACCATCGATGTCACAGATCAGCTCGATGCAAAGCGGGCCGCGATGGCCGTGCACCGAAGCCAGATCTCCGACCAGAGCTTCTTTCTGTATTTGCCCCCGGACCGGTTCGCCAAAGTGTTCGCCAACGAATGGTACGCGGTGCCGGGAAAAACCGATACCGGTGGCCCGGTACTCACCGAGCTGTTGCCCGGTTTCTGATCGACTGTCCAGAAACGATTACGGCGGTGACGGATCGGTGGATGCTGGCTCTCCCGGTAGCCCGGCAAACCCCGGGAACCCGTCGAGGTGACCGACGCCTCGGAAGACATGGGAGTGGCCATCGGAGCTTACGAGGATGGCCGGACCGGCCAGCCGGCCTTCGGGGCCGACCATGTCGAGGTCATACGGCTCGTTCTGGAGCATCCACCTCGTACTCGACCGATGGACGAGTTCCCAGTCGAGGTCGGTGGTTTGGTCTTTTGCTGCCACGATGAGATGTCCACCGGTAGAAGGCATGACTCGGCCAGAGGTCGACAACGACTCGATGAAATAGCGACGATGACGCACCTAGATACTCTGACACAGTTGGCTCACTATCGGCCGCTCGGGTTGTCCCGATCCCCAGTCGATCGTCGTGGTGGGATCGTCGTATGACCATTGCTGACATTCACTCCTGGCTCGGTTGGGTAGTAGCGGGAGCGAACGCCATCGCCGGAACGTGGGCACTCATCGCCCATTGGCGGAGTTCCGTCCGGGGCCGGGCGTTGTGGATAGTTACCGCGGTAGCTCAGGTCTTGATCGGCATCCAGGTCATCATTGGGGTGGTCGATATGCGACTCAATTCACGTGATGTGGCTGGCACCCACTTGTTCTATGGATTTGTGGCGTTGTTTTCTGTCGCCATCATCTATACCTATCGGCAGCAAATCGAGCGTTGGCAGTATGTGCTGTATGGGCTCGGAGGCTGGTTTTTGATGGGTCTTGCGCTTCGTTCCATGTTTATTCCCCCGCTTGCCGGTTGAAACCGTTGTCACACACAAAAGTTGGGGAACCCTTCATCTCGTCTCGGTAGAATACCGATCGGCGGTGGGCGGCCAGACGAGGGCGAATCATCATGTGCTTTTCTGATCTTCTGCGGCGTTTTATGGCCGTGCACGGCTTCAGTAGCCGTGGTCTGTCCCGGCAGGCCAACAAACTAGCTGCTGACGTGCCCGGTTGGCGGCCGTTGCATCACGACGGAGATGGGATTGAGAATTGGCTACGGCCACGACGCTCTTGGCGGCGGCCAAAGTCCATAAGGCCCCGATACTGGATGCAGCTCGCGGCGATCGCCCAGATCCTTGAATTGGACGAGGTGGAGGCTCAAGAATTCTTCCAAGCAGCCGGTTGGTCGCTCGATGGGTTGCGGGTTAAGGCGACGGTCGAGCAGCGGCATCTTGTTGACTTCGGTCAGCCTGCACTTCTCGAGAACTCTCCGGTGAGGGTGAGCGAAGGTAGCGAGCTCGTACCTGCTTCGGGAGGTATCGTTCCGTTTCGGCGCGGAGGAAAATCGCTGGTCAAATGGAGGCGTTCACCTCTACACGCACCATCTCGACCGTGGATTGCACTTTCGGCCGCGGTAGCGATCATCGGGGTCGCCGCCGCGGCGATCGTTATCGCTCGCCCGTCAGAAGACGCCGGGGTGGTAGACGACGCCAGATCGGATGTATCCGACGGTCCAACGGCGGGGGCGAACCCAGCCGGCGACGACGGGCAGGAGGCGGCGGAATCAGCGGAGCCGGCGAGCCCAGCGCTCCCGTCGATTCCGATAGGAAGGTCCTGCATGATCGACTTGGCCGATCAGCCATACGGGCCCGAGTACATCGTCGGCCAACAACCGGAAGAATGTCCAGATCTCAGAATCTCGAACCAGTACGCCTCGTACTCTGGCGATGATCTGTTGCCTTGGGACCAGGGTGTTGCCCAGTGTTACGCTGGCCCGCCGCTCATTCGCCTATGGGTCGGTTTCGATCTGTCGGACGGAACGGAGGGTTGGTTGCCGCTCAGCGGGGGTACCAGTGCCGACATCTTCGTCGAGGATCGGCCATCGGAGCCGGAACTTCGAGTAACGCCCGAAGTCGGTGCAACAAGCATCGGAACGTTCGAGTATTCCGACCTTGCCGGCAACGCCTTCGCGGTGCAGCTCGACTTGCCAGAGCGGTTAGATCCGACGTTGGCAGATGAACGTGGCAAGTATCACCTGGGTGGCTGCTGGCAGCAAGCCGATCGCGATGGCCACCGAGGCCTGAACTTCTTTTGGCCACCAGGAGTCAACCCGTAGCCCCTGGCACCCCGGTGCGCCCCACGACGGCGGTCCGTAGCCTGGTGAGGGTATTGTCGACGAAATCGGAGAGTGCCGGGCAACAGACGCTCGGCGCTTACTGCCGTTGTTCGATGTGCCGACATCGCATCCGGCTAGGAGTACAGTCATGTCACGAACGAAGCGTTACCTCCAACGTAGGGCCGTTGAACGGATGCCGTCACCGGTGCTGGACCTGGTTGGCAAGGCCGTACTGAAAGCGGTAGACCGGGCGGTCGACGAGCGGTGGGACCGCGCCCGTCAGATGGCGGCCGAAGCTGAGGGTGTCACCGTCGAACAGCGGACCCGTTCCATCGCCAAGAGGTTTCGACGGGAACTCGCAGCGGCCGGCGCGGCCAGCGGGGCAGTCGCGGCCGCTCCCGGCATCGGAACCGGTGCTGCGGCCGGCGCTCTCGTAGCCGACCTTGGCTGGTTCGCCATGCGGGCAACCGATCTGATCATGGCCTACGGAGCGGCACAAGGCCATCTCGATTCGACCCCCGAGGAACGTCGTGCTTGGGTGTTGTCGATTCTGGCCTTCGGGGAGCGGGCGGCCGATGAGTTTGCCGAGTTGCTCACCGAAGTTGACTCCGGCGTAACGATTGCTGGGGTGACGATTGGAGGTGAGCGGGTGTCCGCTCGCCTGGCCGGCCTGGCAGGAAGCGATGCGGCGACCCTCGATGCGCTGCGCCGTGTCAACACTTCGTTGGCTTCCACGGTGGTCAGCCGATATGGCTCCCGCCGTACGGTGTTGGCCGTCGGCAAGTTGTTGCCGTTCGGTGTTGGCGCCGTCGTCGGTGGTACCGCTAACTACGCCCTCATCCGGGTCATCGGCTCACAGGCCAGGAAGTTCTTCGCCAGCTATGACCGTCTGCGGCCTCCGCCGCCCCGGCCTGGTCAACGGGCGTTGGCTGGGCCGCCACCGGCGTTAGCGGTGGGGAATGGGCAGACGGTAATCGACGTGCCATCGCCGCCTGAGGGGTCGAAGAGGCCGGAAGACCCAAAGAAGCCTGAGCCACCGCAGAGACCGGGCGCCGACCGGTAACACCGATAGGTGCCGATCAGGACGCCCCCATCTCATCCAGGCACATCACATCACATCACGAATGCCGAGGTCTGCGAACCGCTTCTCGTGATAGTTGGTTCTGAACATGGCTCGCAGATCGATAGCCGCAGTGTCGTAGGCATCGGGGTCGGCCCAGGTGTTTCGCGGGTTGAGAATTTCCGACGGCACGCCAGGGCAACTCCGGGGGACGGCGAGGCCGAAGATGGGGTCGATTTCGGTCTCGACGTCGTCGAGGTCGCCGCCCAGGGCCGCATCGAGTAACGCCCGGGTGTGATCGATCGACATACGGTTGCCGACGCCGACCGGTCCGCCGGACCATCCGGTGTTCAACAAGATGCAGCGAGTCTTGTGGTCGCCCATCTTTTCAGCCAGGAGTGTGGCGTAGACCGATGGTTTGTGACTCATGAAAGGGGCGCCAAAACATGCGGAGAAGGTTGCTTCTGGTTCGGTTATACCGACTTCGGTTCCCGCCAGCTTTGAGGTGAAGCCGGTTACGAAGTGGTACATCACCTCGTCGGAATCGAGAATGGACACCGGTGGCAGGACCCCGAACGCGTCGGCGGTGAGGAGCACGATGGTTTGTGGGTGGGGGCCAGCCGCTCCGACGGCAACGTTTGGATTGCAGGTCAACGGGTAGGCGAACCGGGTGTTTTCGGTCAACGAACGATCGGCGAGGTCGAGGTCTTGCGGGTCGGTCACGGCCAGGGCGTGGCCCGGTAGGGCCGGCACGTTTTCGATCAGCGTGCCCTTCATCGACAGGGCGGCAGCGATGACCGGCTCGGCGTTCTTGTCGAGGTCGATCAGTTTGGCGTAGCAACCGTTTTCGAAGTTCGACAAGCCGGTATCGGTCCATACGTGCTCGTCGTCTCCGATCAGCTGCCGGTCTGGGTCGGCAGACAGGGTGGTCTTGCCGGTGCCGGAAAGGCCGAACAGAATGGCTGAGTCGTCGTCGACGCCGACGTTGGCCGAGCAGTGCATCGAAAGCTGGCCTTTTGCCGGGAGGACGAAGTTCATGATGGTGAACATCGTCTTCTTGTTGACACCGCAATAGTCGGCTCGTCCGAGGACGAGCGCCACTCGGTGCGTTACGTCGATGATGACCGCCCGCTCGCTTCGGGTGCCGTCACGTTCGGGCACGCAGCGGAACGATGGGACGTTGAGCAGGGTCCAGCCGTCCTCGGCTCGGTCGGCCTGAGAGTCGACGTGTTTCGGAAACATGATGTTGCAGAAGTAGGCGTGCGAGGCGTACTCGCCGACGAATCGGTACGGCTCTGCGAAACCCGGATCCCAACCGCAGAACACGTCGGTGGTGTAGAGGGTCGCCTGGCGGCGGTTGAGGTGGTCGATGACCCGGGGGAGTAGGTTGTCGAACAAATCGGGGTCGAATTGTTGGAAGTCTGGCTTCCACCACAGCTCATCGATGACGGTCGACCGTGCGACGGCGAACGTGTCTTTCGTAGGCCTGCCGGTACAGGTGGGGTCGGTGTAGTAGAGGAGCGGGCCGTCAACACCGAGAGAGGTCGAGAATGCCTTTTGGTCGTTGCCGTCACCATTGGGGTCGACCCACCCCCTGTCGTTGGCGATTGCCTCGGCAAAAAGCTGGTCCTGAGACAGCTCCGACCGGAGGTTCACCGAAACGAGACCGAACTGTGATTCGAGCTGCTCGGCGGTTGCGGTTGATGACTTCTTTGTCTTCAACATGAACGGATCTCCGTTTGTTTGTGTGGTGGCCGAGGAACGCATGTCGGACCTCTGCCACCGGTTCGATCTACTAGGTTTCGGGCTCCTGCCATGCCGGGGTGCCCATATCGACCTCGGAACCAAGGCGGAGCGATGTCGCCCGCGACTGTTGATCGAGGTCGAAGATCACTCGCTGACCAGGCCGCAACATACGGAAGACGGAACCGACGAGCGCGTCGGTCGCCAGTTCATACTCAGCCATCTCGACGGTGTCGGTAATGACTACCCCGTCGCGTGTGGCCGGATCGTATGACTTGACAACACCCTGCATAGTTCACGTCCTTCGGAAAGAGGTTGCGTCAGTATCGAGAGCGAGCGTTGTCGAGGGTTGCCCGACTCACTCAGCATTCATTGTAGGAATGACTAGTCCGAACTCGATGCCAAAATCCGATTGAGCAACAACAATAACGGTCGATTGCTGGTTGGAAAAGCTGAGATCGTATGATATCACCCGTCGGAATAGCATCGATCGGAACCGTGGATTCACCGGAACGGCTTCGCTGGCGCTCCCTTCGTAGCAAACTGGCGGGCCGGCTCGGCGAGCGCTTTACTGCATATCGGTCCGGCAACGTGAGCGGCCGGCAAGAGGAGTGGCACCATGGCAACGCCAGAGTCAGACGACACGGTCGAGGTGGCGGAACTATTCGTTGGCCGCGAACTGTACGACTTCGTGATGAACGAAGCGCTTCCCGGAAGCGACGTCGATCCAGATCGATTCTGGGCTGGGCTGTCCGCTCTGGTCAATGACTTCGGGGATCGAAACCGTGAACTTCTCGAAGAGCGAGCCACCATGCAGGCATCGATCGATGCGTGGCATAGCGAACGCCGCGGACAACCCCACGATCACCGAAGTTACCGGGCCTTCCTAGAAGAGCTTGGCTATCTTCGCCCCGAGGGCCCCGACTTCGTGATCGAAACCGATCGCATCGACCCCGAGATCGCCGAGACTCCTGGACCGCAGCTCGTCGTCCCGGCGACGAACGCCCGCTACGCGCTCAACGCAGCAAACGCTCGTTGGGGGTCGCTTTACGACGCGCTCTACGGAACCAACGCCCTTGGCGATCGCCCAGGACCAGGTCCGTACGATCCGGAACGCGGCGCTCGGGTCATTGCCTGGGGTCGTTCGTTTCTCGACGAATCGGTGCCACTCTCCGACGCCAGCCACGTCGACGTTGTCGAATATGCAGTGGCCGATGGCGCCCTTGTCGCAACGATGGCCGACGGATCGAGGGCCGGATTGGCTGATCCCACAGCGTTCGAGGGATACGCGGGAACCGAGGACGCTCCGACGGCAATCCTGTTGTCCCATCACGGACTGGGCATCGAACTGAGAGTGGATCGTCACGACCCGATAGGTGGTCGAGACGCCGCCGGTGTCGCCGACGTCCATCTCGAGGCAGCGGTAACCGCCATCGTCGACTGTGAAGACTCAGTTGCTGCAGTCGATTCGACCGACAAGGTGCTCGTCTATCGAAATTGGCTCGGGTTGATGCGAGGCGACTTGACCGAGTCGGTGACCAAAGGCGACAAAACATTCACCCGGGCGCTCGAACCGGACCGTACCTACACCGCTCCCACTGGCGGATCGGTGACCCGATCGGGTCGAGCGTTGTTGCTCATCAGGAACGTTGGCCACCTCATGACCACCCCTGCGGTGCTCGACGGTGCTGGCCGCGAGGCCGGTGAGGGACTCCTCGATGCGATGATCACCGCGCTGTGCGCCGTCCACGATATTCGAGGTCGAGGTCTCAACTCGTCGGCCGGCTCCATGTATGTCGTCAAACCGAAAATGCACGGTTCGGACGAAGTGGCCTTCACCGGCGACGTGTTCAGCCACGTCGAGTCGGTATTGGGTCTTGAACCGAACACGATCAAGATCGGGGTGATGGATGAGGAACGGCGGACCACCCTCAACCTAAAGGAATGCATTCGCGCCGTCAGACACCGATTGGCGTTCATCAACACCGGATTCCTCGACCGAACCGGCGATGAGATACACACATCGATGGCGGCTGGCCCGATGGTTCGCAAAGGGGACATGAAGACGCAGCGGTGGATCACCGCCTATGAGCAATGGAATGTCGACATCGGTCTTGCCTGCGGTATGCGGGGTCGGGCCCAGATCGGCAAGGGAATGTGGGCTGCGCCTGAATTGATGGCCGAGATGCTCGATCAGAAAATCGGGCACCCCGAGACGGGTGCCAACTGTGCATGGGTGCCGTCCCCGACCGCGGCCACCCTGCACGCAACCCACTACCACCAGGTCGACGTCGTCGCTCGACAAGCCGAACTGGCCGGTGGTCACCGTCGGGCGTCGCTCGATGACCTACTCGCCATCCCACTCGCTGACCCGACCGATGTCGCCGGTGGTTGGAGTGATTCTGATCGCCAGGCAGAGCTCGACAACAACGCCCAGGGCATCCTGGGGTATGTCGTGCGGTGGGTCGATCAGGGGGTTGGCTGTTCCACGGTGCCCGATATCGATGAGATCGGTCTGATGGAGGACCGTGCCACCTGCCGGATCTCGTCTCAGCACATCGCAAACTGGCTTCACCACGATGTGGTGAGCGGCGATGAGGTGGTGGAAACGATGCGGCGGATGGCGCAGGTAGTCGACCGGCAGAACGCCGACGACCCCAACTATCAACCGATGGCCCCCGACTACGACGGGCCGGCCTTCCTGGCCGCCCTCGACCTGGTGCTGAGCGGTGCGGAACAGCCATCGGGGTACACCGAACCAATTCTTCACGCCAGGCGACTGCAGCTGAAGTCTTCAGCCGGAACGTCGGGCTAAGACATCTGCGGGTGCCAGCTGGTCGGCGTAGTCGGGAGCTGGTCCTCGCCGGGACTATGGTTGCCCCGATGACTGAGGTGGACCTGCGTCGATTGGCCAGCTTGTCGGTGACCAAGCTGCACGGTGTTGGCGACAAGAAGGCGAAAGGGCTAGCTAAGACCGAGATTCACACGTTGCTCGATCTGCTGACCCACTACCCACGAAAATACCTTGACCGGACGAAAGAGGCTCACATCGCTGAGCTGATGGAAGGTGAGCAGGCCAGCGTCTTGGTCACCGTCGAAAACACGACGAGCCGGCGGATCCGGGGCGGCAAGGTGATGATCAACTCCATCGTCGGTGATGACAGCGGATCCTTGACGGTGACCTTTTTCAATCAGGCGTGGCGTGAACGGCAACTGAGCGCTGGTCGTCAGGCCGTCATCTACGGCAAGGTGGAGATCTACCGCGGGCGACGGCAGATGACGAACCCGGTGGTCGATTTGGTTGGCGATAAGACCGGTCGCATCGTTCCCGTTTACCCCCAGTCTGAGAAGGCGGGCCTTCATTCCTGGGACTTGGCGGAGTGGGTAGGTGAAGCGCTTCGTCGGACGTTGCCACCGGCGGGTCGGGGCATGCTCGATCCGCTACCCGCCTACCTGCTCGACGAGCACGACTTTGTAACCAGGGGAGCGGCCTTCTCCGGAATCCACCAACCGGAATCGACAGCCGAGATCGCCGAGGCGCGACGGCGACTGGTGTTCGATGAACTGTTCCGGCTGCAGTTGGCTCTCGTGTTGCGGAAGCGGGCCATCGAGCGGACCGAGATCGGCTTGGCTCACGAGGTCGATGGGCCGTTGCTCAACGGATTCACCAAGGAGCTACCGTTCGACCTAACGGGGGCCCAACGGCGAGCTATCGACGAAATTCGTCGAGACCTGGCTCGGCCTATTCCAATGCACCGCCTACTCCAGGGCGACGTCGGGTCTGGGAAGACTCTTGTGGCGGTGGCCACGATGCTGGCCGCCGTCGATGGCGGCCATCAAGCGGCGTTGATGGCGCCGACCGAAGTGTTGGCCGAACAGCACTATGCCGGGATCCGGCGCCTGCTCGAAGGTTTGACGGTGGAGGCGTCCGGGTCGTTGTTTGCCGAACGTCCGCTTCGGATCGAGCTGCTCAGCAATCGTGTGGCGTCGGCCGAACGTAAACGCATTCTCAGTGGACTGTTGACCGGCGAGGTCGACATCGCCGTCGGCACTCACGCCCTGATTCAAGACAACGTGTTGTTCGGCTCGCTGGGGGCTGTCGTTATCGATGAGCAACACCGGTTCGGTGTTGAACAACGGGCGGCGCTTCGTGATCGGAGCTACGGCGATGAGGTCCCCGACCTGCTGGTCATGACGGCAACCCCCATCCCACGGACTGCCGCGATGACCGTCTACGGCGATTTGGACGTCTCGGTGCTCGATGAGCTTCCGCCCGGCCGGACCCCGATCGAGACTCGATGGGTGCCGGCTCCGGGCAGCCTCGATCAGGCTCCTGACGACGGCGGGGGCGATGAGGGCGATGCAGATGGTCTCAGCGCGGCGGAGATAGCGGCCGCATTGGAGGAGCTGTGGGATGACGTGCGCGGTCAAATCGATGAAGGACGCCAGGTGTACGTGGTCTGTCCCTTGATCGACGAGTCGGAGAAGCTGGAGGTCGCCTCAGCTGACGCTACTTTCGAACGGCTTCGCGAGGTCGAGCTCGACGGCTATCGAGTCGGCCTGCTCCACGGCCGGCTCACCCCAGCGGAAAAAGATCAAACCATGGAGCTGTTCCGAACCGGTCACCTCGATGTGCTGGTGGCAACCACGGTGATCGAGGTCGGCGTCGACGTCCCGAATGCAACCGTGATGGTAATTCTCGACGCCGGACGGTTCGGGATCGCTCAGCTTCATCAGCTACGGGGACGGGTCGGGCGGGGCCAACATCAATCGACCTGCTGGCTCGTCGGCCAGGTGACAACCGATGACGGCGGGGCTCGGCTTCAAGCCCTGGTCGATTCAACCGACGGGTTCGAACTCGCTGAGGTCGACCTCGATCTTCGGGGCGAAGGGACGATTCTCGGGGAGAGACAGAAGGGACGGAACGACCTGAAACTTGCATCGCTGCGGCGAGATCGAGCCGCGGTGGCGGCGGCTCGGCGGGCCGCTATCGATCTGATCGATGCGGATCCAGGTTTGGAAGCGCATGAGGCGATGGCCGACGAGTTGGAGATTTTCCTCGATACCGAGGATGCCGAGTTCCTGCTCAAGGGGTGACCGGTCGGATCCTACCGATCTGGGTATGTCGCGTCATCGGTCACGTCTTCGATGACGATATCCCACCGGTCCAGGCAGTCGGCGCACCGGTATGGGACGACGGTTCCTGATTCGACCTCGCCATCCTCAGGATGCCAGCCAAGCGGGTAGCACGTTCCCCCGCAGTCGACACAAACGATTTGGGCATCGGGTAGGAGCACGCGGTGAACGATACCGTCTGGTCTAGGTTCGACCAGCAGGACGGGAGTTTGAACGAGATGCGTGTCATTGGGGGAACCGCCCGGGGTCGAAAGCTTCATGCCCCGCCCGGCAGAGGGACCCGTCCGATAACCGATCGAGCGAAGGAGGGCATTTTCAATATGCTGTTCTCCCTCGGTACCGTGCAAGACTCGGTTGTCGTCGACCTGTTCGCTGGTAGCGGCTCGTTCGGAATCGAGTCCCTGAGTCGGGGAGCTGAACGAGCGGTGTTTGTCGAACGGAACCGGGAGGCGGCCGCCGTTATCGAGAAGAACCTCGACGTCCTCGGATTCTCGCAACGGGCGCGAATCGTGACGTCGTCTGTCGAGGCCGCTCTGGCTGGTCTCCCGACGGCTGACATCGCGTTCTGTGACCCTCCGTACGCCGACGATCCTTGGCTCGACCTTCTGGGTCGGCTCGACGCAGAACTTCTTGTCGGCCATGCTGCGACTCCGGTGGAGTTGACGATGCATTGGGACGAGCTTCGTCGTCGCAGCTACGGTGGCGCCCAAATCGTTATCGCCAAACGGGTCATCGCCCAAGACGTGACCTGACCCGCCAGTGCAGGAGACGTTAGGGCGTCTTCTCTCTTTCTTCCGTTACATCTTTCTCTACTGTGCAGCCAAGGTGGGCACTGGTGTGATACTCAACTTCATCGGTTTCTTTGTTGAGATGGGTTGTGATGCAAAACGGGTTTTCTTCTTCAACTTCACTCAACCCGACCGAGACCGCTCCATTCATGCCGCAGATATCGGGTTGTCCTTCGCAGGTTCCGTAGTATGAGTACGCCGGTGTTGTGGGATCCCAACGATCAAAGAATCTACTGCATTGATTGCCGGCTTCAGCGAAGAGGCCATTGCGTACTATTAAGAAAATGTTCTTGGCCTCGTACGAACCGTCGGCACCATCGATCTCCGACTGAGACCAACATATGCGGTTACTCAGTCTTGGGGCAACGATAGGTGCGTCGGTGGTCGACGTCTGAATGATGTCCGGCGGAAGGACAATCGTCGGTAACGATTCGGTGACTGACTCCCAGTCGATCGTGCTGCTCGTGGCCGTCGTGCTCGTCGTATTCGTGCTCGTGGCCGTCGTGCTAGTCGTGTTCGACGGTTTGTCGGCCGGCGTTATCATTTTTTCTGTAGTCGCTGTTGCCTCTTGAGTATTTGCTGTCTGATCCGTTTCGGTGGTCTCGTCGGTATCGAGACCCGCGGTCGGATCGTAGCTGGCCACGTTCTTTTCATCGGTGACTGTCTTTGCCGTGGGCAGCGTTGCGTTGTTTTGACCCGATAGGAGACCCGTAGTTTCGGTAGTGGTGGAAGATGCCTCTACGGCAGCCTGATGGATGAGTGGGTCGTTCGGGGCCTGCGAGGAGTTGTTTTTGTTGGCAAACTGCATGATGCCTGCGGCAAGGAGAAAAATTCCAACGCCAAGAATAATGGAGGTAAAAACGGGCCTCTTCCGTGGAAAGGATCTGCGGAAGTGTTTGATCCCGAGTTTCGCCATAGGTAGCTAGAGGGTAGTCGGCGAGCATGGATGTGTTAAGCGAGAACAAAAGTGACATTTGACTATCTGGCTAGCTGCACGTGAACTACTTGTTGGGGATGAACGCACAGACGGCGGGAGTGATGGCGTGCCTGGTCGTTTCGGTTGGGTTGGGGGACCTCATCTCGATCGGGACGGGGATGAGCTTGATTGCCTCACTTTGACCGCTGTTGGCGACTAGCGTGGGAGCGATGACCGTGGCGCTCTACCCGGGATCCTTCGACCCGGTACATGCTGGCCACCTCGCTGTCATAGAAGTAGCAGCGGGTCTGTTTGGCGACGTCGTCATCGCGGTTGGCCACAATCCGGCCAAGCCGTCCGGCTATCTGTCGGTCGAGGAGCGAGTCGCCCTGATCGTCGCCTCTACGACACATCTCGCCAACGTTCGAACCGAGACGTTCAGCGGTTTGGTGACCACCGCTGCGACACGGTTTGGTGCAGACTGCCTGCTCAAGGGAGTCCGAAACGCTACCGACCTCGACACCGAGCTGTTGCAGGCGAACATGAACGCGGAGAGTGGAGGCGGCCTGCCGACCGTCCTCATTCCTGGGATTGGGCCGGGCGCGCTGGTGTCGTCCCGCTATGTCCGAGAGATCGCGGGCCATGGGGGCGACGTGTCATCGGTCGTGCCGGATGCGGTGGCCGCGGCGCTAACCGCTCGGAGTGACAAGGGCGAACGCAGAGAGGATCAGACATGAGCCGGGACGCTAGGGATCGTTACCTCGATCGATACGACGACGAGTACGGCAACGAGTATGACAACCACGATGAGTTCGACGACGACGATCCGAGGTCGAGGCGGACGAACAGCGACGCCGAGCTGCCAAACCCTTACGCCGTGCCCGAGGTCGAAGAACTCTTAGAGGAAGCGATCGAAATCCTTGCCGAGGCACGACCGTTGCCGATGTCGACCACGGTTAAGGTCAACCGCGATGAGTTGCTTCATCTGTTGGAGCAGGCTCAAGAGAAACTGCCCGAGGAGCTTCGGGCCGCTCGCTGGCTTCTGAAAGAACGCGACGACTTCGTAGCGAAGGCTCGCCAGGAGCACCAAGACCTCATCGAGGAAGGGCGGGCCCAGGTCGGGCGGATGGTTGAGCGTCAACAGGTGGTTAAGGCCGCGGAGCAGCGGGCTCGTCAGGTTGTGGCCGACGCCCGAGAAGAAGCCAATACGCTCACCCGTCAGGTCGAAGACTATTGTGACCAGCGGCTTGCCAGCTTTGAGCAAATTCTCAGCCGTACAGCAACCACGGTGCAAAAGGGCCGACAGCGATTGATGGGCTCAGCGTTGTCGACAACGGAAGAAATCCTGCGGAGCGGAGGTTCTTCGTCGGCACACGACATCGACCTCGATGCCAACTCCAATGGCATGCACGACCGAAACCTGGTCGACGACTCCCCGTAGTATCGACCGATACGGACCCTTACCCGTGACCGACCAACGACCGACTGCCGATGACGACGATGCCGATCGGCTCCCAACGCTGCTGATCAACGTTGCCGACCTTCGTCGACGTCTCGGGCAGCGCCGGACAGAGCCGGTAGATGTTCGACTGCCGCGACATACCGTCGTTGGGTCTCGGACCGGTGAGGGGCCGGTGATCGGCTCCACCGTCGTCGAGTCGATCGAGCGAGGCGTTTCGGTAACCGGACTCGTTCGGTTCCAATGGGTGGGTGACTGCCGGCGATGCTTAGAACAAACCGGGGGTGAGCTTGACGTCGACATCGACGAGATATTTCAAGTCGACGCGCCGCCGGACTCCGAGCTGCTCGACTTCGATGGGGACCAAATCGACCTTGTGCCGATCGTTCGTGATGCGGTCGTGCTGTCGCTGCCGCTGGTCCCGCTGTGTGGCGATGACTGCACCGGCCCGGATCCCGATCGTTACCCGGCATTGACCATCGAGGCCGCCGAGGAGGCGAAAGAGGCTGAGCGTTCAGCGGCGCCCGACCCCCGGTGGGCTGCCCTCGACCAACTCGACCTTGAGGGTTGACGGCCGCCGAGTCTTCTACCGGGTGGAGAGTGTCCCTGAGATAGGTAGTCTATGGCGCTGGCCGACCGACGAGCCCTGGTGAAGAGATGGCTGTTCCAAAGAAGAAAAAGTCCAAGTCAAAGACTCGCAGCCGACGGGCGTCCTCGTGGAAGTTGTCGGCGCCGTCCCGTAGCACATGCGATCGCTGTGGCGCGACCAAACTGCCTCACCGAGTGTGTGGATCTTGCGGTTGGTATAAGGGTCGGCAAGCCGTCGACGTTGCCTAATTCCGAGGTCTGGCGGATCCGGTGACCTCTCGCCTTCCTGTCGCCGTCGATGCGATGGGCGGCGACAATGCCCCTCATCTAGTTGTCGAGGCGGCCAGGATTGCCGTTGAACGGTTCGATACGCCGGTTCTCCTCGTTGGCGATCCTGATCGACTGGGCGACCTGGGCGATCTCCCGTTCGTGCCGGCCACCCAGGTGGTGGCAATGGGGGCCGAGCCGGCCCGTGCGGTACGAAAGTTGAAAGACTCGTCGATTGTCCGTGGCGCCGAGGCGGTGCGGGACGGTCGAGCGTCGGCGTTATTAAGCGCCGGCAACACCGGCGCCGCCATGGCGGCCTCGTTGCTGCGCATGGGGCGGATCAAGGGTGTGGCGCGGCCGGCGATCGCCGTGCCGTTTCCCGTGCTCCGGTCAACACCGACGACGGTGCTCGATTGCGGAGCGAACGCCGACTGTCAACCGGAGTGGCTCATTCAGTTCGCTCAGCTTGGGACGGCATATGCTCGGGTTCGCTTCGGCCTGGAACGACCAAGGGTTGCCGTCCTTACGATCGGCGAGGAGGCGGGTAAGGGGAACTCCGTTGTTAAGGAGGCCTGCGAGCTATTCGAGCTCGACGGGTGGGCCGAACAGTGCGGGGCGGAATACGTCGGCAACGTTGAGGGCAGCGACCTGTTGGCTGGAGCGGCCGATGTCGTCGTCTGCGATGGTTTCACCGGCAATGTTGTACTCAAGTCGCTGGAGGGAGGATTCGATCTCTTCCGGTCCGAGGTCCGAAAGGTGCTCGCCGCCTCGCCGGATGTCACGGCTCTCGATCCGCTGTTTGAATTCTGGGAACCAGGTAACACCGGGTCAGCGATGTTGCTCGGTACCCGAGGTGTGACGATGATCGCTCACGGATCATCTTCTGCGATCACCCTTGCGAACGCCATCCGTACGACAGATGAACTTTCCCAGGTCGATATCGTGCGAAGTCTTCGCGCCTCGGTGGGCGAAATGACCTGATCGGTGTGATAATGCCGCCTTTTTAGGGGTTTTCTCTCCCCTCATGTGGCCTGGCCCGAGTCATCGGCCGTAGCGATAGCTCAGTCTGGGCGGGGATAAGTCCAAGAACGAAGCGGTTTTGGTAGCCTAGTCTCTGGACGTAGGGGTGTTCTGCTTGCTATAAGCCGTTTTCGCCGCCGGCTAGTGACAGCGGATACTGTTGCCCGCGACACGTGGAGGCTCACGCCCCTCGATGGCACGCACCGCAGTACCGCGTTGAGAACACCGCGTTGAGAACGAGGAGTCGTAAAACGAATGCCGGCAGAAACTCACATGGAGCAGTCACCGATGACGCGAGTCGAGATCTTCGAGCTGATTCGCGACCGGTTGGCCGACATCTTGGAAATCGAACCGGACCAGATCCGGGAGGGTGATTCCTTCGCCGACGACCTCGACGCCGATTCGCTAGCTCTCATCGAGTTGGTCGAAGCGCTCGAAGAGGAATTGGCTGAGCGCACCGTCGGGTTTCGTATCGAAGACGAAGACCTTCAGGATCTGAAGAGCGTCCGGGATGCCGTCGACTACGTGGACAATAAGGCTGGGGCCGGATCCTGAGCAGTGGGAGCGAGGTCGAGGATTTCTGTGAGCGGCTAGGTCATCGTTTCAGCGACGATGAGTTGCTTACCCTCGCCCTGACGCACCGAAGTTATTGCGCCGAGAATCCGTCGACGTTATCGAACGAGCGACTGGAATTTCTCGGCGACTCGGTGCTCGGCCTCGTCGTAACCGATCACATCTATGCCTCGTACCCCGAGCTTCCCGAAGGCCAGTTGGCGAAGTTGCGGGCGTCGGTTGTCAACACCATCACGCTGGCCGAGCTCGCGATGAGCCTCGGCGTGGGCAAGCTGCTGCGGCTTGGGAAAGGCGAGGACCAATCCGGCGGCCGTGAGAAGGAGTCGATCCTGGCCGACGCGCTAGAGGCTATTCTTGGCTCGGTTTACGTCGACGGCGGATGGCCCGCTGCTCGAAAGGTCATCCTCGACCTGACCCTGGACTCCATCATCGAAGCGGCTGAGCAGCCAGGTCGCAAGGACTACAAGACGCAACTTCAGGAACTTACCGCCCGCCTCTCTCTCGGGACACCCGTCTACGAGATCAGCGGATCTGGTCCTGATCACGACAAGCGGTTCACCGCCATCACCATCGTCGACGGCGTTGCCCGTGGGCACGGGGCTGGTACTTCCAAAAAGCGGGCTGAGCAGGTAGCGGCCCGCTCTGCCTATGCGGCGGTACTTACCCTGCTTGGGAAGGGAGAATCCCGCAATGACCAACTTTGAACTCCCCGAGGTCGAGACGCTCCGTCGCGATCTCGAGCGGGAGACAGCGACGCGAAAGATCAAATCGGCCGAGGCGGTGGTCCTCAAGTCTCTGCCCGGAGTCAAAGTCCGAAAGGACTTTGACCAGAACCTTGCCGGCGCCAAGGTTGTAGTTGCCGAGCGCCATGGATTACATCTTTTGCTTCGGCTGGACAACGACCACGTCATCGTCATCCGGCTCGGTGAGAACGGCCGTCTCGAACGTGTGGCGTCGAAGGAAAAGCCAGCTGAAGACGTCGCCGCAATCATCCGGTTTACTCAAGGCGGCGACCTTCGATTCGCCGACAAAAAGGGATCGAGTTCGCTTCGGGTCTTCCACGAAGACGAACTTTCCAGCGCGCTGCCCGGACCGGACGAGATGGGCCTCGACCTGATGGAGAAACCCTTGTCGTGGGTTGACTTCGGACGGATGGTTACGGCCAGAAAAACGCCGCTGAAGCTATTGCTGACCGACCCATCGGTGTTTGTCGGCATCGGCGACATCTACTCGAACGAGATCCTGTTCGACGCCGGCCTACGTCACGATCGGGTGGCGACCGAGCTGTCGACCCAAGAGATCCGCCGGCTCTACCGGTCGGTCGTCGGGATCATGCACGACGCCATCAAGTACCGCGGGACGTCCCTCGCTGACCGTCCGTTCCTCGATCTCGGTGGTCAAGCGGGCGAGTTCGCCGACCACCTCGCGGTGTACGGGAAAGCCGGGGAGCTGAGTCCCCGGTCCCGTGAACCGATCCAAAAGACCAGCTTCAAGCACCAGGTCGTGTATTACTGCAAGACGCAAGTCTGATTTCAACTCGTCGATCGTAACGAACGGCGGCCGGATTCGGGGCCGTCACCAGGTGACGCGTGTCGTTAGCGGTAAGGGTTTCCGAGGTCACCGGTGCGGCTCTGGTCGGCCGGTAGAATCGACCGCTGCGACGCGGAGTGGTGAAAGGGCACGAGTGTTTCTCAAAGCGCTGACGATCAAGGGCTTCAAGTCGTTCGCCGATGCGGCGAACCTGCTGCTCGAGCCCGGGATTACGGTCGTTGTCGGACCGAACGGAAGCGGCAAGTCGAACGTGGTCGATGCCATGGCCTGGGTACTCGGTGCCCAGGCACCTACGGCGGTGCGGTCTCAGAAGATGGAGGACGTCATCTTCGCCGGCACCGCGGCCCGCAAGGCTCTCGGCCGAGCCGAGGTGTCCCTCACCATCGACAACTCCGACGGACAGCTGCCGATCGACTTTACCGAAGTAACGATCACCAGAACGCTGTTTCGGACCGGTGAATCCGAGTACGCCATAAACGGCGTCGGTTGTCGGCTACTCGACATTCAGGAACTCCTTTCGGACTCCGGAGTCGGCCGTCAGCAGCACATCATCGTGTCTCAGGGACGGATCGACTCGGTGCTGAACGCCCGACCCGAGGATCGCAGAGCGATCATCGAAGAAGCGGCCGGTGTTCTCAAGTACCGGAAGCGTCGGGAACGGGCCGAACGCCGCCTGGCCGCCACCGGCGAAAATTTGGCACGGCTTCAGGATCTGACCCGCGAGGTCAAAAGGCAAATCCGGCCTCTTGAAAAGCAAGCGGAAGCCGCCCGTCGTCACGGAGCGGTGCTAACCGAGTTGACCGGGCTAAAGACCCACCTGGCTGGTCGAGAACTCAAGGCGTTGACCGGTCAGCTCGAAACCGGACGCCGGTTGCAGATCACCTATGACGAGCGCGAATCCGAACTGTCGACAGGTCTGGCCTCCCTCG
The DNA here is from genome assembly GCA_938021675.1 of uncultured Acidimicrobiales bacterium. GTDB lineage: Bacteria > Actinomycetota > Acidimicrobiia > Acidimicrobiales > SZUA-35 > JAHELU01. The sequence goes on from CALIFY010000019.1 coordinate 48,071, forward strand.
ACGCCCGCATTCTTGAGCGAGAGTCTGAACTGTCGGCCCTCGGTGCCTCAGACGTTGCCGATGTGTTGAGCGCGGCAAAGAGCATGGGGGAGCGGGCCCGCGGTCAGCGAAACGTCATTTCCGAGCGGAGAGCAAGGCTGGAGGGCGAGCTTCAGGCCGCCGTCGACGATGGGTTGGTGGCGAACCTGGAAGCTGAGTCGGCTCGACTGATCGCCGAGTTGGCAGTGGCGTCGGCCGACCTCGATTCGCTAAAACCCGAGTACGCCAAGCTCGAAACTTCCGAAGCTGAGCTGGTGACAGAGCAGCTCAGCTTCGACAGCGAGTGGGGCGACACGATCGCGTTGTCACCGACCCAGGCGGCTGAGATCCGAGCTCGGATCGAAGCGTTGGGCGTGACCTCGGAGCGAAACGAACAGGAGCTGGCACGCCTCAGTAGTCGGATCGAGGCGCTCGACGAACGAGCCTCGACCGCAACCGCGGCTCGCGATCAGTCGATCGAGTCGCTGGCCTCCAGCGAGCGGGCTGAACCCGACCTGCTGGCCCGGCTTGAACAGGCTCGGGGGGAGGCCGAACGGTCCGAAGCCGAGTTGGAGGCCGTCCTCGACGAGCAGCGTGAAGCCGAGGCGACCGCCAACAAGTGGCAGGCCAGAGCCGAAGCACTCGATCAGGCGCTAGACGAAGCCAGAACCCGCGCTGGGGCCGAAGCCTTGGCCGCCAGCGATGGTGTGCTCGGTACGCTGCTCGATCTCGTCGATATCGATGAGGGCTGGGAACAGGCGGTTGAAGCCGCGGTTGGCGATGCCCTAGCCGCCGTGGTGATCGACGGGGACGCCAATGCCCGCGTCGCACTTGGGACGCTTGACGATCAAGGTCTGGCCGGAGCGGTGTTGACCCTTGGGCTCGATGCGGGCGAAGCCACCGAGCAACGCCCGTTCACCGAAGCCGACGACCGTGTACCCGAGTCTGGCTGCCGAGTCCGGTCGCTTGTCCGTCCTCTTCGGCCAGACGTCGGACCACTTCTCGACGTATTGATCGGCAACGCCGTCGCCCTCGACGGTACGTGGCGTCAGTTCCTCGACATCATCGTCGACAATCCCGGCCGGGTGTTCGTAACCAGACAGGGCGATCGGTTCAGCGAGCGCGGTTGGCGGCTCAGCCAAGGCGGGTCTGGTGGAGCGACCGGCGCAGCCCTCGAAGAGGCTCGGGCCATGGAGCTGGAGACCGGCGAGATCCGCGAACAGGTCCGCCAACGGGCGTTGACCGCTCGAACTACCGCCGGGTCGGCGGCAAAGGCAATGAAAGAGATCGAGTCGGATCTGGCCGGTTGTCGATCCGCCGGCGAGCGGGCCGCCAACGCCGTCGATCGAGCGGTCGCAGACTTGGCCAGGGTCGAAGGAGACCGGGCCGCTCTGGTAGAACAGCGTGCCGCCATCTTCGCCAGCAAACAGGCTGATGCCAGCGAGCTGCGGAAGCTGATGGCCGAGTTGCCATCGGTCGAGAGCGAAGAGGAGGAGCACCGAAACCGCGCCGAGGCCTTGACCCGATCGAGGGCGACCCTCGAAGATCGGACCCGCAAGGTCGCCGGAATGCGGACCGATTTAGAAGTGAGAATCGGAGCTATCGAGGAGCGCCGCGATCTGCTGCGCACCCGGCAGGCCGAGACCGAGTCCCGGTTGGAACGGTTGGTGAACGAGCGACGGATCGCCGAGACCCGCCGAGTCCGTATCGAGGGGGCCATCGCCAGGGTAAACGGCCTTGATCAGCGGTTGATCACCGCCGCCTCCACTCTGGCAACCTGGGTTGAGCAGCTCCAAACCGAGCAGCGAGCGCAGTCCGAAGCGGCTCGAGAGGTATCTGACAAACTGGCCAGCGATCGTGGCGACAGAGCGGCATCGGAGAAGGAACTGGCCGAACTTCGGGAACGGCGAAGCCGATTGGAGCTTTCCGAAACCGAGCATCGGGTCAAGTTGGAAGCCTTGACCGAGGCGGTGCGGCGAGAGCTCGACACCGACCCGGAAATTGCTATGACCACCGAGTGTCCAGAGCTGGAACCCGGGGTCATGCCCGAACACCGGGTTCGCGATCTTGAGCGAGAACTGAAGATCATGGGCGCCATCAACCCGTTGGCCCTTGAGGAGTTTGAGGAGCTCAAGATCCGCCATGAGTTCCTAGAAGGACAGCTCAACGATGTAAAGATCGCTCGTCGTGATCTACACAAGCTGATCCGATCGATCGACGATGAGATCGTCGGCGTGTTCTCGGCGGCGTTCGCCGATGTGTCGACCAATTTCAACCAGCTGTTTCAGACCCTGTTCCCCGGTGGGAAAGGGGCGGCCAAGCTGACCAACGGTGAGGATCTGCTGAACTGCGGGATCGAGATCGAGGCCAAACCATCGGGCAAGAACGTCAAGAAACTGTCGCTGCTTTCGGGAGGCGAACGATCGCTCGTCGCACTGGCTTTCCTGTTCGCAGTGTTTCGGAGCCGACCATCCCCGTTCTATGTTATGGACGAGGTCGAGGCAGCGCTCGATGATATGAACCTGTCGCGATTCCTGGCGCTCCTCGAGGAGTTCCGCTCCGAAGCGCAGCTCATCGTCGTCAGCCACCAGAAGCGCACGATGGAAGCAGCGGACATCCTGTATGGGGTCACCATGAAACCGGGTGGTTCGTCGAAGGTGGTCACAGAGAAAGTCGACGAGCGAAAAGCTGGGTCCGTCCCGACGGTCGACGCCACCGGGCAGAACGACGAAAACGGCGCCGATGGCGAAGGCAGCGACAGCGACGGCGCCTCTCCTCGCCCCGACGAAGAGATCGACCTCACCGAGGAGTCAGGGCAATCGTTGGAACCAGAGGAGGCTGAAGCCGGCTGAGAGGGCGAGCAATACCAGGCCGGCCGCTACGAACCAATCGGTGATCTCACGGTTCACGTCTTCGAATCCGACGGCCGAACCGATATCGGAATACACCGCTTCTAGCTCTTCTAGCGACGAGGCGGTAAAGAAGGCGCCCTCGGTCTGCTCGGCGATAGTCCGCAAGTTGTCCTCGCGGACGGGAACTCTGATCGGGTCGGTCTCTACGAACGGTGTTCGGGGGTCGTCATAGACGATCGTGCCGTTCTCGGTGCCGAACGCGATGGTTGAGATTGGGATATCGGCGTCGATCGCCGCGTCGACCGCGTCGGCATCGGCCCGGCCGACCGTCGTCTCACCGTCGGAGAGCAAGACGATCCGAGCCGGAGGCGGTTCGCCGGTCGCATCGGCCGGGGCGTTCGTCAAGGCATCGAGCGAAGTGAAGATGGCCTCGCCGATGCCGGTTGACTCTGCGAGACGAAGCCCGTCGATAGCGGCCAAGGCCGGCGCCCGCTCGGTGGTCGGGGTTACCAAGACCGAGGCCGTCCCGGCAAAGGACACGATTCCCACATTTAAGGTAGGCGGCAACTCCTCGACGAAACGGCTGGCAGCGGCTTGTGCTGCGGTCAGCCGATCTGGGTCGACGTCGGTTGACTTCATCGAGAGGGAGACATCGATGGCGATGATGACGGTGGCCCGCTCCCGGGGAACGCGCACCTGTCTGGCCGGTTGAGCAAACCCAACGACCAGCGTGGCCAATGCGACGAGGAACACCGCGGCCGGGATGTGGCGGCGGAGCCCAGGCCGCTTCGGGGCCACCGAATCGAACAGGTCAGACGAGCTGAACCGGAGTGCGTAGGTGCGCCGGCGCCGCTGCAACAAGAGGTAGGTGATGGCGATCGCCGCCACCGCGAGCAGAAACCAAAGACGCCAGGTTGATAGGAACGTCATCGGCGTTCTCCATGGTTGGTCGCTCCGGTCGAACCGGTTTGGCGATGTCGTCGGCCGGCGACAAACGATACGAGGTCGTCCAACCACTGCCGTTCGGTGGACAGGATGAGATGGTCGACCTTGGCCGAGCGCAGGGTGGCGGCCAGCTGGTGCTGTCGTTCCGTCGCCGCGTCCGAGTACTTTTTCCGAACGGAAGCCTTCTGGGTGGCGATCTCGCGCTCGGCACCGGTTGCCGGATCGCGGACGAGTATCACGCCGATGTTCGGTAGCTCGAACTCTCGGGGGTCGGACACTTGGATGGCCACAACATCATGGCGACGAGCCACGACGTTCAGGGTGTTCTCCCAGCCTGAGTCCACCAAGAAGTCGGAGATCACTACGACGAGACCGCGGCGGCGGGCAATCGAGCCGAGACGCCCGAGCCCGTCGGCCAGGTTGGTGACGCCACTGTTGTCGGTGCGTGGTGTCTCGGCGATCTGGTGGAGTATCCGGAGCAGATGCTGTCGTGAGCTCCGCGCCGGTACCAGTTCCGGATCGCCTCTTCCGGTGAGTACCGCACCGATCTGATTGCCGTCCCTGGCGGTCAAGAAGCCGACGGCGGCCGCCGCGGCGAGGACGAGATCTCGCTTCTCACAGTTCACGGTGCCAAAGTCGAGACGCGACGATCGGTCGACGAGCAGCCAGGTTTGCAATTCGCGTTCGGCGATCGTTTGGCGAATGTATGTCTGTTGGAGACGGGCGGTCACGTTCCAATCGATGCGTCGAACGTCGTCTCCCGGCGCATACTTCCTAGTTTCGCCTAGCTCCGATCCGTGGCCTGGAACGAGACCGCGGTGTTCGCCGTGGAGTAGGCCGTCGAGGCGGTGGGTTACGTCGAGTTCGAGCCGGCGCAGTATCTCTCGGGTTGAGCTATCGACGACGTCGAGCGGACCGGGCGGATGTCGATCAGCCATCGGTGGGTGGTGCCCCTTGCGATGATGGGGCCTTAGCCCGTTCGGTTCCGACCGGCGTCACGTTGGCCGCCGGTACGGTTCCCAGAATCCGGTTGAGGATGTCGTCGGCGGTCAACCCTTTGGCCAGCGCCTCATAACTGAGGATCAGTCGATGGCGGAGCACGTCCCGAGCGACGTCGAACATGTCTTGGGGAACGACATAGGACCGGCCTCGAAGAAGGGCGAGGGCCCGTGATGCGGCCACCAACCCGAGGGTTGCCCGAGGGCTGACGCCGAACTCGATAAGCGGGGCGAGTTCCTGCAGGCCCCGAACGCCTGGCTCTCGGGTCGCCATGACCAGATCGACCGCGTACTGCGCCACCGCGTTGTCGACATACACACGGTCTGTCGTTTTTTGGAGTTCCTCCAGCTCGGTCAGGCCCATCACCGTCGACGCCTCGGGGATCGACACGCCGACCCTGCGAACGATTTCCAACTCCTCGGTAGGTGACGGGTACCCGACCGTCACCTTCATGAGAAAGCGGTCTCGTTGGGCTTCTGGCAGCGTGTAAACACCCTCCGACTCGATCGGGTTTTGGGTCGCCAACACAAGGAACGGGCTCGGTAGCGAACGCGTTTCGCCACCGATCGAGACCTGCCGTTCGGCCATGACCTCCAGCAGGGCAGACTGGACTTTGGCTGGTGCTCGGTTGATCTCATCGGTCAATACCAGGTTGGCGAACACCGGGCCCCACTCGATGTCGAACCGTTCATCCGAGGCCCGCCAAATCCTGGTGCCGACCAGATCTGAAGGAAGTAGGTCGGGGGTGAACTGCAAGCGGACAAAGCTGCCCCCGATGGCCTGGGCCAGCGTGGAGACCGCCAGCGTCTTAGCCAAGCCGGGCAGTCCTTCCAGAAGTATGTGACCGCGGGCGAGCAGCGCCACCAAGAGCCGCTCGACCATGTGGTCTTGTCCGACGATGACTTTCTTGATCTCGAAGAGTACGCGTTCCAGCTCGACGGCGGCCGCCCGGTTGTCGTCGGTTGTGGTCGTGACCGCCCGAGGGTCGGCATGGTTATTTGGCGTGGCGGTTGATTCGTTTGAGCTCGGGGGCACCGAGGGCTCGGTTTCGGACGAAGCGGTCTGGTCCATGGTCTTCCATCGTGGGTGGTGGGATCTAAAGGTGGGGCAAAGCCAACTAGTGTTGGGCCGGTGAGGATTCTAGTTGTCGACGACGAGGTCGAGTTAGCCGACGCCATTACCGGATCGCTACGCCGGGAAGGGTACGCCGTTGACGTGGTCTATGGCGGGCAAGATGCGCTTGAACGCCTGTCTATCAACCCCTATGACCTTGTCCTCCTCGATCTGTCGATGCCCGACGTCGATGGCTTGGAAGTCTGTCGGTTGGTGCGAACCGACCCCCGTTTCGATCCGTCGACCAGGATTCTTATGGTCACGGCCCGAGATTCGGTCGACGAGCGGGTCCAAGGGCTTGACGATGGGGCCGACGACTACCTGGTGAAGCCGTTTGCTTTACGGGAGCTTTCGGCTCGTGTCCGTACGGTATTGAGAAGGGAAACGACTGGTGGTGATGCCGTGTTGCTCGCTGGAGAGCTCGCCCTAGACACGGCCCGCCAGCTCGTTTCCTGGTCTGATAACCAGATCGACCTCACCACGAAGGAACTGGCCCTTTTGCGTTACTTCATGACCCACGAGGGCGAGGTGCTCAGTCAGGAACGCTTACTGGAGCACGTGTGGGATGAGATGTTGGATCCGTTTACCAACACCGCCAGGGTCACCGTTGGAACCCTTCGCAGGAAGCTGGCTGCCGCAACCGGCCACGCCATGATCGAAACCGTGATCGGTGCCGGTTACCGGTTCACGGCACCGAGCGGATAAAGGGATCGGCGACGGCATGTCGAGCATGATCGGACTCCCGCGGTGGACCGAGTCGATCCGGTTCCGGCTTTCGTTGACCTATGCGCTGGCGGTGTTCGCCGGCGGGTCGATCCTCATCGGAGGATTGTACATCTGGCAGGTTCGTCAGCTAAACGAACCGCTGTTGACCCAACGAAGCACCGTCGTTGTCGACACCGAGACCGGACAGCCGCTTGGTGTTCAGATCCTGACCAACACGCCAGAACGCGATCAGGCACTACGAAACTTTGAGCGCAGCGCCTACCTGCTGACCTTGGACAAGCTCCGCCGAGGCTCGTTGTTCGCCCTTGGCGTGCTGTTCTTCGTCGCCTTTGGCACCGGCTGGTTGTTGGCTGGCTGGGCTCTCCGGCCGGTCAACCGAATGGCCATGGTGGCCAGGGACATTACCGCCACCGATCTGTCTCGTCGTATCGGCCTTCCCGGCCCGGAGGACGAGATGAAACACCTAGCGGACACCTTCGACGCCATGTTGGACCGCCTACAGGCCGCGTTCGAAGATCAGCGGCGGTTTGTCCAAGACGCGTCCCACGAGCTCCGCAACCCGTTGGCCGCCGCTCGGTCGAGCCTTGAACTGGTGCTGGAAGACCCAGCGGCGAACGCCGCCGAACTAAGGAACTCAGCCGAAGTCGCCCACCGTTCGACCGAGCGAATGGCTGGTCTTGTTGACGATCTGCTGATCCAGGCCAGGGTCGGCGTTCCAGAAGTCATCCGCTCCGATGTCAACCTCGGTGAACTTGCCGCCGAGATCGCCGAAGAGTTACAAGCCACCGCCCAGCTTCGGGACTTGGAGCTCGTCGCCGAGTCTCCGGAGGCCGCGGTCACCGTTCGAGGCGATGGCCCTGCCTTACGGCGAGCGGTCAGCAACCTCGTGTCGAACGCACTCCGTCTGGCGCCGGCCGACTCGACCGTTCGGATCGACGTGACGCGCCACGGCGGTTGGGCCAACATAGCGGTTCAAGACTCCGGGCCTGGGCTGAGCGCCGATGACCGCACCTGTGTCTTTGACCGGTTTTGGCGCGGCGAACAGCAGGGAAACGGGACCGGACTCGGGTTGAGTATCGTAAAGCAGGTCACCGAGCGGCATGGGGGTTCGGTGCGGGTCGATTCGGTGCTCGACGTCGGCTCGACGTTCACTATGGAATTACCTATCTCGGCCAGGTCGCGGGTCTCTCGCCCGACCGGCGGTGCCGTTGACAACGGGACCACAGCATCTGCCACTACCGTTTGAGTGGAAACCGTCACGGTCGAGTTCTTAGACACGCTTTAGGGCGCGGTCAGTATGGTGGAAAAACGAAATGGAGGCGTTCTACCAATGACCGAGCAGCGTTGGAACTTCGATGATCTGCCGACCCGCCCAGCTGAGAGCGGTGATCCGGCCGGTCGGACGTCGGAGGTCAACCCCACGTCGCCGACGATACCTATGAGCGTTGGATCTGAGCCCACGTCCCAGACCTCGCAGTACGTTCCGGGTGGGGCCGATCCCACCGCGGTCCAGAACATTCCGCCCAACCCTGCGGCGGCACCGAACGATGAAGCTGCGCTACCACCGTCGATTCCGAACCCTGGTTGGTCTCCGCTTGGGGCTACTCCATCAACGCCGCCGACGAGAACCGCTCAAGCCGGAGGACCTCCCCAGGCCGGTGGTGGGTCGACCCCCGGATATCTGCCACCGGTAGCTCCGCCAGTGGCCGCCGAAGAGTCGACGGAGGTCAAGAAAAAACAGCGGTCCGGTAGCCGGTGGGGGTGGCGGGCCGCCCTGTCGTTTCTTGCTGGGGGATTGATCGCCGCCGCCGGCTTTGGTGCCGCTCAGCTTGAGCCGCTGTCGTCGACCGACGAAACCCAACCGGCGGTCGTTGAGGCCTCGACCGGCCTGACCACCGAGACCTCCGATGCACCTGATCCCGATCTGCCGCCAGAAACGGTGCCGCTCGTTCCCGCCGACGTGAATGAACCAGCTGCATTCGTCGCCGACACGCTCGGCCCCGCCGTCGTCCAGATCACCACCAACTTTGGTGTCGGCTCCGGTGTTGTATACAAAGACGGGCTCATCATCACCAACAATCACGTTGTGGCTGGGGCGACAAGCCTTCGGGTCACGTTTTCCGATGGGCGAGTCCTCGACGGCGAACTGCTCGGCGCCGACCCGAATGTCGACGTGGCTGTGGTGTCCGTCGGTGAGGGGCAAGGGATACCGATCGCTCAGCTGGCGACCGGCGAAAAGCCTCAGGTGGGCCAAATCGCCATCGCCATCGGGTCACCGTTTCAGCTGCAGCAGTCGGTGACGGCGGGGATCGTCTCGGCGGTAGATCGACCGATCTTCAACCGTGACAGCAGTGTGGTTGCCATGATTCAAACCGATGCGCCTATCAATCCGGGAAATTCCGGTGGAGCTCTTGCCGATCGCCAGGGTCGGGTTATCGGAATCAATACCTCGATTCAGACCGACGGAACCCCGGGCAACGTTGGCGTCGGATTCGCCATACCGATCGACACCGCGGTTCGCCTCGGCGACCTCATCGTTGCCGGTGAGCCGATCGTGCCAGGATTTCTCGGTGTTCGAGGTGAGCCGACCCGAAGCGACCAGCCGGAGATCGGCGAGGCGGGGGTTCTGGTCACAGAAATCACGGTCGGCTCGGCCGCCGAGGTGTCGGGACTTCTGGTGAACGATCGGGTATTGAGCGTAGATGGCGCACCGGTCACGTTGCTAGAGGAGCTGGCTGGGCTGGTCTTGGCCAATCAAGCGGGAGACATCGTCACCCTTGAGGTCGTTCGCAACGGCGAGACGATCGACGTGGAAGTTGTGCTCGGCGAACGGGAGGGTTGAGGAGTATCGCCTTCGGCGAGTTCTCCAGTTGTTACTGTCCCAGTGGAACATTGGCCGACCGAAACGCTGTTACTAGCCTCATGAATCTCCGCGAAAACAAACCACTACTCGTCGGACTGTCTGTCGTCGTTGTCGTCGTTGTCGCCGTGTTGGCCGTGTTGGCCTTTGGGTTCTTCGGAATCCAATCCGCATTCATAGATAACGAGGTCGACGAGGCCGGACCGACGTTCGACTCTGGCGGCGAGGCGATTTCAACCGCTAGCGAAGAAGAACAGGACTCCACCGCCGAGACCGAAGAGTTCCAGGACGCAATGGTCGAGGCCGAGCAGAACGCGACCGAGGCTGATGAGCGTGCCGAGGACGCTATGCCGGGCGAGATTTCTACCGTGGCCAGCGGGACGTTCGCCGGTAACTCTCGATACGAAATAGTTGGCGATATCTCGGTTCTCACCGATGGGACCGAGCAGCGATTCGTTCGGTTTGAGAACTTCGAATCGAGCAACGGTCCTGATTTGAAGGTCTACCTTCGGGCCGAGGACGGCTCGTTCGTGAGCCTCGGCGACCTCAAGGGAAACATCGGTGATCAAAACTACGAGATCCCCGTCGACGTCGACCTGGCGGTATTTCGCACAGTCGAAATCTGGTGCGAGCGCTTTGGCGTCGGTTTTGGGAGTGGAACGCTGGCCTGATCGGCCCGTGCTTGGCCGGGACGCCGTTAAGCTCGTCGTCGATGGAACTCATCCTCATCATTCTCGTCGTCGCCGTATTGGTTATCGGAACCGTCGGCCTCGGTTTTGTCGCCACTCGTCGTCGCGGACGCGATCTCGAACTGGAGAGCGACGCCAAAATACTGGACCGTGCCGGGGTCGATCTCGACTCCGACACCCATGATGCTGGTCCTGTCGATGGCACTGTCGATGATGCTGTTGATGATGCTGTCGTTGAGGCCGAACCAGAGGTGCGGACCGACGACATCATCGTCAAGCCGTCCTTCTTCGAGCGGCTGGGCAAGGCCCGATCTGCATTCGCCGGATATCTCGGTGACCTCGTCGGGATGTCCCGCGTCGATGATGAGGCGTGGGAGGAACTGGAAGAGGCGTTGATTCGGGCGGATATCGGTGTTCAAACGTCGATGAGTCTCATCGGCGATGTCCAGGCAAAAGCGAAGGAAACCAAGGCCGAGGATGGCAAGCAGGTGTTGGCTCTGTTGAAGGAGCGGATGCATGTGGAACTGGCCGACAAAGACCGTTCGCTGCGCCTCGACGATGACACCACGAACGTGTGGCTTGTCGTCGGAGTCAATGGCGCCGGAAAAACGACGACGATCGGCAAACTCGGGCGCCGGTTGGTCAACGAAGGGGAGTCGCCGCTGATGGCGGCGGGCGACACCTTCCGGGCCGCGGCGGCCGAACAGCTCGGTACCTGGGCTGAACGCAGCGGGGCAGAATTCGTCAGGGGTAGCGAAGGTGGCGACCCGTCATCGGTGATCTTCGACGGCGTCCAGGCCGCCGCAGCCCGTGGTTGCAACGTCGTCCTCGCCGACACCGCCGGCCGTCTCCAGAACAAAGCCAACCTGATGGACGAGCTATCCAAAGTTCGGCGAGTGGCCGACAAGGACCCCGGTGAGGTTACCGAAGTACTGCTCGTGCTCGATGCAACCACCGGGCAGAACGGGATGTCTCAGGCCAAGGTGTTTACCGAAGCGGTAGATGTGACCGGCGTGGTCCTGACCAAGCTCGATGGCTCGGCCAAGGGCGGAATCGTGTTTGCCGTTGAGTCTGAGCTGGGGATTCCAGTCAAGCTGGTAGGCCTCGGCGAGGGAGCAGACGACCTGGTCGACTTCGAGCCCACGGAGTTCGTGGACGCGCTGTTCGAGTAGCGACCTCTAGGCTGTAGTGCGAAATGTTCGATTTCCAGCTCGATTTCCAATTCGATTTCCAATTCGATTTACTGACCGGTGAGCCCGATGTTTGATTCACTGACCGACAAGTTTGAGGGCATTTTTAGTCGGCTCGGACGCAAAGGCGTTCTGACCGAGGCCGATGTCGAAGAGGTCCTCAAAGAGATCCGAGTCGCCCTGCTAGAGGCCGACGTCAACCTTGCGGTTGTCAAGAGCCTCCGAAACCGGATCCGGGAACGGGCGGTTGGTGAAGAGGTCCACAAGGCGCTCAACCCGGCCCAGCAGGTCGTCAAGATCGTTAACGAGGAGCTTACGGCCAGCCTCGGTGGCGAAACGATCGATATTCGGTATGCGTCTAAACCACCGACGGTGGTGATGATGGCTGGCCTTCAGGGCTCGGGTAAGACCACGAGCTCGGCCAAGCTGGCCCGCTGGTTTAAGAGCCAGGGTCGCAACCCGCTACTGGTGGGAGCCGACCTGCAACGGCCGGCCGCGGTGGAACAACTACGAACCCTTGGGCGCCAGATTGACGTCCCGGTGCATTCCGAGCCCAGCGACCCGGTGTCGGTGGCGGCCAGTGCCATCGAACAAGCCCGGAGTACCGGTCGAGACGTCGTCATCGTCGACACCGCAGGCCGGCTCGCCATCGACGAGGCGCTGATGGACGAGGTCCGCCGTATCTCCGATGCGGTCGAGCCCGACTATACGTTCCTCGTCGTCGACGCCATGACCGGTCAGGATGCGGTCACCGTCGCCGAGGCGTTCCACGAGCGCCTCGAACTCGATGGGGTCATCCTGACCAAGCTCGACGGCGACGCTCGTGGCGGGGCCGCGCTGTCGGTGAAAGAGGTGGTTGGTCGACCCATCGCCTTTGCCGCCACCGGCGAGAAACTCGAGGACTTCGATCTGTTCCATCCTGACCGGATGGCCAACCGCATTCTCGGTATGGGCGACATGCTCACCCTGATCGAAAAAGCCGAGGAGACGTACGAAAAAGACGAGGCCGAGGAAGCGGCAGCCAAAATGCTCGAGGGTCAATTTACCCTCGACGACTTTCTTGAGCAGATGCAACAGCTCAAGAAGATGGGGCCGCTCACCAACCTGGTTGGCATGCTCCCCGGTCTGCCGAAGGAAGCCCGCGATGTCGAGATCGACGATCGCGAGGTCAACCGGATCGAGGCCATCATCAAATCGATGACTCCAGCCGAGCGGGCCGATCCCGACATGGTGGATGCCTCTCGTCGCTCGAGGATCGCCTCCGGTTCTGGCACAAACCCAACCCAGGTGTCTGGTCTGATCTCCCAGTTCGGCCAGATGCGCAAGATGATGAAACGCCTGGGCGGTATGGGCACGAAGAAGGTCCGGAAGAGCAAGCGTAAGGACGCCAAACGGGGCAAGAAGGGCAAGGGGGGCGGTCGGGTAACCCCCAAGGGTGGCCGCACCACTCCAAAGGGGTCTGGTCGGGTCACGCCAAAGGGAGAAAAGGTCGGAAAGTCTCCGTTGATGTTGCCCGGCCTCGACCGGATCGACGATGCCGACTTGGAGCGAATGGCTGAAGAGCTCGAGGGATTCGAGTCCTAGGGGGAGCGGCGTACCGCCCCACACAGGTGGAGCCCGCCGTCGGCCCAGATAACCTCAGATGTTGCCTGATAGACCCGGTTTCCGAAGGTGCAGAGCCGGGCTTCGATCGTTGGTCATGTTGCCCGCAGGGCGCCTCGACGGCGAGCGAGATCCCCGCACCGAGTTCGAGATGCAGAGAAGAGATTCACCGTGGCCGTACGACTTCGCCTGATGCGCATGGGTAAGAAAAAGCAACCGACATACCGTGTTGTCGCGGCCGACTCGCGTTCACCGCGCGACGGTCGATTCATCGAGATCGTTGGGACCTACAATCCTCGTTCCGAGCCATCGGAGATCAAGATCGACAACGCCAAGGCCGTCGGCTGGCTCCGTAACGGTGCCCAGCCGTCAGACCGGGTTCGTAAGTTGCTCACCGTGTCGGGAGCCTGGGAGGCATTCGAGAGCGGCACGAGCGTCGAAGAGCTCGAAGAAGCCCAGCGTGCTGCGATAGCTGCCAAAGAGGCCGCGGCTGCAGAGTCTGCGCCCGAGTCGGTCAATGCCGTCGCCGCCGGAGCTGACGCATGAGCGACCAGGAATCTCCGGCCCCTGGCGCAGAGGCAGTCTTGTTGATGGTCTGTCGATCTGTGGTCAGTGAACCGGACGACGTGTCGATCGAGACGCGGGCCGACGGTGAACGGGTCCGGCTCGACGTCTCGGTTAACGCCGACGATATGGGTCGAGTGATCGGCCGTCGAGGTCGAGTAGCTTCCGCCATCCGTACCGTCGTCGGTGCTGCTGCGGCCCAAGATGGCGTCGTGACCGAGGTCGAGTTCGTCGAATAAGCCTCGCACGGGCGACAAAAGAGACACGACACATGACGGTGCCTGACGGAGAACCTGAGTTCCTCGAAATCGGCCGCATCGAGCGAGCCCATGGGCTGCGAGGCGAGGTCATCGTGGATTTCGTGACCAACCTGGTTGAGCAGCGGACCGTTATCGGGGCCGAGTTCTGGATCGACGGGGGAAAGGTTGAGTTAGCCACAGCCCGACCCCATGGCCGCAAGTGGTTGCTCCGGTTTACCGATGTTGTCGACCGCGAGTCGGCCGACCGATTGCGGGGAGCTACGCTCACCGCCCGACCGCTGCCATCGGACACTGCGGTATTCGTCCATGAACTGATAGGTCGCCGCGTCGTAGACCAGCATGGAACGCACCATGGGGAGGTCACCGCCGTCGTCGATAATCCGGCCGCTGATCTCCTCGAGTTGAGCGATGGGCAGCTCGTTCCGCTGACGTTCTACCTGCGGCACGATGCCGCCGAGGTTCACGTCGACGTTCCGCTCGGTTTGCTGGAACGCTGATCGATGCGGATCGACGTCCTCTCGATCTTCCCAGAAGTTGTCGACGCGTTCGCCTCGGCCAGCATTTTGGGCCGCGCTCGCAACGATGGCTTGCTCAACCTCCGCTTCCATGATTTGCGGGACGCCACCCACGATCAGCACCGATCCGTTGACGACAGCCCCTTTGGTGGTGGGGCCGGCATGGTGATGAAGCCGGAGCCGATTTTCGAGACGGTCGAGCGGGTTGAGCCTCCTCGACCCCTTATCTACCTGACGCCGACCGGTCGTCCGTTCGATCAGGCGATGGCCGCCCGGTTCGCTTCGCTCGAGGGTTTCAGCCTCTTGTGTGGACGATATGAGGGCGTCGACGAACGGGTGCGGGAACGTTTGGTCGATGAAGAGGTGTCGATCGGAGACTTTGTGCTGGCCGGTGGCGAGTTAGCGGCCGCGGTGGTGCTCGAAGCGGTCGGTCGTCTCGTACCTGGGGTTGTCGGCAATCGGCAGTCGGTCGATGAGGAGTCCTTTAGCGACGGCTTGCTCGAATACCCCCACTACACCCGACCGGCCGAGTACCGGGGATGGGCCGTGCCCGACGTTTTGCGATCCGGCGACCACGACCTTGTGGCCCGTTGGCGAAGGGCCCAATCTTTGGCCCGAACGGTCGAGAGTCGTCCCGACCTGATCGACGCCCGAGGCGGGCTTGATGACGATGAGCGGGCGTTGCTGGTCGAGTTCGGTCTCGCGGGCCGGGTTGGTTCCGAATAGCGGCTCGTTAAGCTGGACAGCCGGATCGGGAGCGTTGTGCTTTCGGACAGTCCACTAGCGGCGTTGTCGCCCACCAACTCTCACCGTAGGAACCGAGAAATGAACCTCACCGAACTCGTCGAGCAGGACCAACTCCGCCCCGACGTTCCCGAATTCGCCCCAGGCGACAACGTGAAGGTCCACGTGAAGGTCATCGAGGGCAGCCGGGAGCGGGTACAGATCTTCCAAGGCCACGTCATCGCCCGTAAGGGTGAAGGCATCCGCGAGACCTTTACCGTTCGAAAGGTCAGCTTCGGTGTTGGCGTCGAGCGCATCTTCCCTCTTCACTCGCCGGTGATCGACAAAATTGAACGAGTCAATCGTGGCGACGTTCGTCGGGCCAAGCTGTACTACCTTCGCGACCGCGTCGGCAAGGCGGCCAAGGTGAAGGAAAAGCGCGACAACTAACCGTCGCCTTCTCGTGACCAGCGAAGACCTCGAGCGCTACGAGACCGAGAGCGAACTCGCGCTCTTTCGAGAGTACCGCGATGTCATCGCCATGTTTCGGTTCGTCGTCGAGACCGATCGGCGATCGTATCTAGCGAACGAGGTTGAGCGGCTGACGCCAGCCGGAGCCGACGTCGTCGAGTACGAGTTAACGGATGCCTGGGTGTGGGATATGTACCGGCAGTCTCGGTTTTTGTCGAAGGTTACGATCTCCTCGACCAGAGGCATCACGGTAGAGGAGCTTCCTGAGCGCGAGCTCTGAAGCTGGCTTCGAAGTCGTCGGGCGATCGTTGGTCGCGTCGGACGCTTCCCGCATATGGAGACGCTGGCTCACGCCAACGGGGGTTGCCATGGCCCGCAATCAAGAAGTTGGTCGCCGGGGAGAAGATGCTGCGGCGGTCTGGTACCGGACGGCCGGTTACGAGGTCTTAGACCGAAACTGGCGGTGTTCTGACGGCGAACTTGATCTGGTTGTCTGTCGTTCTTGCGACGTAATTTTTGTTGAGGTCAAGGCTCGGTCGACGGATCGATTTGGATCGGGTGCCGAAGCGGTCGATCATCGAAAGCAGCGAAAGGTTCGAACGCTGGCCACCCGATGGTTGGCCGCTGCGCCAAAGCAGTACCGCGAGGTGCGTTTCGATGTCGTCGACGTGGACGGTGCCGGCACGGTGACCGTGTACGAGGGGTGCTTCTGATCGGCCGACCAGTCGGCTCACCGGCCACCGTCAAGACCCATGCACCCGGAGTTCAGGTTATTCAACGGCGGTTCTGGCGGTTCGTCCAGCAACCGCGATGCCAGTGTCGACGAAGATCAGGCGCATCTCGGGGAACTACGACCATATGGCCTAGGCCGGGTGGGATATCGCGGTTGCAGCCGGGGCAGAGGTAGCGCTTCGTCGCCTCGTACGGCTGGACGAATCGGACATCGGCGTCTTCGGTGTCCGAAGGGTCGGCGGCGGGTCTCGTCTGTCGCTTCTTCCGCCGTTGACGGCCGGTGGAGCGCTTGCCCATCTCAGCCCAGCATCGCCCAAACGAGGAGACAAACGACCACGACGAGGGCCGAGCCGACGAACAGGTAGTCAAAGCGGGAGGATCTATGCTTGCGGCTCGGGTCAAACCCCATTGGAGCAGTATGGTCCGGAATTACTCATTGCCGACTTTCGGTCCGAGATGGTTACGGCCGGTCGTCCCGGTCGTCGCGCTGGCGGCTGTCGTCGTCGGTTGTGTCGACCCGCCGCCGGAGGTCACCAGCGGCGATCCGATCCTTGTCGAGGGTCGCGAAATTTACGGTCGTAGTTGTGCGTCTTGTCACGGCTCGGCCGGTGAGGGTGGGGTTGGAGCGAAGCTGGACGACGGCCTCGTCGTCGGTCAATTTCCAGAGATTGGTGATCAGATCGACCTCGTGACCGACGGGAAGAACAACATGCCGGCCTTTGACGATCGGCTCACCCCGGAAGAGATCGAAGCGGTCGTCCGGTATACCCGCGAGGTGCTGTAAGCCATCTCGGCTGTCACAGCCTTGTTCTAGAGTTCTCGACACGCTCTTCCGTTCTACCGGGTTCCGTTCTATCTGGTTCCGTTCCATCTGTTAGCGGCGAGCGCCTCGTGGCCCTGGCCCCCTCTGTTTCCATCGTGAGGGAGTGCTCGTGTTAGCCACGATCCCAACGGCCGTCGTCCAAGGCGTCGACGGTCATTCTGTGTCCGTCGAAGTACACGTCAGCAATGGTTTGCCCGGTTACACGCTGGTCGGCATGCCAGACGCATCCTGTCGAGAATCCCGCGACCGGGTCCGAGCGGCGATCTTGTCGAGTGGGCTTCGGTGGCCGACGAAACGGATCACTATCAATCTGGCACCGACCGGCCTTCGCAAACAGGGCGCATCGCTCGACTTGCCCATCGCCCTCGGTCTGCTCGTGGCCAGCGAACAGATCGACGGCGATCGGCTGCGGCCCTTCGGGGCCATTGGGGAGCTTGGACTTGACGGTTCGATCCGACCGGTGACGGGGCTCGTGTCGCTCGCCGACGCGACCTTGGCCGACGAGCTATTGGTGCCGGCCGATGGCGCGGCCCAGGCCGCGCTCGTTCGGCCCGGGCACGTTCGGCCGGTATCGAGCCTTGCCGAGCTCGTCCATGGGTTGTGCGGTGCGGCGCCGATGCCGGGCTGTCTCGATTCGCCGGATGCCGCAACCCGACCCGATAACGCACGACTCGACCTGTCAGATGTTCGAGGCCAGCCCTTGGCCAGATACGCGCTTGAGATAGCGGCCGCTGGTGGCCACCACATGCTGATGATCGGCCCGCCCGGGGCCGGAAAGACGATGCTGGCTGCCCGCCTTCCGGGCCTGCTCCCGCCGCTCGATGCCGCACAGGCGGTGTCGGTCACGCGGGTCCA
This sequence comes from uncultured Acidimicrobiales bacterium, assembly GCA_938021675.1. Classification (GTDB taxonomy): domain Bacteria; phylum Actinomycetota; class Acidimicrobiia; order Acidimicrobiales; family SZUA-35; genus JAHELU01. The sequence continues at coordinate 66,008 of CALIFY010000019.1, forward strand.
TTCGGCGGCGGGTTTGACCATACCGAAGTCGGGCCTGGTGTACGCCGTCCCATTTCGGGCTCCGCATCACGGTGCGTCGATGGTGGCCATGGTCGGGGGTGGAACCTCTGCTATGCGGCCGGGTGAGATCAGTTGTGCCAACCACGGTGTGTTGTTTTTGGATGAGCTTGGCGAGTACGCAGTCTCGGTCTTGGACGCCCTTCGCCTGCCGCTGGAGGAGGGGGTGGTTCGAGTAAGCCGTGCGGCCAGAGCGGTGTCGCTTCCCGCTCGGTTCCTCCTCGTAGCGGCGATGAATCCTTGTCCGTGTGGCGAGGGCGGCAGCGACGGGTTGTGTCGGTGCAGCGAATCCGCTCGGGCCCGATACGCCCGACGGCTCTCTGGTCCGCTGCTCGACCGTTTCGATCTTCGAATTGAGGTTCGCCCGTCGTCGCCCTCGGTGCTCTTGGGCGGGGCAGAGGAAGAGTCGTCGGCGGTCGTGGCCGACCGGGTGGCGGCCGCTCGTAGTAGAGCTGCCGGGCGGGGAGTGCGATGCAATGCCGAACTCACGGCAAAACAGCTCGACGAGGTAGCTCCGCTCTCGGCGGAGGCCTCGGACCATCTCCATCGCGAGCTGACGTCGGGAGCGTTGACCGGGCGTGGCCTCCATCGGGTTAGAACGGTGGCCCGTACCGTGGCCGACCTTGCCGATGGCGGCACGGTGATCGACGCTGACACGATACGAGTAGCTGTCGGTCTCCGCGTGATGCCGCGCACCGTTCTTGGGGTCTCGCAGTGAGGCTTGATGACGCTCACGAAGATCGCCGGGCGCGGCTCATCCTGCTCGGATTGCCGCAGATGGGTCCGAGTAGGGCGAGGTGGCTCATCGGCGATGGTGGGGCGGCCGCCGCCGTCGATCGGCTACGTCGTGGGCGGCTGACGCCAGATCTAGGGCCGGCGCCGCCCCGGCTGACCACCTCGCTAGTCGATCGATGGGTTGCCGAGGTCCGCGGCGTTGATGTCGACGGGATTCTGGCTCGTCATCGACGGCTCGGCATCGGAATCTTGGGACCGAACGATCGGCATTGGCCGTTCGCTGCCGAGCCCGATCCTCCACTACTCGTCTTCTACCTTGGCGACATCGAGCATCTACACAACCCCGTCGTTGCCGTGGTCGGGACGCGTCAGTGCACCACCATCGGTCGAAACGTCGCCTACGAGATCGGTCGAGGACTGGCCGACCGGGGCGTTCCAGTGGCGAGCGGGTTGGCCCTTGGTGTCGATGGCGCTGCGCACCGGGGCGTGCTCGACAGTGGAGGTGTCCCGATCGGTGTTGTGGCGACCGGGTTGGACGTCGTCTACCCCGGCGCACACCGCTCGCTGTGGAGTTCCGTCGTCGAGCACGGGGTGCTGCTCGGGGAGAGTCCGGCTGGAACCAAACCAGCCCGATGGCGGTTTCCGGCCAGAAATCGACTCATCGCCTCCCTGGCCGCCGGTGTCGTGGTGGTCGAGTCGCATCAACATGGGGGATCGTTGTCAACCGCCGACGAAGCGATCGAGCGGGACCGACCCGTTTTTGCCGTTCCGGGTTCGGTGGTCAGTCCGGCCTCGGATGGTACGAACGGCCTACTTGTCGAGGGTGCCATCCCGGCCCGGCACGCCACCGATATCGCCGAGACATTAGGGGTTGGCGATGGGCCGGTCGGCCGTGACGGTGCTGTCGACGAGGGTCAAGCCGGCCGGCCATCGGTGGCCACCCCGGAGGATCCGATCGCTGCGGTGATCCTTTCCGAAGTCGCTACCGGGCCGGTTCACATCGATCGATTGGTAGTCGCCTCGGCCGAACCGATCGCGGTAGTGCTCGACACCGTCCAACGTCTGGTTGCAACGAATCGACTGGTGCTCGACGGGTCGACCGTCTTTCTTGCTGGTCATCGGGAGTCGCCCTGAGCGGGAACCACCACCATTGGTCGCTTGGCCACTACGCTCGTGCGCCGTGACCGCCGCAGTCCGGAACCGATACCTCGACGCGCTTGGGTTCCGCCCGTCCGCTTCGAATCCCAAAGAATCTGATACTCGCCCTCACTTTACGTGGTCTAGCTCCGACGGAGAGTGGGAGCGAGATGCGCCAGTGGCAACACCGGTTCGTCCCGCAACTTCAGGAGACGGACCACACACCTTGGCGGGATCAGTGGCAATTGAGACCGAAACCGAGCTCGAAAAAACTTGGGCTGGATATAAGAAGAGCGGCAAACAGTCCGATCGCGATGAGCTGATCGTGTACTACGCCCCACTCGTAAAATACGTCGCGAGCCGTGTTGCGGCGGGGTTGCCGCAGACGGTCGATCAATCCGATCTCGTGAGCTACGGGATGTTCGGATTGATCGACGCCATCACCAAGTTCGATCCCGAACGCGGCTTCAAGTTCGAGACGTACGCCATCGCACGGATCAAAGGAGCGGTGCTCGATGAACTCCGTTCCATCGATTGGGTGCCGCGTTCGGTGAGATCGAAGGCGAAATCGGTGGAGCGGGCGATGGCCAAGTTGGAGGCCAGGTTGCATCGGGCCCCAACCGACGAGGAGATAGCGGCCGAGCTCGACCTAACGTCGCAGCAGCTTGCCGGTCTCTACAAACAGATCAGCTCTCTCGGCGTCGTGGCCTTGGACGAGATGCTCAGCTTCAATAGTGGCGAGAGCCTGACCTTTGGCGATACGCTCGCCGACCGTCGTGATGGCCCCGGTCGAACCTATGAGCGGGTCGAGATGCGGCAGCTGCTGGCCGAAGCGATCAACAAGATGAACGAGCGTGAGAAAATCGTGCTCACCCTCTACTACTACGAGAATCTGACGTTGGCCGACATCGGCAAGGTGCTTAACGTCACCGAGAGTAGGGTGTGTCAGATTCACACCAAGGCCGTGCTCCAGCTCCGCACGCTCTTGGCCAGCGGCGACCGCGAGTTGGCGTAGGGTCGCCCGACCTCGCCGCTCGCTCCTATTTGCGCCGTCGTGGCGCCACACCTATCGGCCGCCATTGGGCCCATCGTCTCCGTACGCGAGGAGCACGCTGTGTCTCGTATCGTCATGGCCGGTACCGCCGGTCTGTTGGTCGTACTCGGTGGTTTTGGTATTGCCGGCACGCCCGACTCCGTCAGCTCACGATCTGCTGTCGGGTCTCCCCATAGAAGAATTCATGGAGCGGTCAGCGGCTGGCTTGAGCCGTCGGCTGGGCCGAGTTGTGACCCTCCATGGCTGACGCCGGTAGATGCCGTCGTCATCGACGGGTTTCGTCCTCCAGACTCGCCGTACGGGCCCGGAAACCGAGGTCTTGAATACGGCACCGAGGGGGGCGAAGTCGTCAACGCCGTCGATGATGGCGTGGTGGCGTTCGCCGGGACGGTCGGTGGTAACGGTTTTGTCGTCGTGGACCACAGCGGAGGGCTCCGCTCGACAGCGGCGTTCGTTGACGTCGCCGTGGCACCCGGAGATCCGGTGGTCAGCGGTCAGCAGATCGCCGTCGCCAAGCCCGGCTTTCATCTCACTGCCCGTCGCGGTGCCGACTACATCGATCCGCTTCCGCTACTGCTCGGCGACTGTTTGATCGTTCGGTTGACTCATCTCCCATCATGAGCCGGAAACCTGCGACCACGGTAAGCGTCGCCGCCTTGCCGGGGGCGATTGTCAGCTGCCACCGGTTTCTGTCTGGCCGAGTTCATTCCACTTGGGGGCCGCCGTCACCCTGGTCGACAGCAACGAATCGATGAGGGTCTCCGGCGTGTCAGCCGTTCGGATCAGCGCCCTGTTCGATGGTCGTAGAAGTTGATCTTCGACCGCCCGATCGAAGAACGCCAGGAGGTGGTCGTAGTATCCATCGACGTTCAGAAGGCCCACCGGTTTGTCGAGCAATCCGAGCTGGGCCCAAGTGAGCGCTTCGACCAGCTCTTCCAGTGTGCCGAATCCGCCCGGCAGGGCTACGAACGCGTCGGCTCGCTCCATCATTGCCGCCTTCCGTTCGTGCATCGAATTCACGTCGATCAGTTCGGTCAGGCCGTCATGGGTTACCTCTGGTGGAAACAACGAGGTAGGAATGATGCCGGTGACCGAGCCGCCGCCGGCCAACACTTCGTTGGCGATGCGACCCATCAGTCCAACCGCCCCTCCGCCATAGACGAGCCCGATGTTCCGTTCCCCTAGCAGCCGCCCAAGGCTCACCGCGGCCTGGGAAACCGCTGGGTTCGAGCCGGTCGATGAGCCGCAATATACGCAAAGCTGTTGGATATCAACGCCGGTCGTCGTCGAGTCTTGCATGGTCGGAGTCTACGGCCGCGGGGCCGAGGCGTCCCGATATACTTCCAAGCGGTCAGGTGGCCTTGCGGCGGCCTTTCTCGCAGAAAAACACAAGTAACCACAACCAGCACCGATCGATTCGATTTCCACGGTCTCTTGCGTTGGCAACATGCCAAACGGGAGCAGAGTCGGTCGCAAACAACCGGAGGAAGAAACGTGACCGCTGTAGTCACCATGAAGCAGATGCTCGAAGCGGGCGTCCATTTCGGACACCAAACCCGCCGTTGGAACCCGAAGATGAAGCGGTTCATCCACGGTGACCGCAACGGCGTTTACATCATCGATCTCGAAGAGACGCTTCGTCGCATCGAGACGGCCTACACCTTCGTCCGCGACACCGTCGCCGATGGTGGGTCAGTCTTGTTCGTGGGCACCAAGAAGCAAGCTCAGGAACCGATCCGCCGTCATGCTCTCCAGGTAGGGATGCCGTTCGTCGATCAGCGTTGGCTTGGTGGCATGCTCACCAACTTCCAGACCATCTCAAAGCGCGTCTCCAAAATGCTTGAGTACGAGCGAATGCGAGCGGCCGGCGATTTTGACGAGATGCCCAAGAAAGAGGCGCTCCGTTACGGTCGAGAGCTGGAAAAACTTGACCGCAACATCGGCGGTATCAAGACGATGGCGAAGCTTCCGAGCGTCGTTTTCATCCTCGACACCATCATCGAGCACATCGCCGTTACCGAAGCCCGTAAGCTCGGCATCCCGATCGTTGCCGTGGTCGACACTAACTGCGACCCCGACCTCGTGAACTATCCAATCCCCGGAAACGATGACGCCATCCGATCCGCCGAGCTGATGACTCGGGTTGTGGCGGAGGCTGTCGCCGAAGGCAAGCTGATCCACGCCCGTCGGTCCGGTGTGCCCGATCGTTCGACTTCAGACCGGACGCCGGAGCAAGAGGCCGCGGTTGCCGCCTCGCAGGCTGCAGCTCGCGAACAAGCGCTCGCAGAAGCCGCCGCCCGGGAAGCCCGAATCGCCGACACCAAAACGGAAGCCCCTCCGGCTCCCGCACCAGAAGCCCGCGCTGCGGAAGCTCCCGCCCCTGAAGCCCCGGCTGCACCTCCTGTCGAATCCGGCGTTGCCGCTCCAGTAGAAGCTGTCACGGCCGTTCCGGATGAGAGCGTTGCTGCAGTTGCCGACGCGCCCGCGGTTCCGGCCGACGGCGGGGAAACCCCCGCGGTTGACGACTCGCCCCAGGCCTAGTTCCTTCGCTTCCCGACATACTCGCACGACCACCACAGAGCCAGAGAAAAAGGAATCCCTCAATGCCCATCACCGCCAAGGACGTTCAAAAACTGCGCCGTTCGACGGGCGCCGGAATGATGGACGCCAAGAAGGCTCTCACCAACGCCGACGGTGATTTCGAAGCCGCCGTTCAAATCCTGCGAGAGAAGGGCTTGGCCAAAGCGGCCGGCCGAACCGATCGCGATAACAGCGAAGGTCGGGTAGCGGTCGCTTCCGGTGACACAGCGGTATCGCTCGTCCACCTCAAATCGGAAACCGACTTTGCCGCCAAGTCCGATGACTTCCTTAAGCTGACGGCCGAGTTGGTTGATCTGGTTCTCGAAAAGGGGCCCGATGCGGTCTCCGAGCGGGATGCTGAGATCGAAAGCCTCAAACTGACCGTAAAAGAGAACATTGAACTTGGATCGATCGTTCGCTACGAAAAAACAGCGGACAACGTGGTCGATGCCTACCTGCACGGTGGGGGCAAGGCCGGCGTGCTCGTCGAGGCGGTCGGGGTCGACCAGGCAGCCATTCATGAGGTGGCAATGCACATCGCCTTCGCCAAGCCGACGTTCCTGTCGCGAGACGAGGTTCCCGCCGAAGAGGTGGAGCGCGAACGAGCCGCTCTCTTGGAGATCACGAAGAACGAGGGCAAGCCGGAAGCCGCGTGGCCCAAGATTGTCGAGGGGCGCTTGAGTTCTTGGTTTGGGGAGCGCGTTCTCCTCGAACAAGGCCTTTTTGGTGACAAAGAAAAGGTGTCGGCCAAGATTGGCGACGGAACGATCACCAGATTTGTTCTGGCTCAGGTCGGCTGAACGGCTCCGTGTCGCTCCTGGAAGCGCGATAGCAGGCGTTCGTACGGGTCTCGAAACGTCCATCTCGTGGGCATCGAGACCGGTTGACCGCGCCTGGGTGCCCAGTCGGGACTAACCTAGGAAAGACACCGGATCTACCGGGTAGCGGTTGCCAGGATTGGAGGAATCCGTCTTTTGACTGCATCGACCGAGATCTTGGCGACATCCGAGGTTCGCCGAGATGGCCGGAGAATGGGCCAGATGGGCATGTTGCAGGCCATTGAAGACGACCTACCGATCACGGTCGTTGATCTCATGGCGGAGCGAAGTCCGCGAGGCCTACCGTGCGGTGAGTCGATAGGTACGATGGTGAAATGAGCGAATTCGTCGAGTTGGTGTTGGAAGATGCGAAGGATCGCATGGAGAAGGCCATCTCACACTCGCGAGCTGAGTTCGCTTCGGTTCGGAGTGGGCGAGCGAGCCCTCAATTCGTGGAGAAACTAACCGTCGATGCCTATGGCGTCGAGGTCCGTCTTATCGAAGTGGCGTCGATCGCGGTACCCGAGGCCCGGCAATTGACCGTCACCCCGCACGATCCGGCTAACCTGGAATCGGTAGAGAAGGCCATTCAGAACTCTGATCTCGGCGTGTCGCCGAGCAATGATGGCCGTTCCATCCGGCTCAACTTCCCAGCACTCACCGAAGAACGACGAAAAGAGCTCGTGCGGCTCGTCAAGAAGATGGCCGAGGAGGGACGAGTGTCGATTCGCAACATACGGCGCGAGACCCGTAAGGAACTAGAGATGGCTGAGAAGGACAACCAGCTGAGCGCTGATGAGCTGTCGAGAGGAGAGAAAGATCTCGACAAGCTCACCCAACAAAGCGAGGCCGATGTGGACAGCGCCCTCGCAGCCAAAGAAGAAGAACTTCTCGAGGTTTGACGTAACCCAACACGAGGACGTGGCCGTCCGGTCTCGTTCAATTCGCCGGCGATCAGCCCGAAGCTGGAGGGCCCAGCTCACATCAAGGCGGGAATCATCGGGGCGGAGCGGTATTGGGAAAGGACCCCAACATGGCCGACAACGAAAAATCGAAGAGGAATCGAGACTCGGTCGATCAGGCTGAGCAGAGCATTTTCGACCTATTCGAGCCTCCACCAGATCCCGATCCGGGTTCCTTTGGAAAGGTCCCTGTCGTTCGAGAGGACGAGATCGACTTGACCGATCAGGGTTCGCCGAGCGTCGAGGTCAAGGCGGCCGCCGACGTCGAGGCTGCTGGGCTTCAACACTGGACCGCGCCAGCTACTGGCCAAGTTCCAGCCGTTCTCTCCTCAGATGGCGAAGAGAGTGGCCTGTGGGCCGATGTGAAAGGCCCGAGCTGGCATGGCGACGACCCGTCGTGGGCCGGACCTGATTTGGCTGACGTTTTCGCCGACACCGATTCGATCAATCTCGGCAACAGCGATGATGACTACGACGACCTCGATGATGAGGACGACGATCACTACGGCGAGATCCACTATCGAGAAGCGCCCGATTTTGGTGCCGATCTCGGTGGGCAACCGGCGTCTGAGTTCGGTGTTGGTCGAGGCGGGCAAACCGATCCTGAACTCGGTTTCGGTGGCGGTCTGAGTAGCCGTACCGAGCCAAAACATGGTGTCGGGGGTGGCCTGACGAGCAGGACCGACCCGAGCGGCCGTGTCGGGCGTGGTGTGAGTGGCAGGACCGACCCCGGCAACGGTTTCGGTGGTAGTCAATCCGGGTCGGACCCTGGTGCCGGCACTGGACTCAGCAGCAGAACCGATCCGAATCGGCCGGCTCCCAGCCACCGGTCCGAGCCGCCGGTAGCGCGCCGCTCTCCGCCCGCCGGTCAAGCCAGAGATAACGGTCACCGGGTGCCTTTGGTGTCCGACGACCTGACCGCACCAGCACCCCGGCCCGTGGGCCGGCCAGCGGTTCAGAGCCGCGTCGAATCGGTGGAGGGTCGACCTCCGCCTCGAATCGAACGCGGACCACAACCAACCCCGTCGCCTCATGAGCCCGATCCCGCACCGATGGTCGATGCCCGTGGGCGGACCGTCGGCGCTCGGCCAAGTCGGTTGGGCATCGAGCGGAACGACGCGAACCCCGATCGGACGTCCGAGCGGTCACTTCCGAGTCCACCGCCTGTTCGTCGGCCCGAAGGGCTCACCGCTGGTGGGCCACGCGAGACGCCGGAACCGGTGGAGGAACGCCCGTCGGTCTTCTCCGACGCGAACCGTGGCCGTCCACCCCACACCCCCCTTCTCGGCGGCGAGCCGACCGCTGCGCAGCCACGACCTCCGGTGTTGCGGGAAGAGCGAAACCCCGGCCGGCAGGTTTTCTCCGGCAACGAACCGCCAGCTCTCGACGACATCGAGTTTGCTGAAGACGAGTACGACGAAGAGTATTACGAAGAAGACGAGGAACTGGCCGAAGAGTTCGGTCTTGGCGAGTCGACGGGTCGGAACTTGCCGGCGGCTATCGCCGTTGGGGTCGGCCTGGCCGCGGTCGTGTTGGCCGCCATGTTCTTTGGGCCAGATACCACGATGTTGGTGGTTGGAGTCTTAACTCTTCTCGCCGTCTTAGAGGTGTACAACGCAATGCGTATGGCCGGTCTACGGCCCGCGACCCTCCTCGGTGTGGTCGGAGCCGTCGCCGCACCGGCTGCCGCCTACTACCGTGGCGATGCCGCCTTCCCGTTGATCGTCGCCCTTGCTGTCGTGTTCGGCGTGCTGTGGTACCTGGTCGGCGCCGACTCCGAGCGGCCCGTTCTCAACTTCAGCTTGACCATGATGGGCATCTTCTGGGTGGGCGGTCTCGCGGCGTTTGCCGCCCTGATACTCGGCGCCTCCGGTGGTGTGGAGCTTCTGTTGGCCACCATAATCATCACCGTCGCATCGGACACCCTGGCCTACGTCGGGGGTCGTGCGTACGGCACTCGACCGTTCCATCAGGCCAGCCCCAGCAAAACATGGGAAGGTACCTTCACCGGATTCGCGGCCGCGGTCTTCGCCGGTTTCGCTATCGGTGTGACGGGCATGGGAACCATCTGGGACGACCACTTCGTGGCCGCTATCGTCCTCGGCGCTGTCGTCGGCATCCTCGTGCCGATCGGCGATCTGGCCGAATCGGTAGTGAAACGAGACCTTGGAATAAAGGACATGGGCACGCTGCTGCCGGGGCACGGAGGAGTGATGGACCGTATCGATGGTCTGCTGTTCGCTCTGCCCGGTGCGTACTATCTCGCGTTGATATACGGCGTCCTCTGAGAACGCCGGGCTCGATGACCACCGTCGCCATAGCCGGCTCGACCGGCTCGGTCGGCACGCAGACACTACAGGTCGTCGCGGCTCAACCGGATCGATATCGAGTCGTGGCCCTTGCCGCCGGGTCACGGGTCGATGAACTCGTCGACCAGATCATCGCAGTCCGACCCGAAGTGGTTGCCCTGGCCGATGAATCGCGCCTCGACGAGTTGCGTCAACGGCTGCCGGTCGGCGTCAAGACCGAGATTTTGGCCGGATCGTCGGCGTTGTCCGATATTGCTGGCGTCGCCGATGTGACGATCAATGCCGTCGTCGGATTTGCTGGTTTGCCGGTAACCCTCGGTTGTCTGGCCGCCGGCAAGCGTCTGGCCTTGGCCAACAAGGAGTCGTTAATAGCGGCCGGACCGGTCGTTCAGAGTGTCAGAAACACTCCCGGTGCCGAACTTGTTCCCGTCGACAGTGAACATGCAGCAATCCATCAGTGCCTTCGGGCCGGACGGGGTGCCACCGACGTGGATCGCCTGCAAATTACGGCATCCGGTGGTCCGTTCCGAGGCCGTACCGCGGCCGAATTGGCGTCGGTAACGATCGACGAAGCGTTGGCCCACCCGACGTGGTCGATGGGGCCGAAGATCACCATCGACTCCTCAACTTTGATGAATAAGGGCCTTGAGGTCATCGAGGCCAACGAACTCTTCGGGGCACGGGCCGGGACGGCCGGTGTGGGCATCGATCTCGAACGTATTGAGGTTGTCGTTCACCCACAGTCGATCGTTCATTCGATGGTGACCTTTACCGATGGGTCGACGATCGCCCAGCTCTCCCGCCCGGACATGAGGCTTCCTATCGCATACGCATTGGCTTACCCCGACAGATTCCCGACACCGTTCGGGGCCATCGATTGGTCCTCGGTGGGGCGCCTCGACTTTGAACCACCAGATCGACAGGGGTTTCCTTGCCTCGATCTGGCCTATGAGGCCGGGCGGGTTGGCGGCACGGCGCCGGCGTGGTTGAGCGCGGCAAATGAGGTGGCGGTCGAAGCGTTTCTCGACGGACGAATCTCGTGGGCCGATATCCCCGCCATTATCGCCGCCACCATGGACACCCACGACGGACAGCATGCGGACCACATCGACGCCGTGCTCGACAGTGATGCCAAAGCACGTCGATATGCTGGCAGCATAGTTGGCGGTAACCCATCTCCTTCCGGTGTGGTCTAGCAAGAGAGTAGATCCATGAATTCGACTCCAGACCCTGACACTGATCCGCTCGGACCAGCGAATCCGATGAAACAGGATGCGCCGGTTGACCCAGGGAAGCAGGATCGACCGCCCATAGTGTTCGCCGAGCCAAAAGAGCGGTCTCCCGATGAGGGAGGAAAGTCCAACCCCTTCGGCCTCGTTCCGGTCGTCGGCTTGTTCGCGTTGCTGTGGTTCTGGGCTGGACCCCGGTATTTTTGGGTCGTCATCGGTTTGGTGGTGATGATCTTCCTCCATGAACTCGGCCACTACATGACCGCTCGTTGGACCGGTATGAAGGCCACCCAGTTCTTTTTGTTCATGGGTCCTCGCATCTGGTCATTCCGCCGGGGCGAGACCGAATACGGCCTTCGTATGTTGCCCATCGGAGCGTTTGTTCGCATCATCGGCATGCACAACCTCGATCCCTGCGAACCTGAGGACGAGGCTCGGGCCTACAAGAACCAGAGCTATCCGAAACGGATGCTGGTTATTACCGCCGGGTCGATGATGCACTTCATCCAGGCCATTCTGTTGTTCGGCATCGTCACCACGGTCATCGGCGTCGACGATATGAACCGCTGGTCGGTCGATGTCGTCTCGCGGCTCGATACCGGGGAAACCCCAGCCGTCGTCGCTGAACTCGAACCGGGCGACGAAGTCGTGTCCGTCGATGGGATCGACGCCACCAACTGGTTGGAGCTGCGGTCTTACATCAGAGATCGGCCAAACGAAGAGATCAGCCTTACCGTCGAGCGGGGGAACGAGAGTTTCGTCCGAACCACGACGCTGGCCGAGATTCCAGACGACAGCCCCGATGCCTCGAACGGCGACACGGTCGGCTTCCTCGGTGTGTCGCCATCGTTTGAACACACGCGGGAGAGTCCGCTTCGCGCCGTCGAGATGTTTGGCCAAACGTTCTGGGCGGCGTTGTCTGCGATACCGGGATTTCTCTCGCCGTCGACGTTTACCGAGCTGGCGACCTTGATGGCGAGCGGGCGAGCGGACGTCGATTTTTCGAGTGACGAAGCCAATCGCCCGATTTCGATGGTCGGTGCGGTCCGGATCGCCGGGCAACCCGATGCTGATCCGGCGTGGCCCATCACGTTGCTGGCCATCCTCAACATCTTCGTTGGCATCTTGAACCTGTTGCCGCTGCTGCCTCTCGATGGTGGTCATGCCGCCATAGCGACTTACGAGCGGATCAGATCGCGCAAGGACAAGCGCTATCAAGCGGATGTGGCAAAACTTCTACCGTTGACCTATGCCGTGGTCCTCGTGCTCGGATTTATCATGATCTCGACCGTGTACCTCGATATCGTCCGACCCATCGGGTAATCGACCCGAGACGTCGGGTACGTCACAGCCGACGCCTCCAGCGAAAGCGAGCAACTATGGATGCGGGAGCGGTTAGCTTTCCTCGGGCCAAGACTCGACAGATCATGGTCGGTGATGTGCCGGTAGGTGGAGGAGCGCCGATCTCTGTCCAGTCGATGACGATCACAAAGACTGCTGATGTCGACGGAACACTCGAGCAGATCTATTCGTTGGCGGCCGCCGGTGCGGACATCGTTCGCTGTACGTGCAACGAACCTGAGGCGGCCGAAGGGCTCGCTCGGATCGTGCCAAGAAGCCCGGTCCCTATCGTCGCCGACATTCATCATCAGTACCGAAGGGCACTTGAGGCGTTGGAGGCTGGGGTTCATTGCCTCCGCCTCAACCCTGGCAACATCCGCAAACCGGAGCACATCAAGGCTGTCGCCAAGGAGGCGAAGGACCGTAACGTGCCGATTCGGATCGGTGTGAACGGTGGGAGTCTCGACCCTGCCATGTACGACAAGTACGACGGTCAGGTAACCCCGGAGGCCATGGTCGAGTCCGCTCTCCAAGAAATCGGATATTTTGCCGAGGTCGATTTCGATCTCATCAAGATTTCGGTTAAGGCATCGAACGTGCCACTCATGATCGAGGCGTATCGCCAGCTCAGCGAGGTTACCGAACATCCGCTTCACCTTGGGGTGACCGAGGCCGGTCCGCCACCAGCCGGGATCGTAAAGGCCACTGCGGGGATCGCCACGCTGTTGGCGGAAGGGATCGGCGACACGATTCGCTACTCGCTTACCGCCGATCCGATCGAAGAGGCTCGCATGGGTCGGGTATTGCTTGAGTCCTACGGACTGCGGGAGCGGAAGAACGTAGACCTGATCGCTTGCCCCTCTTGCGGGCGAGCCGAAATCGACGTCTACAAGGTGGCCGAGGAGGCGCAAACGGCCTTCGCCGATCGTCAGTTACCACTCCAGGTTGCTGTGATGGGTTGCGTAGTGAATGGACCGGGCGAGGCTCGCGGTGCAGACCTCGGCATCGCCGCCGGCAACAAACGCGGTCATCTATTCATCCAGGGAACAAACGTGGCCGTTGTGGCAGAAGACGAGATGGTGTCGACGTTGGTCGAATGGGCCGAGTTCATACACACCGAAGGCATGGACGCCGCCCTCGCTCGGGCCGAATCAACCCGGGCCGGGGCTCGAAAGGCAGCCGACGAGGATCGACGGCGTAACCTCAATGAGCTAGGGGAAGACGCAAACGCGTCAGAACAGGTCGTCGAACTACTACGGAAGAGCCGGTAACACGTCGCTCGGCTCATCGCCCCCGAGCTAAGAATCGGTGTTCTGATCGTCGTCGACGGGGTTGGTGAGTTCGTCCGGCGTATCCAAACTTGCGACCGTCTCGGCAGCGTCGGCCAGCGCACCACGGCCTTCGATCTTTTCCTGCATCTCATCGAACGTCGAGTCGTTCTGCTCGATTTCGCCTTGTAGCTGTTCGAGGCGTTGCTCGGGGCTCAACTGCAGGTCGGCTTCTCGCCGACTGAGATCGGTCTCTAGTCGAGACATGGTCTTCTCGCCAACGTCGCGGGCCTCGGTTGCCTCGTTGGAGAACCACGCCTTCAGTGAATCCAGGAATCCCATGCAACGAGCCTAGGCGCCCGCTCTCGGTGCTCGGCATTGGATCGGTGTTCCAACGTTCGCACCACAAGAAACGAAGCGACTCGGCCGACATGGTCTTCCTCAACGCGCTGCGGTGATCTCGTGCCGATCTACTCGTGATGGCGGTGAACCGCAGGTGGACGAACGACGTAATAGGGAGACAAACACGAGGAGAAGAGATGCGATTGATTCGACCGTTCATCGGTGTCCTACTGGGTGTTGCGCTGGTGACGTCCGCTGCGCTGGCTGCGCCGGCGAGCGCGGCCGCAGACGAGCCGTGGGCGCTGTCCATGGACCAACGGCGTGCCTACCTTGAGTACTACGCCCCCATCATTATGAAGAAAGCCGACGAAGGAGGCGGTTGGGCCGGCACCGACGGTGGGCGGGATTGGATGTCGAACTTCGATTTCGACAACGACCAGCGATTCGGCAACAACAAGGAGAACTGGGAGGACCTCAACGACTATCTCAGCGGGGATCGGCCCGACTGGGATATCAGCCCGACGATGTACACCGCGATGCTTGAGTACACGACCGCCGCCGGCAAGGGTGCGACCTTGATCTATTACGCCTACCACGCCAAGCAGCGAACCTCGATACACGATTGGGAGCGGATCGAGATCCGCGTCGAAGACATCACCGGCGATCCGGGAACCGGCGAACGTGTCGATCACGTCGTCATCACCGAGCACTCCAAACACAACACCCGCCCGGCCGGCCACGAGGATCTCAACTTCATGCCAACGGCCACCGGTCAGCACGTGATGATCTGGCGGGCCGATCAGACGTCGGAGATCCAAATCTTGAAACCGAACCGACCGGTCCTGGGTGAGCTTCACTACGTCGAAGAGTCATGGGTAGAGGTCGAGGAACTGGCCGGTAGTCCGAATGACACGGCCAAGGTCGACATCAACGGTCATGACGAGAAGGGTTTCCACTACGTCTTTGTCCCCGAGACCGACGTGGAGGCCGTGCAGTTCTGGGATGCCGGACAGCTCACCGATCGAACCGCAGATTCGCTCGCTTCCCACAAGGGCACCGGCAGCGTTGACGTCGAGGACGTGAAAAAGGTCCAATACGAGCTGCAGGACTTGGCTGACGTGGCCGCCACTTTTTGGGACGGAGGCTTGGCTGACCGGCATTGGGACGGCGATGTCAGGAACATCTTGATACACCAACCGATCCCGGGCGGCATCGACGGCGGTCCCGAGGTTCCGGTCGGTGTGCAGGAGTTCCAGGCTCGGTCGATCGATTCCGAGGATTCGAAAGAGGACCGGAAGGGCTTCATCAACAAGCACTGGTTTTGGGGTACCTATCTGCTCGGTTGCGGCGGTAACGGCAAGATCGAGGACGGGCTTGATGCATTGGATGCTTCGGGGAGCTTCACCGGTGAGGCATATCGGGAAGGGGCACCGAACGGGACCCGCATGATCGCCAACGGCCAGCCCGACAGCGCCGGCGCCTACTGGGACCAACACGACTACTTCCTCCATGACGGGGAGAAGGCGAAGTGTGACGGATCGGGCGAGCTGGAGAACGGCGAATGGCTTCCGGCCGGCTGGCATCTTGACGTCAACGGCGGTTTCGACGGACGTTGGGTTCAGCTCTTTGACGATGGAGGATGACCTGGGCTACTTCGAGCTGAGCTAGGAGCGCTCGGGCCAGATCGACGTCTCGACGGAGTAAACCTCTCGTTGGTGACGTCGATCTGGCTCGGGTGGATGGTGGGGTGACGTCTCGATTTGAGGCAACGGCGATACACTGCCAAACGCGTGGGCTGTGGCCCACGCTTTTTTGTTCTCGGTCGCAGCGAAGACTGCGGAAGAATCGAGCCTAGGAGGTGAGCAGAAGTGAGCGATGCAGACAACAGTGGTGAGCGAGTGAAATCGAGCGACTCGCCGGTCGCCGACCGCGTTCTGCAACTACTGGCTCCCGTGGTGGCGACCGCCGACGTCGAGTTGCTCGATGTGGAGTGGACCGGCGGCACGCTCCGACTGGTCATCGACGAGCCGGAGGATCGGCGCGGTGTGGTTGACGAGCCGGAGGATCGGCGGGGTGTGACGACAGCGAAGTTGGCTGCGGTCAACCGGCTGGTGTCTCCCATCCTGGACCAACACGATCCTGTCCCGGGCCGATACACCCTTGAGGTTTCGAGCCCAGGTGTTGAACGACCTCTTCGCCGGCTTGAGCATTACCGACGGGCCATCGGCGAAGATGTCGTGCTCAAGCTGGTGCCCGATGTCGGGCCCCGCCGACTCCGAGGCGGACTGCGTTCCGTCGATGAGGAACACGTCGTAGTCGAAGTGGTAGAGATGGACGGCGTCGATCTCGATCAATCGGATTCGCAGCGGATTGACATTGCCCACATCAAGTCTGCTCGAACCGTCTTCGATTGGAGTCCTACGCCGAAGAAGGGTTCGAAGGGATCCAAGCGGAAGAAAAAGGGTGCGTCGCAAACCTCCGCTCGAACGTCAAAACCCACGGCCAGCGCCCCAGCCGCTGAACGCAAGACAACTGAATATCCAGACAACTGAATATAAGGAAGGTACGGGACCGTGAGTAACGAAATGACCGAAGCGCTCCAAGCACTTGCCGAAGACCGCGGCATATCGGTCGACAAGCTATTCGGGATCATGGCCAACGCACTCGAGTCGGCGTACAAGCGGATGCCGGAGTCTTACGAGTACGCCTGGGTCACGATCGACCCGGCGACGTTTGACATCCGGGTTTTCGCCCAGGACCTCGACGAGGACGGCGAGCCGTTCGGGCCGGAATTCGATGTCACCCCCGAGGCCTTCGGTCGCATCGCGGCCCAAACCACCAAGCAGATCCTGACTCAGGGTATTCGCGAGGTGGAGCGCGAGATGAAGTACGAGGAGTACGCCGGTCGCGAGGGCGACATCGTCACCGGGATCGTTCAACAGACCGACTCCAGATATACGTTGCTCGATCTCGGCCGAGTCGAGGCGTTGCTGCCTCAGGCTGAGCAGGTCTCGATGGGCCCCAGGAACGAAGGCGGCAATCGGGTTAAGGCCTACATCGTCGAGGTTCGTCGTACGGCCAAGGGTCCGCAGATCGTGGTCAGCCGAACGCACCCTGGCCTCATAAAGCGTCTCTTCGAGCTTGAAGTGCCCGAGATCGCTGATGGTGTTGTCGAGATACGCGCCTGTGCCCGCGAGCCCGGGCACCGCACCAAGATCTCTGTGTGGTCGAACGACCCGAACGTCGATCCGGTAGGCGCCTGTGTTGGGGCTCGAGGATCTCGCGTCCGTATGGTGGTGAACGAACTGAACGGCGAAAAGGTCGACATCATCCCGTTCTCGGAGGATCCGTATGACTTTGTGGCTAAGGCGTTATCGCCGGCCAAGGTCAAGGAGGTCCGAATCGACTTCGATACGGCGACGGCCGTGGTCATCGTCCCCGACTTCCAGCTCTCGTTGGCGATTGGCAAGGAAGGCCAGAACGCTCGGCTTGCCCATCGACTCACCGGTTGGCGGATCGATATCAAGAGCGAAACCCAGCTCCTCGAGGAGTCTCAGTACGAGAGCGAAGAATGGGCTGAGGGTGAGTGGATAGTTGACAAGGAGACCGGCGAACAGATGTGGCAGCCTGCTGATGGCAGTGCAGCGATATCGGCCGACGAGTGGAACGCGCAGGAGTCGGGTGACGAAGGCGAGAGTTCTGGCGACGCCGAGAGTTCTGGCGACGCCGAGGCTGATTCGGAATCCAAATCCGATGATGTAGCCGACGACGAGCAATCCGATACCGAAGATGGCGAGGATTCCGACAGCGAGTCCGACGGGAGCGCTTCCGATGTCGACACGGAATCGAAAGCTGATTCTGACGTCGATGCTGAGTTGGAGTCGGAGCCGGATCCGGAAGTGGATTCCGATTCTGATGGCGGCGCCCCCGATGAGGAAGGGGCTGTTGTTTCTGCGTCCGATGCTGATGCTGATTCTGCGTCCGATTCTGATTCCGATGGTTCTGGAGAACTTGATGCCAGCGCGGGGGAGGGGAACGGCTCCGGTGAGCACGGTTCGGATCCTGTGGCTGACAATGGGGCAGACGATGTCGCCAGCACCGATGTCGCCAGCACCGATGTTGCAGCGGGCGAGGAGCCAGCTTCTGTCGACTGATGGTCCGATTCGTACCTGTATCGGATGTCGCCAGAAACGTCGACAGTCTGAACTGATCCGAATTTGCATCGATGATGTCGACCGGGTCGTGGTAGACCGCCACGGCCCGGGTCGGGGCGCCTGGTTGTGCGTGTCGACGACGGCCGAATGTCTTCGGCAAGCTGTCGATCGCAACGCACTAAACCGGGCGCTACGCCGTCGGATTAGGCCAGAATCGGTCTCGGAACTCGTCGATCAAATTGCGCCAGGACGCTCGTGAGCGGTTGCGACGCTCGGTTTGGCGGGGGAACGGATATCCTCAGAACTGGTCGGCGGCGGAGTCGATCATTACAGACCGGCATCGGGTCGTAACAGCGCCCACCGATCGTTTGCATTGGTCTCGGCTACCAGGCCGCTAGAATACGCAGTTGCCTAGCTGCTCTGCAGCGTCCTCTTCAGGGGTGGATTTAACAACGTGCCATCAAAAGTCCGGGTCTACGAACTCGCCAAAGAGTTGGGTCTCTCCAACAAAGAGGTAATTGATCTCTGCGGTGCCCTCGGCATCGGTGTAAAGAGTCATTCCTCAAGTGTTGTGGAGGCACAGGCCGACAGGCTTCGCCGCAAGGCCGAGCGCGAAGGGCTCGTCCGTGAGCCCGACTCGACTCCCGGCGATTCTGCGGTCGATGAGTCTGACGGTACGCCGAATGTGATTTCGACGAAAAAGCCGCCACCGAAGAAATCAGCCACGAACGGGGATGGTGCGAGTCAAGCCACCCCCAGTAGGACCGGAAGCGCACCGGCCTCCACCGGTCCGTCCTCGGCCCGGGTTGTCTCGTCGGCCGGCGCCAAGCCGAGTGCAGCGGACTCCTCAAAAGCGATTCCGCCACCCCCACCGGCGATCAAACCGGCCGGATCGCCGACCGCTCCAGCCGCCAGTCCGCGTCGCGTCGAGCGTCCAGCCGCCCAAGCGGCTCCGGCTCCGGCTCCTCCAGCCCCGGCTCCTCCAGCCCCGGCCTCACCAGCTCCGGTCCAGACGCCGCCTTCGACCGAACCGGCAGAGCCCACAGCCGCCCCAGCCCCAGCCCCAGCCCCAGCTCCGGCTCCGGCTCCGGCTCGGCCAGATGTCACCGCTCAACCCGCTCCAACTGCCGCACCTGATACCGCGGCGGCGAGCGCGGCTCCTGTAGGCGAAGCGCCGGCGCAGACCACTTCCGCTCCGATTCCGGAGCCCCAAAACGCAGCAGCGACCGGGGCCCCAGAACAAGCACAAACAGAAGCGACGGCGGCGACGCCAACGCCCGCAGCTGAAACGGCACCAACGGCACCAACGGCCAAGAGTGGCAAGGGTGGCGCTGGCGCTTCAACTCGAAATAAGCCGATCCCACCTCCGCCGGGCCCGCCTCGCAGCCGCGGTGGAAAGCCGATTCCCCCTCCTCCCGGTGGCGGTCGTCCTCGCCCGTCCGGCGGTTCGGGAGGTCGCAACGAGGGTTCCCGGTCTGGTGGCGGTGGATTCCGCACCAGTCCTTCCCCCAGTCGCGGTGGCCCAGCCGGTCAGCCCGGCGGCGGTCCCAGCCGTGGTGGTCCCCCCGGTCGAGGCGGTCCTCCCGGTCGAGGTGGCCCAAACCGTGGCCGACCACGTCGGAAGAGCCGTCGTCGTCGGAGTCGCGAAGAGCTTACGCCGATGGACGTGCCGACCTATTCGGCAGAAGACGCGCCCATCCCAGCAGGCACCGTGGTCGTCGAGCGGGCGTCCACCGCTCAAGATCTCGGCCCAAGGCTCAACCGAACCGCGGCCGATGTCGTTCGGTTCCTGTTGACCAACGGTGAAATGGTCACCGCCACCCAGTCGTTGACCGACGAGATGATCGAGCTGTTCGCCGAGGACATCGGCGCCGAGATCAAACTTGTCGATCCCGGTGAAGAGCAAGAAGTCGAACTTCGGAAACTCCTTGAGTTCGAAGATGGTGGCGAAGAGATCGACGAAGGATGGCCTCATCGGCCGCCTGTCATCACCGTCATGGGTCACGTCGATCACGGTAAGACGTTGCTCCTCGATCGGATCCGCTCGGCCAACGTGGTCGATGGCGAAGCCGGTGGCATTACACAGCACATCGGTGCCTACCAAATCGAGCGTGATGGCAAGTCGATCACGTTCCTAGACACCCCTGGTCACGAGGCCTTTACCTCGATGCGAGCCCGTGGCGCCGACGTGACCGACATCGTGGTCTTGGTTGTCGCCGCCGACGACGGCGTCATGCCGCAAACACTCGAAGCTCTCGATCATGCGAAAGCAGCTGAGGTTCCGATCCTCGTCGCCATAAACAAGATGGACCGCGAAGGCGCCGACCCACAGCGGGTCATGACACAACTGGCCGAGCGTAACTTGGTGCCGGAGGCGTGGGGGGGCGACACGATCATGGTGCCGCTGTCGGCCAAGAGCGGCGAAGGCGTCGAAGATCTGATCGACAACCTCTTACTCATCTCAGAAGTCGAAGACCTGAAGGCCACACCCGATGGTCGGGCCGCAGGTTCGGTGCTTGAAGCCCACCTCGATATCGGTCGAGGTCCGGTGGCGACCGTCCTGGTGGAGCGAGGCACACTCAGCGTGGGCGATCCTCTGGTGAGCGGCGCAGCTTGGGGACGTGTTCGTGCCCTGGTTAACGACCGTGGCGAGCGGGTTGAGCATGCGCCACCATCGACTCCGGTCCAGGTCCTTGGCTTGAACGAGGTAGCCGAGGCTGGCGACACGTTCATCATCGCTCCGAGCGAGAAGCTCGCATCGAAGGTGGCCGACACCAGGGAGCATTGGCAGCGACTGGCCAGTCTTGGGCGGGACGCCTCGGCCACGAGTGGTGGTGCCAAGCTGGAAGACATCTTCAAACAGATTCAGGCCGGCGAGGCCGCAACGCTGAACCTCCTCGTCAAGGCCGATGTCAACGGCTCGCTCGAAGCGGTCTGTGACAGCCTCCGTAAGCGTGAGCGTGAAGATGTGAAGCTTGCCTTCGTGCTGCGCGGCGTCGGCGGGATAACCGAGAACGATGTGCAACTTGCGGCCGCATCAAACGCCACAATCTTGGGATTCAATGTCCGCCCCGACCGTAAGGCACGCGAACTCGCCGACCAAGAAAAGGTGGAGGTTCGGACCTACGAGGTCATCTATAAGCTTCTCGAAGACATCGAAAACGCCATGGTCGGCTTGCTCGAACCGGAGTACGAAGAGATCGTTACCGGCGATGCCGAGGTTCGAGAAATCTTCCGGGTCCCACGTATCGGTTCGATCGCCGGTTGCATGGTTACCAACGGAGCTATTACTAGGGGATCGAAAGTTCGTTTCCTTCGAGAAGGCGTCATCATCTGGAAGGGCTCGATCCAGTCGCTCAAGCGATTCAAGGAAGACGCCCAGGAAGTTGCGGCCGGATTCGAATGCGGCATCGGCCTCTCCGACTTCCAGGACCTTAAAGATGGCGACGTTATCGAAACCTACGAAGAGCGAGAGATTCCCCGCGACTGATCCCGCTGCTCATCAACCATGTTTGTTCTTGTAGCGGAAATCGACGTTCGGGTTTCCTCGTCACAGAGCTTGAAAGAAAAACGGTCGGTCGTCACCTCGATGGTTCGTCACATCGATCAACTACACGGGGTGGCGGCAGCCGAAGTCGGCTATCTCGACGACCACCAACGATCCCTTATAGGGTCGTCAACGGTCGGCGGGACGGTGGCCCACGTCTCAGGCGTCGTCGATTCGATAGAGCGGTACGTGTGGTCGAGACCCGAGATCGAAGTGCTCGATATCCATCGGAGCTGGTGGGAGAACGACTAGATGGCTCGAAACTCAAAATCCCGAAGTGGCCGAACCAGCGGTAGTTCCGGGCGTCGGAACCAGCGACCCCCGACCAAGCGACAATACCCGCGGACGGCACGGCTCAATACGCTTCTGCACGAGATCGTGGCCGACACCCTGGATCGAATCGACGATGAGCAGCTCGGGTTTCTCACCGTGACCGGCGTCGACGTCGACAGCGACCTCAACAAAGCCCAGGTCTACGTCAGCTCCTTCGGCACCGATCCAACAGATCCGACTGCCGAGGCTAGCGACGACGAGCTGCTCGAAGTTCTGGCCACACATCGCAAAGCGGTACAGGCCGCCATAGGCCGTCAAGCCAGGTTGCGAAAGACCCCCGAAGTCGTCTTTTCCTTCGACCCGGCGGTGCGAACCGGAGCGAGAATCGAAGAGGTCATCCGCTCGTTTCGCAGCGACGAAGATCTCGACCCGGAGCTTGCGAGCCCGAACGATGAACCGTCGCCTGAAGGCCCGGTCGTTGGCTAGACGACGAGGTCGGCAGCGTCCAGACTCCGGGGTGTCGGGTTGTGTCGTGGTCGACAAACCGGTCGGTTGTACGAGTCACGACGTCGTCGACCGGGTCAGAAGAGCGCTCGGTACCCGCAAGGTCGGACACGCAGGAACGCTCGACCCCGACGCCACCGGGGTCCTGGTGCTCGGTGTCGGGCTTGGCACGAAGCTGTTGGAGTTCGTAACCGGTGTCGACAAACGCT
Source organism: uncultured Acidimicrobiales bacterium (assembly GCA_938021675.1). GTDB lineage: Bacteria > Actinomycetota > Acidimicrobiia > Acidimicrobiales > SZUA-35 > JAHELU01. Next base: position 88,527 of record CALIFY010000019.1, read on the forward strand.
ACGAAGGAGAAGTGGCGTTCGGTGTCGAGACGGCCACCCTCGATGCGGCCGGCGAGGTGACCGCCCGCCACGAGATGACACTCTCGCCGGACGGGGTGGCGGCAGCGGCGGCAGGATTCGTCGGCGACATCGAACAGATTCCTCCCATGGTCTCCGCGGTGAAGGTCGACGGAAAGCGACTTCACGAACTCGCCCGAGAAGGCAAGGAAGTTGAGCGGAAGCCACGGCCGGTGACGGTGGCACGCTATGACGCACAACCGACCGACGATCCGCTCGTGTACCGAGTTGAAGTCGACTGCTCTTCCGGAACGTACGTACGGACGCTGGCCGCCGACTTAGGTAACGCGCTCGGCGGCGGTGCCCATCTCAGATCCCTACGACGGACGGCGGTCGGCCCGTTCACTCTTGACGATGCCCGGTCGATAGACGACATCGAACTGGCTCCGGTCCGCGACTTGGTACGCCACCTGCCAGCGATCGAAGTCGACTCCGAGATGGCTCGTCTCGTCCGCAACGGCCAGTCGCTTGGACCGAGCCCGGGCTCGGGGCGACTGGTGGTTCTCGACGATGACCAGACGCTACTTGCCATCTACGAGGTCCGGGACGGCCAGCTCCGACCGGCAAAGGTTCTGGCCGGGCAATAACTTCCGATACCGTGAGCCATCGTGCAGGTAATCACCGATCCGACCGTCTGCCCTGATCGAGATGCCGGCCACGCCGTCACCATCGGCACCTATGACGGGGTTCATATCGGTCACCAGGCGGTGATCGGCGCTACTCAGCGGGCCGCGGCCCGACTCGGACTGAGAACCGCTGTCGTCACGTTCGACCCGCACCCGGCTCGAATTCTCCGCCCGGAGACGGCGCCGCTGGTCTTGACCGACCTCGATCTCAAACTGTCCTTGCTCGATGATCTTGGTGTCGACACCACGGTTATCGTCCCATTCACCGAAGCGCGGGCGGGCGAAACGGCCGAGGATTTCGTACTCGACGTGCTCGTCGGCTGCGTCGGAGCGAAGGCGGTAGTGGTCGGAAACGATTTCCATTTCGGTAAAGGCCGAGTGGGTAACGTCGAACTGCTCACGACGCTTGGCAAAGAACACGGGTTTGAGATCGAGGGCGTCCAGTTGATGCCTCGGCCCGATGGGACAATCGAGTCGATCTCGTCCACCGCGATTCGGCGAGCGCTCGCCGGTGGGCAGGTGGCAACCGCGGCTCGCCTCCTCGGTCGTTTCCACGAACTGAGCGGCCCAGTCGTCGAGGGGGACAAACGGGGCCGCACCATCGGGTTCCCCACCGCAAACGTGGCCGTTGAACGACATCGAGCCATGCCGGCGGACGCGGTGTACGCCGGCTGGTACCTCCGGCCCGACGGCGGCCGCTGGCCTTGTGCAATCAACATTGGAAAGCGTCCGACCTTCTATCAAGACGCAGAGAAGTCGTTGTTGGAGGCCCACCTGATCGGGTTCGACGGGGACCTCTACGATGAACAGGCCCGGATCCAGTTCGTCGAGCTTTTGCGGTCCGAGCAACGTTTCGACGGGATCGAGGCATTGGCAGCTCAGCTGCAGCGCGACGTCGCTCGAGCCAAAGAGGTACTCGACCGAGCATCGGAGACCCAACCAGACCGATGAGTCTGCCCTCCCCGGTCCTCGGTGGGGTGGTACCGGTTGGGCGGTACGATTGACCCGCTGTTGAACGACGCATAACCGCGTTCGACGGCTGGGCCCCTGGACCCACCCTCCACACCCCGTTCGAGTAGGAGTTCCGATATGAGCAAGCCGGCCGCCAATCTGCCACCAAAGGGTGACACGATCACCAAGTTCAAGCGTTCCGATGCCGACACCGGCTCACCGGAGGTCCAGATTGCGCTGGCCACCGATCGGATCAATCACCTGACCGAGCACCTCAAGGTTCACAAGAAGGACTTCCACAGCCAACGCGGTCTCCTCGCACTGGTCGGGCGTCGTCGTCGGATGCTCGACTACTTGGCCGATATCGACGTCGAGCGGTACCGGGCGGTCATTGCCGACCTTGGGCTCCGCCGCTAATCGAGGTACGGCTGACCAATCGGTTGAGCCGGATTTCGACGTCGAGTACGAGTAAGCTCGGCTGGCGCTGGGCGGTGCACGATCGACTATCCGACAGGATTGTTTGGGCGACATCGTCATCATGGTGAATCTGCAAGGTCTCAAAATCGCAGCAAAACAGTCTCTCATCGGTTCTCGGTGGGCCACGACGGCAGAACGCGCCCGGTGGTTGACCGGGCTTCGCCAGCGCATCCGGCACCCGGAATTGTGGGATCTGTATCTTGAGGATCGTCGGACTCGAGCCGCGCTCGAGCGGTTGGTTGAACCAAATTTCAACTGTTTCGATATCGGTGCCCATATCGGCTCCGTGCTCTCCGACCTTTGTCGGTTTGCGCCCGACGGCACGCATCTAGCCATCGAGCCGTCGCCGCAGAAGGCAGCGAGGCTTCGGAAGAATTTTCCCCAGGTCGAGATCATCGAAGCTGCGGTATCCGACGAGCCGGGGAGAGCCGAGTTTTTCGACGACACCGATCGTCCCGGTTTCAGCGGCCTTCAGGCGCCACAGGGCGACGACGCGGTAACGATGTACGACGTGTCGGTCGTGACCCTCGATGATCGTTTCGGCGATCGATCGGTCGATTTCATCAAGATTGACGTTGAGGGTGCCGAGCTTCCCGCTCTTCGGGGAGGAACAGGGTTGCTTTCGGCCCAGCAGCCGTCGGTGTTGTTCGAATGTGGATTGGACGACCAGCTTGAGCGATTCGGCTACGAACGGGTCGATTTGTTCGATTTCCTCGTAGGGCAGGGGTACGAGGTGTATTCGATGATCGACTTCTGCTTCGGTCGTTCCCCGATGACTCGCGACTCATTTCGCAAGGCTGGGACCTATCCATATCGGGGCTTTAACTATCTCGCGTTGCCGCCAATGATCGAGGTAAGCCGCTTCTTATGAGCGGTGGCCGGGCGGTGTTGCTGGGCAGGGTTGCCAATAACCCGGAACGACATCGGAATCGGGTACGCTGTCTTCAATAGTGCGAGACGAACTCGCACGACTGCTGAAGAGTGCGGGCTGATCCGCACCAGCACAGGGTAGGTCAGCTGCCAGTTTCCGGCTCCGCACGCCGATAAACCGCCACCGCTTAGGCTTCGGTCTGCGTGGTCGAAATCTGGGATCTGGCCTAATCCGGCACGAACGAACGTCGTGTCGTGCCAAGAAATACAGAACCTAGAGGAGTTTCACCATGACGGAAGCTATTTCCGTTACTGGGTCAGTCACCGCCGGTGATGGACCTGACCTGTACCTTGAGACAGGCAAACTGGCTGGATTAGCCAGCGGCTCGGTACTCGCCCGGATGGGCGACACGAGCGTTTTGGTCGCCGCAACCGGCGCCAAGCATGTCCGCGATGGCATCGACTTTTTCCCGTTGACGGTAGACGTCGAGGAACGGTCGTACGCTGCGGGCAAAATCCCCGGATCGTTTTTTCGTCGAGAAGGCCGGGCGGCCGACACGGCGACACTGACCTGCCGACTTATCGATCGTCCGCTTCGGCCATCATTCCCCGCCGGCTATCGCAACGAAACCCACGTCGTGGTCACGGTGCTGTCAGCCGACATGGTCAATCCGCACGACGTGCTGGCGATCAACGGTGCTTCGGCGGCGTTGATGGTCTCCGACGTTCCATTCGACGGGCCGATCGGTGCTGTGCGCCTCGCGTACTCCACCGAGGGTGAATGGTTGCCCCACCCGACATATCAGGAGGGCGACGAGTCGTCATTTGAGATCGTGGTGGCCGGCCGTGCGCTGGATGACGGCGACGTCGCCGTCATGATGGTCGAGGCCGGTGGCACCGAAACCTCGTGGGCCAACTACGAAAACGGCGCCCCAAAGGTTGATGAGGCTGCGCTTGCCGACGGCCTCGATGCTTCAAAGCAGTACATCAAAGACGCGATTGCGCTTCAGTTGGAACTGGTGGAGAAGATTGGCGGCCGCCGCGCCACCATGGAGTACCCGGTCCAGGTCGATTACTCAGATGAGCAATACGCTGCGGTGGCCGATGCCGCTGAGGCGAAGATGGTCGATGTCATGAGCATCTCCGACAAAGCCGAGCGGAGCACGGCCGAAGCCGCACTCAAAGACGAGACCGTGCCGGCCATCGTTCAGCAGTTCGTCGGCGACGATGAGGCGCTAGCCACCAAGCAGGTAAAGGCCGCATTCCGGGCACTGTCGAAAAACGTGGTTCGCCGTCGGATCGTCGAAGACGGATACCGGATAGACGGGCGCTCACCGGGTGATCTACGGCCGGTGTCGTCCGAGGTCGGCGTCGTTCCCCGGGTCCACGGATCAGGCCTGTTCCAGCGGGGTGAAACCCAGGTGCTCAACGTCACGACCCTGGGCATGAAGCGTATGGATCAGATGATCGACGGCATCGACCCGGTCGATCGCAAGCGCTATATGCACCACTACAACTTCCCGCCATTCTCGACTGGCGAGACCGGCTTCATGCGGGGCCCAAAGCGTCGTGAGATTGGTCACGGCCTACTGGCCGAGCGGGCACTTGTGCCGGTTGTCCCCTCGATGGAAGAGTGGCCATACACGTTGCGCCTCGTCTCCGAGGTTCTGTCGTCGAACGGCTCGACGTCGATGGCTTCAGTGTGTGGGTCTAGCCTGTCGCTGATGGATGCCGGCGTGCCGATCAAGGCGCCAGTGGCTGGTATTGCCATGGGTCTGGTCTACGCCGAAGGCAAGTACACCACCCTCACCGACATTCTCGGTGCCGAAGACGCCTTTGGCGATATGGACTTCAAGGTGGCGGGCACCGCCGAGTTTGTCACCGCCCTCCAACTCGATACCAAGATCGACGGGATTCCCGCCGACGTTCTGGCCGACGCGCTCAATCAGGCGAAAGAAGCCAGACTTGAGATTCTCGAAGTGATGACGGCCGCTATTTCTGACCCGAGGGAGGATGTACGCGACGGTGCGCCGAAGATCGTTAGCTTCGAGATTCCGGTCGACAAGATTGGCGAGGTCATCGGCCCGAAGGGCAAGGTAATCAACGCCATTCAGACCGAGACCGGCGCCGATATCTCCGTTGACGACGACGGCGTCGTCGGCATCGTGTCGGTGGCTGCGACCGATCGCCTGGTAGTAGACGAGGCCGAACGCCAGATCCGTTTGATTCTCGATCCACCGACCGCCGACGTCGGCGAGGTCTACCCCGGACGAGTGGTCAACATCACCAAGTTTGGCGCCTTCGTCAATATCCTTCCCGGCCGCGACGGCCTGCTCCACATCTCGAAGATTGGACAGGGGAAGCGGATCGACAAGGTCGAAGACGTGCTGGAACTCGGCCAAGAGATCGAAGTTGTGGTGGAAGACATCGACCCCAATGGGAAGATCTCTCTCAAGATTTCCGGTGACGACAACGACTACGCCAACGGCTCAGGCGGTGGCGGAGGTCGCAGCTCGTCTCGTCGAGGGAGCGGCGGAACAGCGACGGCGACCCGCGAAGATACTCGCGAAGAAACCAGCGACGAGAAAGGCATCTCGATGTCGTTCGAGGAGAACTTCGAGGCCGACGGCTTCGGAGATCTGGGTCCTGAAGGAGCGCCGGTAGTAGCCGACGACGATCGGAACCGCAGCGGCGGTCGAGGTCGTGGCCGAGGACGAGGTCGAGGTCGAGGCCGCAACTGAGGTAGTACTCGGGCGTGATCTTGCCCGATCCGAAGTAGTGTGATCCGGGCTCCGAGCGATCGGAGCCCGGATCTGTTTTTTCGAGGGGAATCGTCAGAGATGGGAACGGCGTTGCGAGTCGGTGTATTCGGAGTTGGCGGGCGAATGGGGAAGGCGGTGGCTCATGCCATCTGCGCTGAACCGGACCTCGATTTCGTGGCGGCGATCGACCCGTCCTACGAAGGAATCGACGTAGGCGAGGTCACCGGCGTCAGCGGCTGCACCTTCTTGGTGTCATCGGATCCGGGCACGCTGGTAGCCGATCAGGTCGATGTGATGGTCGACTTCACCCACCGAGAAGCGGCGGAGGTCAACCTTGAGTCGTGTGCCGAGAATGGGATACATGCCGTCGTCGGCACCTCTGGTTTCACCGAGTCCGATCACGTCGAAATAGAGAAACGATTCACGAAGTCGAACTGCCTGATCGCTCCGAACTTTGCCATAGGTGCGGTGCTAATGATGCGGTTTGCCGAACAGGCGGCCCGGTTCTTCGAAACGGCGGAAATCATCGAGCTTCACCACGACGGAAAGCTTGACGCTCCGAGTGGCACCGCAATATCGACCGCTGAGCGTATGGCCGCAGCCAGTAGCGAATGGGAACCAGATCCAACCCAGTCTGAGACGATCGCTCATGCCCGGGGAGCGAGCGGGCCGGCCGGAATTCCGATTCATTCCATCAGAATGAGAGGAATGATCGCCCACCAGGAGATCGTGCTCGGGACCGCCGGTCAGACGTTAACTATTCGTCACGACTCGATAGATCGATCCTCATTCATGCCTGGTGTGGTTCTGGCCGTCCGCGGTATCGGAGATCTTCCGGGGCTTACCGTTGGTCTCGATCCGTTACTGGGCTGACCGGACCGCATCGTCGCACCGCAGCATCGCCTTCCCGGTGCCGCCTACTACGTCGGCCCGGTCACTCGGTCGTGTCGGCATCTGGGCGATCGATGCCGGCAACGGTTCCCGCCGGTCGGTCGTCCACCGCAGGATTCGAGCCACCGCCGGCCGCCCCGTCGCCTGACGTCGGTGACCGCTGGGGTGGCACATTGCCGTCGTCGGCCAGCTCGGCCCCGTCGTCATCGGAGTCGAACTCATCTAGGTTGGTGAGCACTTTCAGTTCGGAGTTGTCGCCCCGGAACTCTCCGAAGATGGTCCACGCTACGCCGATGGCGGAGATGATGAGGATCGGAATCCTGTACTCGGCGATGAAGTCCACAATGGCCTCCAGAGGTGATTGGAACACCTCGCCGAGCTGTCGAATCACCACCAACCGGGTGACCGTTCCCGTCAGGTTCAAAGCGATGAAGGTCCGAAGTCGCACGCCGGTGGCGGCCGAAAGGGCGCAAACGATATTGTTGGGGGCGGCGAAGATCAACGGATACGACGCTTTTCGGAACCAGCGCTCTCCGTCGCGAATGAACGGTCCGTAGGTCCGGCTGCGACGTTCGGCCCAGGCGATAGCGCGTTCGCCGAACCAAAAGCCGAGCAGGTAGTAGAGGGGGTCGGAGATGATGAGGCGGGTGAATCCAATGGCGTAGTAGGGGAACGCCATCAGCTGGTTTGTTGCCAAGGCCAAGTTCCGGTTTCGCGGATTGAGGGCGATCAACAACGCCGGATGTTTGTCGACGAACTCGGCGAGTGCCAGGTCGCCGATCAAGGCCGATCCTTGAGAAAGGATGACAAACGCCACGACAAGACGGACGATCGCTTTTCGCGGTGGCCGACCTCGCTCTAACTTCATCGTTGGCAGTCTCGCAGCGTTGGAAGCGGAAATGATGGCGATCTGCAGTAAATCCGGGTTTGAATTTCACCTGAGGTGTGCGCTGGCGGAAGCTAGGGCCAGTCCGGACGATGCGAGATGAGACAACATAAGACGAGTCAAGACGAGTTCAGGTAACGTTTTCGTCGATGACCGTTGCTTCACCCGACGCAACCCAGTCGGTCCCGGACTGGGAATTTGTTCGGCGGCCGTTTTGGATCTTTTCTCACGTTTTTGCCATCTCGGTCGTGTCGTTGTTCGTCGTGCTCGGGGTTTGGCAACTTCAGCGCCTCGATGAGCGCCGCCAGTTCAACCAGCTCGTTGAAGACCGGTCGTCCCAGCCGACGGCGCTTTCCGCCGTGCCGGCTGGTGACGACCTCGATTACCGGGCGGTGGTCGTCGCTGGGGAGTTCATCGACGGTGATATTGTCCGCGTCGGGAACCGGTCACAGGGTGGGGCTGCCGGAGAGCATGTGATAGGCGTTGTCGAACTCGATGATGGCTCTCTGCTAGTGGTCAACCGGGGGTTTGTGCCGGTCAACGTCGAGGTCGAGCTCTCTCCGCCACCTTCTGGTCCAGTCGAGCTTGCCGGGTGGCTGCGCGACTCGGTAACCCGAGAGGGCTTCGGCGCGGTCGACGAGGGCACCGGCACGGTGTTGCCACGCCTCGACACCGAACGGGTATCGGTTCGGCTCGGTCGCCCCGTGGCCTCGGTGTGGCTCCAATTGGCGCCTTCACCATCAGGACCCGACGATGCGTTTCCCGATCCCGTTCCGTTGCCGGCCTTGGACGAAGGGCCACATTTGAGCTACGCCGTCCAGTGGTTCATTTTCGCCACCCTCGGCGCCGCGTTCTATGTGGCCTTGCTTCGACGCCGATCCAGAGGCGGTCCGTCGGTAGACGTTGTGGAGATGTGAGGAGTTTGCCCCGCTACCACTAGCATTGCGCTGCCATGTCGCCCACCATTCCAGGTTTGCTCGTCCTCAACGGATTGCGGTTAAAAGGCTTCGCCGAGGCGGACGCCGTCGCAGGTTTCGTCGGGCTGAGACCCCAGGTGGTCGAGGAGTATTTGCGGGCCGCAGCCCACGAAGGCTTTGTTCGACACCGAGACGGCCAGCCTTCCGGCTGGTCGTTGACGGCCGACGGGAGGGCGGAAAACGAGCGGTTGTTGGCCATGGAGCTCGATGCCGCTGATGTTCGTGGCGCCGTTGCTGCGGCCTACGAGCGGTTCCTGGCCCTCAACGGTTCGATGTTGCAGATCTGTACCCGTTGGCAGGTGGTCGATATCGATGCCCAGGTCATCAACGATCACAGCGATCCGGCCTACGACGAATCGGTGATCGGTCAGCTGATCGAAATGGACGCTCACGTCCAGCCGATCTGTGCTGAACTCGGTGAGTGGCTTGAGCGCTTCGGTAACTACGGCCCCCGTTTCGTTTTTGCCCTTGACAAGTTGCGTGGGGGCGACATCGACTGGTTTACCAAACCGACTCTTGAGTCGTATCACACCGTATGGTTCGAACTGCACGAGGATCTTCTCGCAACGCTCGGGATCGACCGGGCGTCGGAAAAGACGCCACACTGACACGGACTTACTGACACGGATTTACTGACACGGATTTGATGGGCCAGAACCGGTCCGTCCGCTCACTGCGAGTAACTTGGAAGGAAGGACACACCAAATGGCAAGATTCGGGCCGGTGCTGACAGCTATGGTGACCCCATTCACCGAAGCGGGCGAACTAGACCTCGACGCGGCGCAGAATTTGGCCAAATATTTGGTGGCCAACGGTAACGACGGTGTCGTGGTGGCTGGAACGACGGGGGAGTCTCCGACGATCAGCTACGAGGAGCAAAGCGACCTGATCGCCGCAGTGCGTGAGGCCGTGCCCGACGCCTCCTTGGTCGCTGGCGCCGGCAGCAACGACACCCGGACGGCGGTCAAGAACACGATCGCTGCCACCGAGGCTGGGGCCGATGGCATTCTGGCCGTTACCCCCTACTACAACCGCCCATCTCAGGTTGGCCTCGACGCCCATTTCCGGGCATCGGCTGCGGCGACCGAACTTCCGGTCATGCTGTATGACGTTCCTGGGCGGACCGGTCGCAAGCTTGCGACAGAGACCATCGTTGCCCTGTCCGAGGTGCCGAATATCGTCGCATTAAAGGACGCGGCGGCCGATCCGGTGGAGACCGCTCGACTGCTCTCGCTCGTCGACGAGGAGTTCGAGGTGTATTCGGGCGACGATTCTATGACCCTTCCGCTGTTGTCCATCGGAGCGGTTGGTGTCGTCGGGGTCGTGACCCACTACGTCGGTCAGAATATGGCAGACATGATCGTCGCCTACGGCAAAGGTATGGTGGCCGAGGCGGCCCAGTTGAACAGAAAGATGATGCCTGCCTACAGCCACTTTGCCTATGAGGATGCGCCGAGCCCCGTCCCCACCAAGGCGATGATGCATACGCTCGGTTTACCGGTTGGGGGGTGTCGTCTTCCGATGGGACCGTCGCCATCGGACATCGACGCCCGGTGCCGATCGGTGTTGGCCGCTCTCGATCGCCCCGAGGCATGACCTACAAATCCAGCGATGCGATTCCACCGGTACGCCACGCCTATGGCCCTGGAAACGGTGGTTGGTCTTGCCTAACCGGTCGCAATTGGCGGGGTAGGCGCTAGCGTCGGCCCATGCCAGTTCCGGTTAAAATCTCATTCCTCGGCGGCCTCGGCGAGATAGGACGGAATTGCGCCGCCGTCGAGGTCGACGGCCGGATCATGTTGATCGACTGTGGCCTGATGTTTCCCGACTCCGACACCGCCGGGGTTGATTTGGTTCTGCCCGATTTCACTTACCTGAGAGAAAACGCTGATCGGGTGGAGGGGGTGGTGGCCACCCACGGCCACGAGGATCACATCGGGGCCCTCAGCTACCTGTTGGAGGAGATCCCCCTCAAGATAATTGGATCACCACTCACCATCGGTTTAGCCAAAAATCGGATCGAGGAGCGGGGTGTTTCCGACCGGGCTTCCTTTATCGAGGTATCCGACAACGATCGGATTCAGGTCGGTCCGTTCGATATGGAGTTCTTTCCGGTCACCCATTCGGTGCCCCATGGGTTCGCCACCGCGTTCCACACGCCCCAGGGGACCGTCCTTCATTCTGGCGACTTCAAGCTCGACATGACTCCGGTCGATGCTCGCCTTACCGATTTGGCCGGGCTCGGCCACCTGGCAAAAGACGACGGTGTTCGGCTTTTCCTGTGCGATTCGACAAACGCTGAGGAAGCGGGATTCTCCGCCTCGGAGACCTCGATCGGGCAGTCGATCCAAGACCTCTTCCGGGCCAGGGATGGTCGGCGAATCATTATCGCTTGCTTTGCCAGCCACATTCACCGGGTACAACAAATCGCTGACGCCGCGATAGCGACCGGTCGGACAGTTGCCACCCTCGGCCGGTCCATGAATAACAACGTGGCGTTGGCAAGGCAAATGGGTCTGCTGAAAATTCCCGATGCCAAGCTTCGAGATATCGATGACGTGGCCGACATCGAAGATGGGAAACTCTGCGTTATCTCCACCGGCTCGCAGGGTGAGCCCCTCTCGGCGTTGGCCAGAATGGCTACCGGGGACAGCAGGTGGCTGTCGATCCGCGAAGGCGACTGCGTGATCCTGTCTTCTCACCCAATCCCAGGTAACGAATTCAGCGTGACCCGGGTCATCGATGGGCTGGTTCGGCGAGGCGCGGAGGTAGTGCATTCTGGTAGCGCCAAGGTCCACGCCACCGGGCACGCAAAGGCCGAAGAGCTTCGGGTCATGCACTCGATCGTTCAACCAGAGTGGTTTATTCCCGTTCACGGTGAGTACCGCCACATGGCAGCCCACGCCCGATTGGCCACACAGATGGGAGTGGCTGCCGATCGGGTAAAAATCTGCTCCGACGGCGATTCGGTGCTCTTGACCGACAAGGGCCTAGAGCGGGCCGATGAGATTCCGGCCGAATACATCTACATCGCCGGTTCGGTTGGCGCACTCGATCACAGCGTGTTGCTCGAACGTCGTGTGTTGGGCCAGGACGGGTTCGTCTCGGCCATCGTCGCCCTGTCGATCGTTGGGCCAAAGGCTGAACTGATCCGGGAGCCAGAAGTTCTCAGCCGAGGCTGGGTCGACGGCCCGGAGGGCGACGAGCTCCGAAAGGACGCAACCCACGAGGTGCGAAAGGCCATCGAGGAAGCACTGGCCGATGGTAAACGCAACCGACAGGACTTCGAACGAGCGGCCCGGCGGTCCCTCGGTCGCTTTATTAACAAGCGGACCAGGATGCGGCCGATGGTCGTTCCGGTCATCCTCGGAGCCCATGAAGGCCAGGACGACTAAGCCCACGACGAGCAGACGTTCGCCGGCAGGTCGAAGAGGGACCCGTCACTCACACCGTGGTCAGATGCCGCTAGTCTTATATCACTGTGGCTACATCAACTCGGAACGGCGCAGGAAAGCGCCGTAGTTCCGGTCGGGGGGCTACGGGCGGACGGAAACCGGTACGCAAGAAGACCGCCAAACGTCGCGCCCAAGACCGTAGAGACATCGTGGCCGTTGTGCTCATCGGCTTCGGTATTATCTTCGGCCTCGGCCTGTATACCGGCACGACCGGCATCGTTGGTCGCTCGCTGACGACCGCCAGCGGCGCGCTTCTCGGGCTCGCCCGATTTGGTCTGCCCTTCGCTCTGATCGCCGGTGGTTGGCTGGTCCTTCGCAACAAGAAACGCAAGCGTCGGCGTTCGAAGGTCATTCTCGACTACGTCACCGCATACGTGCCGTGGATCTGTCTCGGCGCTGCGGCCTTTTCGCTTCTCGACCTGCTCGGCGGTCGGCCCGGCTGGGGGTCGCCGGTAGCCGATCTGAGTCGGGCCGGTGGGTGGGCCGGCGTCTGGATCGGCGGGACGCTCGAACGGTGGCTGGGGCTCGTCGGTGAGATTGCGGTGACCATCGTCTTGGTGATCGTGTCCGCCATTCTCCTTACGTCGCTCTCGCTGGGATCGGCAGCAGACACACTCGTCGGGAAAACAACGCTCGCCTGGGATCGGATTCGATCCGGCATGTCGGGAGTCACCCTTCGTCGACCGGAGTCCGAGTCGGCCGAAGAGGACAAGGGCCAGTCAAAGCGCCCGAATCGTCTGTCGGCAATGTTCGAAGAATCCACCGTCGTCGATGAGGACGACGAAGACGATCTATACATCGACCTCCGGAATTCGAAGGCCAAGAACGCACCGGCCGACGCCGCCGACCAGCGAGACGTACCCTCGGAATCCGAAGAGGCCCGCCCTCGTGATGAGAGCTGGTTCGACCAACCTGCTTCAGAGCCATTTATCGAGGTGCCGGAGGTGGCGACCGTCGAAGGAATGGCGGTAGCGGCTCCGCCTCCGCCAGACGGAGCCTGGACGTTGCCGACCCTCGACATGCTCGATCGCAGCGACTCCCAAGATGTGGATCGGGCATCGGTTGAGCAAACCGGCCGTCAACTGGAACATGCCTTAGCCGAACATAACGTGGAGACTCGGCTCATCGGCGTGGTCGTTGGACCAACCGTCAGTCGCTTCGAACTCGAACTTGGGCCCGGGGTGAAGGTCAGCCGGGTCACAACGCTCCACAAAGACATCGCATACGCCATGGCCACCCCCGACGTTCGGATCTTGGCGCCGATTCCGGGGAAGCAAGCGATCGGTGTTGAGGTTCCAAACGTCCGTCGTCAGAACGTGACCGTCGGGGACTTGTTGGTGTCCGAAGAAGCGGCCAATGCCGTCCATCCTCTCGAAGTGGCGCTGGGTCGAGATATCACCGGCCGAACGATCATGGCCGACCTGGCCAAGATGCCTCACCTGTTGGTCGCCGGCCAGACCGGTTCTGGTAAGTCAAGTTCGATCAACTCGATGTTGACCTCTGTCCTCATGCGGTCGACACCTGATCAAGTCCGTCTCATCCTCGTCGACCCCAAGAGGGTGGAGCTCACCCAGTACGAGCGACTTCCCCACCTGTTGACCGATGTCGTGACCGACCCGAAGAAAGCGGCGAACGCTTTGGCGTGGGCCGTTCGTGAAATGGAGCGTCGCTACGATTTGCTCAGCGAAATCGGCGTCCGGGATCTCAACGGATACAACAGCGCGGTCGACGAGGGTCGTCTCGACCCTGTTGTCGGGCCAGATGGTCAGTCGGCGGACTATCAAAAACTGAGCTACATCCTCGTTGTGCTCGACGAGCTCGCCGACCTCATGATGGTGGCGGCCCGGGACGTCGAAGAATCGATTTGTCGGATAGCTCAAAAAGCACGCGCCGTTGGCATCCATCTGATCATCGCCACCCAGAGGCCGTCGACGAATGTCATCACCGGCTTGATCAAAGCCAACGTGCCGGCCCGTCTCGCCTTTGCCGTGTCGAGCCTTACCGACAGTCGGGTCATTCTCGATCAGCAGGGTGCCGAACGTCTCGTCGGTCGGGGCGATGGTTTGTTAAACGACGGCACGACCAGCACACCGGTTCGGTTCCAGGGGGCGTGGGTCACCGAGGACGAGGTGTCGGCCGTGGTCCAGCACTGGACCGACCAGGCCCCGGAGGTCCGCTACGACGGCCACGTCGTCGGTGAGGAGGCGGGAGGCGACTCCGCTTCCATGATCCCCGGCGGTTCTACCGGCGACGAAGGGGACGACGAACTCCTCCTTCAGGCCATGGAGTTGATCGTTCGGTCTCAACTGGGGTCGACCTCGATGTTGCAACGCAAGCTTCGTGTCGGCTTTGCCAGGGCTGGGCGGCTTATGGACCTGCTCGAAGAGCGGCGTGTCGTCGGCCCATCGGTTGGTTCGAAGGCCCGCGAGGTACTGATGACCCCCGAAGATCTCGATGCTGGCCGTTGGCCCGGCGCGGCGACGCCGCCCCCGGCAGGCTCACCGACCATAGGCTTGGGTTCTTCGACGCCGAAGCCGACACACGCACCGAAGCCAGCAAGCCGCCAGACACCGACGGTACTGTCGCCACCTCCAGGGGAGCGGGACTCGTCTCGGCCACCGCGAAACGAACCGGCGTCGGCGGTGCCGAGCCCTCAGACGAGCGGGCAACCGACCATCCCCGAGAAACGACCGCGGCGAAAGACCTTGGCCGACATTCCGAACCCCGAACCGGTTGTGATGCCAAAGCGTCCAACCCCGAGCACCGGTGGCCGTTCGACAAGCCGAGTTCCTGCAGTCGACCCAGGCCAGCTCGACAAGACGCTTGGTCCTGATCCCGTGTTGGGGATCGAGTCATCGCCGCCGACGGCAGCCGAGGTCGAGGCTGAGGGACCTGCCGAAGATGCATCGTCGCCTCGCCTTCGAGTTGTCGAAGACCTCGCCCCGGAGCAGTTGGAGCCCGACCCGGCGCCATTCGATTTCGACACCGTCGAGGGCGGGCCAGACCACGGCGCCGACGATGATCTAGATGACGGGTTCGCCGACGATATCGATCCGGCGCTTGCGCCGCCTCCTGGGTATCGCCAACCAGAACAGTGACCTCGGCTGAACGGTCGACGTCCTCATCCCGCTGGGCGGGTGTGCCGGTCAGCGTTGTACCTCGTCGCCGCCTATAGCATTCGACGGTGGACTTCCTGACCGAGCCGGTGCTTGTTGTTGCAATGATCGAAGTCCTTCTCGGCTTCGTTCTATTGACGAAAGCGGCCGATGAATTCGTTGAGGGTTCGGTAAACGTCGCGGCCGCACTCCGCGTGTCGCCGGTGGTAATCGGTGCGGTCATCGTAGGGTTCGGTACCAGTGCGCCCGAGCTTTTGGTATCCGGGCTAGCGGCGTGGGGCGGCGACCTCGACCTTGGAGTGGGGAATGTCGTCGGCAGTAACGTCGCCAACCTCACCTTGGTAATGGGAGCGGCGGCCCTCATTGTGCCGCTGCTCGTCACGCGATCGGTGTTGGCTAAGGAAGCGCCTCTCTCGCTTCTCGCGGTGTTACTTTTCGCCTATTTCACGACCGGTGGCCTGGCTCGCTGGGAAGGGGTGGTGCTTCTGATCACCCTCGTCGCAACGTTGAGCTGGGTCATCGCTGGTGGCCGGCATGGCGTCCCCGATGCCGTCACCGGCGGTGGTGGTGACGGGGGAGCGGGCCGGGAGTTTGGCCGCACCATGATCGGCCTAGTGGGGACCGTTCTCGGCGCTCAGCTGCTGGTGTGGGGAGCGATTGCTATATCCGCCGAGATCGGGCTCAGCGAAGGATTCATCGGCTTCACCCTGGTCGCTATCGGCACCTCGCTTCCCGAATTGGTGACCGCCGTCGTCGCAGCCCGCAAGGGAGAGACCGAGCTTATTCTCGGCAACCTGCTGGGAAGTAATATGTTCAATAGTCTGGCGGTTGGCGGGGTGATCGCCGTGGTAGGAGCCGGTCCGATCACCGATCGTGGTCTTGCCACGGTAGGTGTCGTCGGTATGTCCTTGGTCGCTTTCGTCGCCTGGGCATTCATGGTTACCCGAAAGCGGGTTCACAAGGTCGAGGCGGTCGTTCTGTTGGCCGGCTGGCTTGCGTCGGTGTCGATTTTGGCCGGCAACGCAATGGAGGAAGCGACCGGCCGAGCCTCGGCCGACGACAGCCGGCTCGACGACGCTGGTGACGGCTCGACTTTGCCTCCAGAACAGGCCATCATCACTATGACATCGGATCGGCCGTCGTGACCGGGCCGTCAGTGCGTTTGCACTGTTGCTTCGGTTCATGGCCGGCCGCTTTTGCCCGTACCAGCGAGTTGTTAGACATGACGGGAGATCGGTCACGTTGCACACGGCAAAGCACGGAGCGATGGTGGAGACGACTGTCTTAGCCAGTGGGCTTCGCTTCCCGGAAGGGCCGATTTGGTTACCGGATGGGTCGGTCCTGATAGTGGAAATCGCTCGCGGAACCCTGACTCGGGTTTCGGCTGAGGGCGACGTTGATGTGATAGCCGACCTCAAAGGCGGGCCAAACGGTGCGGCGTTCGGCCCGGACGGCAAGATTTATGTCTGTAACAACGGTGGATTTGTCTGGCACGAGGTGAATGGGCTCACCATGCCTGGCAATCAACCAGATGATTACACCGGCGGCAAGATCCAGCGGGTCGACCTTGCGACCGGCGAAGTCGATCTCCTGTACGACGAGGTCAACGGGATCATGCTTCGTGGCCCGAACGATCTGGTGTTCGACTCGACTGGTGGCTTTTGGTTCACCGACCACGGCAAGGTGCGGCCTCGTCAGCGAGATCGCGGTGGCCTGTACTATGCCAGGGCCGATGGTTCAGAGATCCACGAGGTCGTGTTTCCCCTGGATGCGCCGAACGGGATTGGCCTGTCGCCAGAAGAGGACACGTTGTATGTGGCCGAGACCCATCAGGGACGGATCTATCAGTGGCCCCTCTCCGGTCCTGGCCAGATAGCGGGATATTTCGGACCCGATCATCGAGGCACGGTGCTCGCCGACCCCGAAGGCGGGCCGCTGTTTGATTCGTTGGCCATCGATTCGCTGGGCAACGTGTGTGTCGGCACGCTCCGCAATGGCGGCATCACGGTGGTTACCCCTGATGGCGCCTACCGGCATGTGCCGTTCGATGATCCGATTACCACCAACATCTGTTTTGGCGGCCGTGATCTCCAGACCGCGTTCGTGACCCTGTCGGGTTCCGGTCGGTTGGTTTCGCGACGGTGGGATGTCGCCGGCCTGCCGTTGGCCTTCAATCCGTCGTTCCCTGTCTAAATTTTGTTGTTTTTGCCGCCGATCACGGCGGAGACCGTAGACGATCAGGCCGGTACACTCGTCGCTATGGCCCTCAGACCGCCCGCTTCTGCTGTTGGGATGGGGCGTCGCCTACGACACGCCGGTGTTCTGTTGGCCATCTGTCTGTCGCTGGTATGGGCGTCCCCTTCTTCGGCCCACACCGAGTTGTTGCAGGGGTCGCCCGGTCCGGCCCAGCAAGCCGGAGGGACGGTCGATTTCGTCGATCTTGCGTTTTTCGAGCCCGTCTCGGATGTGGTCATCGAGATCGAAGGACCGGATGGCCAGCTGCTCGACGGCGCCATGGTGGTAGCCGATGGACAGATCATCCGGTACGAAATGCCGGCGCTGACCGACGTCGGTCGGTACATTCTTCGCTACACGATGACCTCCGCCGATGGGGACTTCACCGAGTCGACGTACTTTTTCGAATTTGACCCTGCAGCACTTCAGCCGACGAGGTTGGGCGAAGCTGATGTGCCGAACAACCGGAGCCGCAATATCGCCGTCGCTGCTGGCTTTGTCTTTGTTGCCTGTCTTATCGGAGCGCTTCTCATCGGGTTGTCAAGCCTTGAGCGACGACGGGCGGAGTCGACAGAGGGAGTGGCCGCCGATGAGGATAAGGCCGACGGTAACGACGAGCCTGGAGATGATTGGGAGGGCGACACATCGGACCTGTCCGATACGGCCGAGGTCGCTAGCTCCGACGTATCGTCCCCATCGGACACCAGCTGAGGTTGGTGGCCTAGAGCCTCGCGGGGCCGCTGACATCCTCGACGGATACCCTGTCGGGTAATGACTGCGCGGTATTGGCTCGAGACTCTGGGTTGCCCAAAAAACCAGGTCGACTCCGACAAGCTGGTGGGGACTCTAGAGTCCGACGGGTTACGGCTGGCTGCCACCGTGGAGGACGCCGACGTTGTCGTGGTCAACACCTGTGCCTTCATCTCCGAGGCTCGGCAAGAATCGATCGACACCATCCTTGAACTGGATGGGAGACGTCGAACCGGAGCCGAGCTCGTAGTGACCGGATGCATGGCCGAGCGGTATGGCGCTGAGTTGGCCGAGGCGTTGCCCGAGATCGATCGCGTTACCCCGTTCGGAGTGTCGCTGGTCGCCCCGCCTGCTCCCGAACCATCGGAGTCGCCTGAGGCGGTGCCGGTGACGCTCGGCCGTACCAGGCCAGCGGCCGGTGTGGCCCCCAGCGATGCGGTGGAGACATCGAACCGGTTCGACTTGTTGGAACTTCCCCGGCCGGCGGCGTCGGCCCCATGGGCGTACGTGAAGGTGGCGGAGGGCTGTGACCGAAAGTGCGGCTTCTGCGCGATCCCGTCGTTTCGTGGCCCGCAGCGTTCGCGGTCGGTCGAGTCGATCCTTACAGAGGTTGAAACGCTCGGCGCCGCTGAGATCGTTCTCGTCGCCCAGGATCTGGCGGCCTTTGGCCGTGATCAGGGCAAGGGGTCTCGTCAGATCGTGTCCTTGCTTGATGCGGTAGCCGAACGCGTGGCCTGGGTCCGGTTGCTGTACCTCTACCCGTCGGACCTGACCGATCAACTGATCGACGCCATCTGCCGCACCGGTGTTCCATATTTCGACCTTTCGCTTCAGCATGTTTCCGCTCCGCTGCTTCGCCGAATGCGTCGTTGGGGTGACGGAGAGCGGTTTAGGGCTCGTATCGATCGGATCCGATTGCGGGAGCCGGACGCCACGTTCCGTTCGAACTTCATCGTTGGGTATCCCGGCGAGACCGAAGACGATCACGATCGTCTGCTGGATTTCGTCGAAGAGGTGAGGCTCGACTGGTGCGGGTTCTTCTCGTACTCGGAAGAGGAGGGTACGTACGGTGCCACGTTGGACGGGCAGGTGCCGGCTTCCTTGGTCGATGAGCGGTTGTCCGAGCTGCGCCAGCTACAGGACCGAATCACCGCCGAACGTCGCGACGCGATGGTTGGAACCTCGCGGACCGTTCTTGTCGACCGTCCCGGAGTCGCCAGGTCGACTGCCGAGGCGCCAGAGATCGATGGCATCATCGAGGTGGTCTCCGACCTGCCGGTTGGTGAATTTGCCGACGTCACGATCACCGGTTCGCTTGGACCCGACCTCGTCGCGGCGTCACCGGAGATAACGGGGCACGTCGGGTGAACGTATCACTGTGGTCTACGGTTGGGATTGGCTCATGAGTTCGACGGCTGGACTAAGTTTTATCGGGCGATCTCGGTGGGCACTTGCCGCGAACTCCCTGACCATGTTCCGAGTGGCTGCGGCCCCGGTCTTGGCTCTGATGGTTGCCGCCCGCAATCCGTCGTGGGCCACATTCGTATTTGGCTGGCTACTCGGTGCTACCGATGTACTCGATGGAAGCTTCGCTCGAAGGGCCAGCCCAACTCGGTTTGGTGCCTTTCTCGATCCGTTGGCCGACAAGATCGTCGTCCTGCTTGTCGGCTACACCCTGGTAGGGCTCGGTCGTTTCCACTGGATTCCGGTGACTCTGATCATGGTTCGAGAAGTGGCCATCATGGCCTACCGCAGCTATTGGGGTAGACGAGGCCTCGCTATTCCGGCCCGTAAGTCCGCCAAATACAAGACGCTGATCCAGGGGGTAGCGCTGGCCGCTGCACTTTGCCCTGCTCTCGACGGGGCATTGTGGATCGCCGACGCATTGTTGTGGACCGCCGTGGCCTTCACCTGGGTGAGCGGCTTGCAGTACGCTCTCGACGGTCGAAGCGCGCTGCGGGTTACCGGGGCACGTTAGCGTCGCCAGAGAACCCGCGAGTGTTGCGGTCGGTCCGTTAGGCTTCGGACCATGCGCGTCGAGGTAGTAGCGGTCGGAACCGAGCTGCTCCTTGGGCAGATCGTCGATACGAACTCATCGTGGATCGGGGAGCAACTTGCCCGGGCCGGGATCGATTCCCACCATCAAACGAAGGTCGGGGACAACCCGGACAGAATTGTTGAGGTGCTCCGCATTGCGCTCGGCCGGTCCGACGCGGTGATTTGCTGTGGCGGCCTTGGTCCGACTCAAGATGATGTGACCCGCGACGCGATCGCCACCGTGATGGGCGCAGAGTGTGAGTACGACGATGTGGTGGCCGGACGGATACGTCAGATGTTTACCAGTCGCGGTCGGACGATGCCGGAGAACAACCTGCGGCAGGCGATGGTGCCGGTCGGTGCGTCGATCATTCCCCAACAACCGGGTACCGCGCCGGGGCTCATCTGCCCGGTGGTGATGTCCGATGGCGGATCAAGGGGTGAGTCACAGGTCATCTACGCCGTGCCGGGAGTCCCCTATGAGATGAAAGAGATGATCCTGGGCACGGTCATCGCCGACCTCAGGGCGCGGTCAGGAGAATCGGCGGTCATCCATTCGCGAGTGCTGCGAACGTGGGGCATGTCGGAGTCCGGCCTTTCGGAACTGTTGGCTGACCGCATCGAATCATTGGACGTTGTCGGCAACCCGACGTTGGCCTTTTTGGCCAGCGGGGTTGAAGGGTTGAAGGTTCGCGTCACAGCCAAAGCATCGACCGAAGCCGAGGCGAAAACGATGCTAGATGGCGAGGAAACCGTGTTGCGGGCACTCCTTGGGGAAGTGGTGTTTGGTCTCGATGACCAGAACATGGAGGCGGTGATCGTCGCGGCCCTGGCCGACCGCTCGCTGACGGTTGCTGTTGCCGAGTCGCTCACCGGCGGCTATCTGGCGGGGCGGCTGTGTGCCGTACCCGGCGCCAGTCAGGTCTTCCGCGGCGGAATAGTGGCCTATCACCCCGACATCAAGTACCAGATGCTCGGTGTGCCAGAGGGCCCAGTGGTTACCGAAGAGGCCGCACTGGCCATGGCCCGGGGCGCCCAAGCGGCGTTGGGAGCCGACGTGGGGCTTGCCACAACCGGGGTCGCCGGACCGGACCCCGCCGAGGGAAAGTCTCCGGGGACGGTGTGCCTGGCCTTCTCTGGCGCGCTTGGCGAGCTCGCAACGACGGTGAATTTGCCCGGCGACCGGGAGCGGATACGCCAGTTCTCAACCATTACCCTGCTCGATCTACTCCGCCGTGCCATGGCCCCGTAGAGAGGGAGCTGATCTCACCAGTGCGTCGACGAGAATTGTGGGGTCGACGACAGCGATGAGATGGTAGGTGGGTGTCAGCCGGGAATGGTGGTCAGCCAGCCGTACGGGTCGTCGACTTTGCCGAGCTGAATGTTGGTCAGTGCGTCCCGGAGTCGGAGGGTGTTGGTTCCCGGTTGTCCATCACCGATCTGTAGTTGTTCGCCGAGTATCGACACGGTGCCGACCGGGGCTACGACGGCCGCGGTGCCAGATAGGAACGCTTCACCGTGTTCGGCCCAAGCCCTCAACTCCTCGATCGGCACGGCCCGTTCTTCGATTTCGTAGCCAAGATCGGTGGCCAGGGTGAGGAGTGACGCCCTTGTGACCCCATGGAGGAACGAGTTGTCGAGATGTCTGGTGATGATTCGCTGGTCGTCTACCAGGAAGAAATTGGAGGCGCCGGTCTCGGTGATGTCGCCGCCGGGGGCGAACAGCACCTGATCGGCGGCGTGATCTCGTTTGGCGTCGAGGGTTGGGCCGAGGGCCATCACGTAGTTTGCGCCGCCCTTGATGGTGCCAAACTGAGGCGTGGTGCGAGGTATCTCCGTCTCGATGTGGATGGTTAAGGGACGGATTCCCCCGGCGAAATAGTCTCCGACCGGACAGGTAATCACGTACAGAATGGCGGAGTCGCTCGGCGCCGCGGCGGCTCCGATAATCGGCAGCGTACCGATCAAGGTTGGGCGGACGTAGAGCGAGCCTGGTGCGCTCGGAGTGAACGAGGCGTTGGCCTCTACGGAGTCCACGATCATGGTTTGGATCAAGTCGACGTCTGGAACCTGCATCCTGAGGCCAGCAATGCTCCGGACCATCCGGGCGGCGTGATCGGCCAGCCGGAAGACGGCGAGCGAACCATCGACCTGTCGATGAGCCTTCAAACCCTCGAAACAGGTACTTCCGTAGTGCAGGGCGTGGGTTGCGGGATGGAGCGAGAAGTTCTCAAGCGGCACGGCGTGGCCGGGGTAGGTGTAGTCGCCGCCGACATCGAGGGTCGCAACGGTGAACTGATCACCGAAGAGCGAGCCAAATGGCGCAGTGAACGGGTCCGTGTTGGCGTTCATCCCACTATTTCTACTAGCAAACGGACCGCAGCCCTCACCTGGAGTGCGAGGGGTCTGGAGGGTGTGGCGTCGACCGGCTGATGTTGCGGTATGCAGACGTTGGCGGTAAGGGGACGTTGGCGGCAAAGAGACGTTGGCGGTATAGAGAAGCCTGCGTGGTGTGGACGGTGGCGTTAGCCTCCCGCTATGCGATTCGGATATTGGATAGGTAGCGGCCATGACTGGGGCGAGATCCGTCGAAGTGGCGTGCGGGCCGAGGAGACAGGCTGGAACGGCGTGTGGTTTGCCGACCATCTCCTTCCCGCCGATGGAGGTTCGCTCGATCGCCCGTGCCACGAGGTGTGGTCGGTTCTGGCCGGCCTCGCCGACGCTACCGAAAACGTCCGGCTCGGGCCCTTGGTCTGTGGCAACACCTACCGGAATCCTGGTTTGCTGATGAAGCAAGCGGTGACGACCGATCATATTTCCGGTGGTCGAATCGTCCTCGGGTTGGGAGCCGGATGGATGGAAGAAGAACATACCGCATACGGCTTCGAGTTCGGAACGTTCAGCGACCGGTTCGACCGGTTGGAGGAAGCGCTGCAGATCATCCGATCGATGCGATCGGAGGCCACGACGACGCTCGATGGGGCGAGGTATCGGGTGCTCGAAGCGCCGTTGGAACCAAAACCGGTCGGACCGTTGCCGATACTGATCGGGGGAGGAGGGGAGCGAAAGACGCTTCGAATGGTGGCCCAATACGCCGACGAGTGGAATGTTTGGGCCGAGCCGGAGTTGATGAGGGCCAAGATCGAGGTGCTCGATCGACAGTGCGAGACGGTCGGTCGAGATCCGGCGGATATCGAGCGGAGCGCCGTTGCGCTGCTGTTCTTGTGCGAAGACGAAGCTGAGGTGGACGCCCATCGAGCTGCCGGTGCCGGTCGGCAGTCGCTCATCGGGACGCCGGCCCAGCTGGTCGAACAGGTTGGTGCCTATGCCGAGATGGGGGTCGACGAGCTGATCGTGCCCGATTGGACGCTCGGCGACCCGGTGGCCAAAGACGATTTGGCCGATCGGTTTTTAGCCGAGGTGGCGGCGGAGTTTCGTTGATGGCGATGTGGCCGCGGCCCGGTGTGTGAATGGTTAGCGGGTGGTTCGGGTGGTGGGTTCGTCGAGGTCTGACGGTGGTGCTGTGCCGACGGTGTTGTCCGGTTCCGGTTCCGGTTGCGGCGCGCTCGGCTCGTCGCTCGATGTACTCGGATCTGGCTCGGTGCTCGGAGTTTCGGTGGTTGTGCTCGTCGATATGGTGCCCGGTGCGTCCGAGGTGGTGGGTAGTGGTGACCGGGTTGTCGTGGTTGATGGTGGCCGGGTTGTACTTGGCACAACTCCGGATTCTTCGGCCTCGGCCGTGACGTATCGACCGGTGTGGCTGGCGTAAAGAATGCTCCGTTCGGGACATTGGTAGTCGAACACGAAGTCTTGAAACTCGAGCTGGTCGTCGTCGAGTTGTCGCCAGAGACGGTCGAGGACGGGATCGTCGAGACGGCAGAGCGATTCGGCGACCACCAGCCGTTCCGACACTTCGCTTGGCGTAAGCTCGCGACCTTCGATGGCGGCCAGTCGCTCCTCGACGGTGAGCTCGGGCTCGTCCCCGCCGGTGCAGGCGGAGAGCAGCAGCGCGGCGGTGAGCGCAGGAGCGATCAGGTTTGTGCGGATCGCTTGCCTCCAGATCATCGCTCGCCTCCAGATGGTCGCCTGTGGCCGTCAGCGCCGTCGGTCATCGGCCATCCATGGGCAGGGTAGTTCGTCTGTGCCGAGAGGGTTGTACGAACGGCTGTTCGTTACTAAGGTGACGTCTGGGAATTACACATGTGTAGTCCACAGAGCCGATCGATTCGCTGTCACACACCGCAACTACTGTCAGCAGCCGACTGTCCCCTGGAGTCCTGGTTTCCCCAGGCACCTCGATTTGAACAAACGTGGAGAACAACGTGGAGAAGAACAAAGCGTTAGATATGGCGCTCGGCAATATCGAGAAGCAGTTCGGCAAGGGCTCGGTCATGAAAATGGGCGAGAAGTCGGGTATGGAGATCGGTACCGTGCCAACCGGTGCCTTGGCTCTGGATCTGGCGCTCGGAGTCGGCGGCCTTCCTCGTGGCCGTGTGGTGGAAATATTCGGGCCGGAGTCTTCCGGTAAGTCCACCCTGGCTATGCACGTGGTGGCCGAAGCCCAACGAAATGGTGGCATTTGCGCCTACATCGATGCCGAGCATGCGATGGATCCGCTCTATGCCGGGGCCATCGGGGTCGACGTTGATGAGTTGCTGATCTCTCAGCCCGATACCGGTGAACAAGCGTTGGAGATCGCCGACATTCTGGTCCGATCCGGCTCGATCGATGTCATCGTGATCGACTCGGTGGCGGCGCTTACCCCACGGGCCGAGATCGAAGGCGATATGGGCGACACCCACGTCGGTCTGCAAGCCCGTCTCATGTCGCAGGCATTGCGGAAGATCACAGGCAACCTCAACAAGACCGACACCATCTGCGTCTTCATCAACCAGCTCCGGGAAAAGATCGGCGTGATGTTCGGTTCGCCGGAAACCACTCCTGGTGGACGAGCCCTCAAGTTCTACAGTTCGGTCCGGCTCGATATCCGCCGCATCGAGTCTCTCAAAGATGGGGCCGAGGTGGTCGGTAACCGCACCAAGGTCAAGATCGTCAAAAACAAGGTTGCACCACCGTTCCGGCAGGCCGAGTTCGACATTATGTACGGCAAGGGCATCAGTCGCGAGGGCTCGCTGCTCGACATCGCAGTCGACCGTGACATCGTCAAAAAGTCCGGTGCGTGGTACACCTACGAAGGAGAGCAGATCGGACAAGGGCGGGAGAATGTCAAGAACTTCCTGACCGCCAACCCTGAACTGATGATGGAGATCCAAGATCGGGTTCTCCGCGAGGTTGGCTTGATCGAGAGTGATGATGCCGAGGAGGCCAAGCCGGCCGAGGAACCGGCGCCAGCCACCGCCAGCGCCGGCGCTGGTAAGAGTAAGAAGGGCAAGAGTGCGAAGCCGGCTGATGATGAGCCCATCACGCTGGACTGAGCCAAGGCGAGAAACCATCTTGCAACAGCGATAGCAGGCACGGGCGCCCCGTTACGAGCCGGGGCGCCCGTGGGGCGTATCAGGACCGCCAGTAACAGGTCGACGAATTGAACTGGGACCGGCTGCTGGTGAGGCCCTACACTTCGTCGGTGAGCAACGAGCGTTCTACGGACTCCTCTCCGGTTGCCGCCACCCCGGTCGACCCGGAGACCGGACTTGGATCAGACGATGTAAATCGGATCCAACGGCATTCGCTCGGCGTGCTGTTCGTTTCGTCCATTTTGGGTCGAGCGGCGATGTCGGTCAGCTTCGTTGTCTCCGCGCTGATCATGCAGGAAATTCTTGGCTCCGCTACCTGGGCCGGCGCCTCGACTGCTGCGCTCACCGTGGGGACTGCGCTCAGCGCGTCGGCGCTCGCTAGCTATATGAGTCGCCGGGGTCGCCGACCGGGTCTGGTCCTCGGATACGTCGCGGCCGCCGTCGGAGGTGCGGTGGCATTGTGGGGCGCTCATCGTCTCGCCGTCGTTCCCTTTCTGATCGGTTTGGTGCTCATCGGCGTCGGCCAAGGTGGAACCAACCTGGCCCGTTACGCGGCCGCCGACCTGGCCAAGCCATCGAAGCGATCTAAGGCCATCAGCTACGTCGTATTCGCCTCGACCGTCGGGGCGGTGACCGGCCCAGCCCTCGCCGGCGTCGCGGGCGACGTCGGCCAGCGCGTCGGGTTCGATGAGCTCGTCGGACCGTTCGGTTTCGCCGTTGTCTTCTTCGCCGTCGGCGGGCTTGTGGTTTGGTTGGGGCTTCGCCCCGACCCACTGGTAGTAGCCGGAGGACTCCGAGAACGGAACGATGAGTCACCGGTCGACCGACCTGGCCAGCGGAACGAACTAGTGGCCGGGATTCGGGTGGCACTATCGGTTCCCGCCGCCCGACTGGCCGTCGCTGGTTTGATGGTGTCGCAGGCGGTGATGGTGATGGTGATGGCGATGACCCCGCTCCACATGGAAGAACATGGACACGGCGTTGGTGCCGTCGGCTGGATCCTGTCAACCCACACCGCTGGCATGTATGCCTTCGCTCCGATCGCCGGATGGGTCTCTGATCGTTACGGTCGTGTCCCGGCCATCGTCGTCGGTGCCGGACTGCTGATCGTGGCCACCGTCCTCACCGCGTTGGCCGGTGAGGCGCCGGCGTTGCTGATGTTCCCCGGCCTGTATCTACTCGGGCTCGGTTGGAGTTTCGGCATGGTGGCCTCCAGCGCATTGTTGACCGAATCGGTTCCCGCCGACAAACAGGTGTCGGCTCAAGGGGCGGCCGACCTGCTGTCCAGCTTCGCCAGCGGGGCCGGCGCCCTCGGTTCTGGGTTGGTGTTTACCATGGCTGGCTTTCACATCCTGTCGAGCGTTGGCATCGTTGCCTCGGGGATGTTGTTAGCCGCGGCGTTCGTTCGGAACCGGACTCCCCCCGTCGTGGTCGCACCGACCTGAGGTATCGGCCCGGTCTTATACCTTGGCCAAGCTCATCGTGTCCGGTCCGCTTCCGGCGACGTTGGTGCACCGGTAGTTTCCGGGAGCGGCACCGTAGACCAATCCGATGCAGGTGCCGTTGGCCTGTTGGCCAAGTGCATTCGGGTGGAGCGACTCCTGGGCTTCGCCTTGAAAAATGCCGGTCACCAGAAAGCGACCCCACTCAGCATCGGTGCCAGTTTTTTGGGATGTCGACTGCGAGCACACCTCGCGGCCCTCCAGCGCATCCTGAAGGTCGAGAAACTCGGCTCCGACCTCAGCGGCAGCCGACGCCAGGTTGGCGCTGACCTGGGGCACGAAGTTGTCTCGGGCCCAGGTGGCATCGACATTCCAGAACGGGCAGCCACCGGCGACGCTTCGCCGCCATCCACTTTCTGGGTAGCGGAACTCGTCGCCGCTGGGAATGGGCGAGGCGTAACTTTGAAGAACGAGGCGGTAATCAGCCCGCTCGTATCCGGCATCGGTCATAACGGTTTGAATATCGCTGAGTGCGTTGCTGACTCCGGCCATGACCGCCGCCATTCTCGCGTCGACCGACTCCTGTTTCTCGCCATTACACGTGTTTTGGGCCCACGACGGACTCGTCAGATACTCCACGGTGCAATCGAAGATGATGTCGCCAAATCCGAGGTCGTTGCCTCCGATCGAGACCACGATCATCTCCACGTCATAGGCTGCGGCCACGTCGACAAGCTGGTCGGCTTGGGACGGTTCGCCTCTTTGGCCAAGCCCGCCCCGGCCCGACAGAACCAGGTTCTGAGATGTGGCTCCGGAACAGGCCAGATTGATGAGATTGTCGACGGCTATTCCGCTGGACAACACCGGAGCGACGTCGGAACGGTGGCAGCCGTTGTCATCGGTGCTTCCATAGACGCGACCGGCGTCGTACTTGAACCACCCGGCGCTGTTTCTATATGCGGCGCGATCGGTGCCCCCTCGGTCGCCGGTCGACCGCGAATAGTTGCCTTGCCAACGGCCACCCTCACCGGAGATGTAACTGTCGCCGAGGCTTACCACCGCACTGGGGCGTTCCTGGGCGGCGACGTCTACGGTCTCCGCGGCGGCCGGGGTGGCGAACGAAATGAGGACGAACGCGGCGGCGATCGCCACAAACTGCTGGCGCATGTGATGCTCCTGAGTCGATAATGCAGGGGCAGAAGAGGGAGGTGTTGTGTCGACCATACTACCGATGGGTAGCTGTGTCATCCGACACCTACCGTTGACGCGGTGGCACCGCGATGACGGCGAGGTCCTCGGCTACCACCACGTCGTCGTGATGTGCCGCCGCCTCATGCAAAAATACGTCGCTATCGGGGTACCGGGCGGAGAAATGAGTCAGGACGAGCCGTCGTGCTCCGGCCTCATCGGCCAAGCGACCCGCTTGCGCAGCGGTCATGTGATGATAGGTAGTGGCCAGTTCGGCGTCGCGTTCGAGATACGTCGATTCGCAGACGACGAGGTCTGCACCGTCAGCCAACGCCAGCGCTCCCTCACAGGGACGGGTGTCCATGATGAACGCCATCGACTGACCAGGCCGCCGTTTCGATACGGCATCGAGGTGCACCCAACGTCCACCGGTCTCGATCACCCCATCGGCCACCAGCCGGCCTACATCGGCACCTCGAATACCGGCGGCGGCCAACTTGGCCTTGTCGAGGCTGACACCATCGGGTTCGTCGAGCCGATATCCGATGGTGGTGACACGGTGGTCCAGAACCTCGGTCCGAAGTTGGAGAGAGGTGCCGATCGTTCCGACCATCTCTCGGCCCGTGATGGGAACCGCGACCGTTCCGCTCGTGTCGTGGAAGATGGTCGAGGTGCGAAGTCGGTCGAAATAGGCCTGGCCGTCGGCGGGGAAGTGAACCGGTAGTGGCGGGAGCGCCCGGTTCGAAGAGCGGCTGTCGAGGGCTCGGCGTTGCAGAACACCGGGGAGGCCGAGACTGTGGTCGCCGTGGAAATGGGTAATGCAGATGGCGCTCAGCCGAGCGACTGCCACCCCGGCCAAGATGCATTGTCGTTGGCTGCCCTCACCAGGATCGAACAGCACGAGCTGGTCGTCCCACCGAAGGACATACCCATTGTGGGCCCGAAGCCGAGTCGGCGCCTGACTGGCGGTGCCGAGAACCACCAATTCGCGGGCGCTCATGCCGATGGAGTCTACGGGTAACCAGCATCGACGTCCGTCGGGAATTGACCCGTAGCCGGTACTGTTCCCCCAGGCACGGTCTGGAGCTCACCGGACCGCGTGGCTGGTCGGCCCAGTTAGCCCAGATGACGAAGGGACAATCGATGCCATCCGATTCTCGATTCGGTGACGACGGCGCGGACGCGCTCGTGTTGTTTGGAATTACCGGCGACCTAGCAAAGCGAAAGCTGTTCACCGCCCTCTACCGTCTCGAGCTCGACGGCATGCTCCGCTGTTCGATCATCGGTGTCGCCACTCGCCCCTGGGACATCGAGACGCTTCGAACAAACGTCCGGGTTGCCATCGAGCAGGACAACACCGACATCGACGAGGCGGTATGGGAGCGGTTGTCGGCCCGGTTGGACTACGTGTCGGGCGACTACCGAGAACCCGAGACCTTTGATCGGGTGGCGGCCAAAGTTGGCGACGCGGCCTGTCCGGTCTGCTACCTGGCAATCCCACCGTTCCTGTTTACGACCGTGGTCGAAGGTTTGGCCGCAACCGGGTTGAATCGGGGTCGTGTGGTCCTTGAGAAACCTCTCGGGCGCGACCTCGCCTCCTCTCGTGAGCTGGACGCTGCGGTGAAGGCCCACTACCCCGAAGATCGCATCCTCCGTATCGACCACTTCCTCGGCAAAGAACCGGTGCTCAACATCTTGGTGTTCCGCTTCGCCAACTCGATCCTCGAACCGCTGTGGAATCGACACTACGTCCAGAGCGTGACCATCAACATGACCGAAGATTTCGGGGTCGAAGGCCGCGGAAAGTTCTACGATGAGGTCGGGACCTTGCGTGACGTGGTGCAAAACCACTTGCTGCAAATCGTGGCGCTCCTCGCCATGGAGCCTCCGGTGTCCGATGACGCCGATGCCATGTCAGACGAGGTGGTCAAAGTGCTTCGGTCGATGACACCGTTCGACCCGGCCAAGGTGTGGCGAGGCCAGTACGCCGACTACCGAAACGAGGAAGGGGTGAAACCCGACTCCGACACCGAGACCTACGTGTCGCTCGAATGCGAGATCGATTCATGGCGTTGGGCTGGCGTGCCGTGGCGGATCCGGGCCGGCAAAGGGCTCGACCGGACCTGTACCGAGGCTGTCGTCGAGTTCACCCAGCCGCCCCGCCCGTTGTTTACCGATTCCGACTGTGCGCCTGAACCGAACCGCTTGCGGTTCGTCATGAAGCCGAACGATGTCATCGAACTCGAAATGCAAGCAAAGACACCCGGTGGCCGGTTGATCAGCGAGACCACCAAGTTGAAAGTCGACCATCGGGGAATGGAGGTCGGGCCAAGCCCGTATCATCGCCTCCTCGGTGATGCTCTGATTGGCGATCGACGGCTCTTTGCCCGAGGCGACGAAGTCGACGTCGCCTGGCAGGTAGTCCAACCGGTACTCGACACTCCCCGTCCAGTCGAAACGTACGAGCGAGGGGTCTCCTGCCCCGAGGCCCGGTTGTAGCGATGTAGCTGCCGGTCGGCGGGCCGCGGTCGGCGGGGTGAGCGCACTGGCCCAGTACGCTGCAATTGGTGGGACACGACCTCCATATTCTTGACATCGCGGCAACCGATCGATGGCCTGATCGGGCGGCCGACATCATGGCCG
Organism: uncultured Acidimicrobiales bacterium; assembly: GCA_938021675.1. Taxonomy (GTDB): domain Bacteria; phylum Actinomycetota; class Acidimicrobiia; order Acidimicrobiales; family SZUA-35; genus JAHELU01. Next base: position 119,364 of record CALIFY010000019.1, read on the forward strand.
CCGCTATCGATGCCGCCATCGAAGCCCGGGACAGATGCGTTGTTGCGCTCAGTGGTGGATCGACGCCGACACCGGTGTTCGAGGCGCTCGCTACCCGACCGCTTAGCTGGGAGCAGGTCGTATTCCTTCAGGTCGATGAGCGGCTGGTGGCCGGCGATGATGAGCGTCGGAACCTGATGGGACAACGAGCTGTCTTCGGCAATCTTGGTTGCAGTTGGCTTCCGCTGCCGGTCGAAGAACTGCTGCTGGGCGACGTCGACGGCGACCCATCGACCGCAGCCGCGGTCCTCGATCGGTTCTGTGTTGATCTGGTAGCGGTGGCCGGTGACCCTCCGATGATCGATCTCGTCCATCTCGGTCTTGGGGCCGATGGTCACACCGCGTCGTTGTTGCCCGGCGACCCGTTGGTCGACGAGCTGCGCCAGTACGTTGGGGTAACCGAGGAGTATCAGGGGACACGTCGTATCTCGCTCACCCGTCCGGTGCTCGACCGGGCCAGGATGGCGGTGTGGTTGGTGAGCGGATCGGACAAGGCCGAAACCCTTGGTCGGTTGTTGGCCGGCGATATGTCGATTCCGGCCGGCCTCATCCGTCCAGCTCACTCGGTCGTCTTGGCCGATGCCGACGCCGCGAGACAAGATTGACCGGCTCGGTTAGTCGGCGAGTCGGACCGCAGCGACAACCGGTTTGTGGTCGCTGCCTGCAGGGTCGGCGAACTCGACCCGGAGGACCTCAAAGTCGTCGGTGACCAGCACGTGATCGAGCCGGTACACGGCGAACGGAAGGCCATGATCCACCGGCCACGTTGCATCGAACCCACAACCCTTTTCTTCGTGGGCGGTAGTCCAGCCGTTGGCCAAGAGCCTGCGCATCGGTTGGTGATCGGTCGTGGCGTTGAAATCTCCGGCAATGATGTGGGGGAGCCCGTCGGTGTCGATGCGTTCGAGTGCTTGAAATTGCTCGTGCCAGTTTGCGACGTTCCAGTCTTGGGCCGGCGCCGTCGTGTGCACGCCCGACATCAGGAAGGCCCCATCTGGGCCGTCGATCTTGGCGTTCACGAGGAATCGTGTACCGCCGACCCGTGGACTGGTGACGTCCGATATTGGCCATCGGCTCCAGATGACGGTGCCACCACGCCCCTCACGAGCGGCCTCGCTGCGGTGTGGGTAGTCATCTAGCCGGGAATCGTTGGCGATGACTTCGGAGAAGGCCGGCATGATCTCTTGCATCACCACGATGTCTGGATCGTTAGCCAAGATCGACGCCGCAACGTCGGCCGGACGGCCACCGCCGGCGAGGACGTTGGCGGTATAGATCGTTATCTCGTCGGGTGCCGAGGTGGCCCTGCAACCGACGATGGCGTCAACCGGTGAGGTGGTGTACACCAAGCCGACGGTGAGCGCCGCGGTCACCGTTCGCAGCGTGTTGCTCCTACCGAGCCAGGCGCTAAGCACGGCGAACACATATGGGATCACCAATAGCGGGGTTAGGCCGACGAGCCCGATCAGTATCGAACGGCTCGGAGACTGCCACCGTAGGTACAGCAGGCCGGTTATTCCGATCACCAAGACCCACCCCGACAAGACGAAGAACCAGTTGAGACCACGGTTCTTCTCGTCGGTTGAGTTTGGGGGCGTTGGTTGCTGGAATGCGGGCCCGCCGTCGGGGGGCAATTCGGTGTCGATAGTCAAAGGAGTTGGGTTCTGTCGGTGCTGCTCCGGCCAAATGCCGCTGCGGATGGGGTGGACTGGTGATTGTCGATGCTGGTCTCTGTGGTGGCTACCACCATGCCAGTACCCTCGTCGGTCGCAACGTCACCCAGACGACAGAGACCGACCAAAAACCTCTCCGCCCGAAGACTCGATGGGATGGGCCGGGGCATTGGCCATGCCCTACCGGGATTCAGCTGGGCAATCGTTGACGAGGCACGACGGGCTCATAGCAGCTACGAATTGGCGATATCGTCGTTTTGGTGACACGGTCCCGGACGTACTCGATTCGCACCTACGGCTGTCAGATGAACGAGCACGATTCGGAGCGGATCGCTGGACTGCTCCAACAGGATGGCTATGTCGCCACCGATGAGGCGGACGACGCCGATGTCGTGGTGCTCAACACCTGCTGTATCCGGGAGAACGCCGACAACAAGCTCTACGGTGCCCTCGGCAACCTCAAAGGTCTCAAGGAGGCCAACCCCGACCTCCAAATAGTTGTAGCCGGCTGCCTGGCCCAGAAGGACCGCGACACGATCCAGGAACGAGCTGGGCATGTCGACGTGGTGTTTGGTACCCACAACGTCCACCGGGCCACCGAACTGCTGGCCGAAGCACGGGCCGGTGGTCCGGTCACCGAGATTTGGGACGAAGCGGCGATCGATGATCACGAGTCGTTCCCGTCCGCGCTCCCGGCCAAGCGCACCACCGACTACGCCGCCTGGCTCACCATCCAGATCGGCTGTGACAACTCCTGCGCCTTTTGTATCGTGCCATCGGTCAGGGGTAAAGAGATCAGTCGCCCCTTCGAAGACATTGTGGCCGAAGCCGAAAACGTTGTTGCCGACGGCGTCACCGAGATCACGCTGCTCGGCCAAAACGTGAACTCGTATGGCCGAGACCTTGCCCTCACCGATCGTCGGGCCGGGCATGATGTGCGGGTTCGGCCACGGTTCGCTTCGCTGCTGCGGGCCGTTGGGGCGGTCGACGGACTCCGTCGCCTGCGGTTCACCAGCCCCCACCCAAAAGACATGACGCTCGACGTGTTCGAGGCCATGGCTGAGACGCCGGCCGTCGTCCCCCACCTTCACTTCCCTCTGCAGTCCGGGTCGGACGGGGTACTGTCGGCCATGCACCGGGGGTATACGGCCGACCGGTACTTGGCCCGACTGGCCGAAGCGCGGGCGACGATACACGATCTCGCTGTTTCGACCGACATCATCGTGGGATTTCCGGGCGAGACCGAGGACGACTTCGCCGCAACCCTTGAAGTAGCGGCCGAAGCTCAATTCGACAGTGCCTTCACCTTCGTGTTTTCCCCTCGGCCCGGTACCGAGGCGGCCGAGATGGCCGACCGCTTCTGCGACCCGGAAGAGGTGAAGGATCGCTATGCCCGATTGCGGACGGTGATCGAACGGTCCGCACTGGCCCGGTACCGGGCCAGGGTCGGTCGTACCGAAGAAATCGTCGTCGAGGGTCCATCAAAAAAGGACCCGAACGTTCTCACCGGCCGCACGGCTCAAAACAAGCTCGTCCACTTCGCCTCCGATCCGTTGCGGCCCGGCACGTACGCCACCGCCCGGGTGACCGACGCTTCCCATCAGTACCTACTCGGTGAACTGGTGGAGGTCACCTCGCGGGCTCGTCATCGAACCAAGATTCCCGTGGTTGCTCTTTGAACTTGTCTGCCGCCTGGTATTCGGCCGAGGACTTGCATGTCGGTCGACCTTTTTGACAGGGTGCAACCAGACGATCGACGAATTGGGAGGAGCGTTTGTTGCGACACGCCAAACGGAGCTGGCTCTTCATCCCAAGCCCGTTGCTTGGGCCGGCGTCTTGGCAACCGGTCGCGACGAGGCTGGTCAAGCTCAACCAGCCGGCGATCATCGCAGCCCCCGACATGACGACGACGGCCGAGGTCGACCACATCACGCCGTGGGTAAACGAGATCTTGACCACCGATCCACCGGCCGATGATTTGCCGACCGTTGTCGTCGCCCACTCAGCGGCCTGCCCGCGTGCACCATTGGTCGTCGACCGCCTCATCGGCAAAGGATGGCCGATCGACGCCATGATTTTGGTCGATGGTCGATTTCCCGACGGCCGAGCCTTGACCGGTTCGTGTCATCGCTACGCCTCGATGCTCGACGGGATGGTACGTCCCGACGACTACCTTCCGCCCTGGCCTCGATGGTGGGGATCGCTGGTCGAAGGTTTGGTTATCGATCCCGAGGCGCGGGACCAAGTCTTCAGCGAGGCACCTCCGGTTCCTCGATCCTGGTTCGATCAAGGATGCCCGGTTCCTGAACTACCTCGCTATGTCGGCAAGGCCTTCTTGTCGTTCGGACCCGGTTATGGGGATGCGTTCGACGACGCCCGGGCTGCGGGGTGGCTCAGCAGACGACTCGACGGCGACCATCTACATCAGGTGGTTGAGCCGGCGGCGGTGAGTGCCGCCCTGCTGGGAATCGTCGCCGATCTTGCGTCGACCGATCACGACCGGTAACGGAATCAGCGCCGCGCCTTCATACGCTGATGGCGTGTCCCTGCCTGCCGACAACACACCTGCGATGGTCGTGTCGCCAGTGCCCGTCAAAAACCCGTTGGTGATCGTCGGGCCAACGGCCTCTGGCAAAACGGCGCTGGCCCTGGCCATCGCTCAGTCGTGCCCAAATGTTGAGGTCGTGTCGGCCGACGCCATGGCCGTCTACCGAGGGATGGACATCGGCACGGCAAAACCGACCCTGACCGAACGGGCCGCGGTTCCTCATCACCTGGTCGACGTGGTCGGTCTTGGCGAGGACTATACGGTCACCCGATTCCAGGCCGAGGCCCGCACCGCGATCGATGGCATCGAGTCGCGTGGCGCGTCGGCGATCGTCGTCGGGGGAACCGGGTTGTACGTCAGAGCCTTGGTGGACGACTTCTCGATTCCTGATCAGTACCCCGATGTCCGACGGGAGCTTGAGTCGGATCCGGACACCGTCGGGTTGTGGAACAGGCTGCAACACATGGATCCGGCCGCGGCGGAGAAGATGTTGCCGTCGAACCGCAGACGGATCGTTCGGGCCTTGGAGGTAACGATCGGTTCCGGCCGACCGTTCTCGTCGTTCGGACCTGGGGTCGACCGGTACGGTGCGACCCGATTCGTTCAGGTAGGGCTCGAGATCGATCGAGACCTGCTGGATCGCCGGATCGACGAACGCTACGACGAACAATTGGCCACTGGCCTGCTGGACGAAATCGAACGGTTGCGAGCTTCGGCCGGGCCACAGGGCTGGTCGCGGACCGCATCTCAGGCGCTCGGGTACCGAGAGTTGTCCTCCCATTTGGATGGGCTATTGAGCCTCGATGAGGCCCTCGATGAGGCACGGCGCCGCACGAAACGGTTTGCTAGACGACAGCAGCGCTGGTTTCGCCGCGACCCTCGAATCACTTGGTTCGACGCGACGACCGCCGATCTCGGACAGCAGATAGTTCAACACTGGAAAGATGATGGTCTTCGGGCATCCGGATCATCACGGTGAAATCCGGATGCCGAACCGCCGTCGGACCTGCGACACTGGATGCACGCAAGCGAAACGAGACCAATGACCGACGGACCTCTGCCGATCGAATTCCGCAACGCCCCAATCCTTACCAAACATCATGGTCTCGGGAACGACTTCCTAATAGTCGTGGCCGAAGGGGCGGACACCGCCGACACGGCCGGCACTGCGTTCGGCGCTGAAACGGCTCGCCGTTGGTGCGATCGTCGTCTCGGCATCGGAGCCGACGGCCTTATCGTGGCCACGCCGGTTGGCGCAGATCGTTGGCGAATGGTTCTGTTGAACGCCGACGGAGGGCGGGCGGAAATAAGCGGCAACGGAATCCGATGCCTGGGTCAGGCGCTCGTTCACCACCTCGCGCTCGACCCGTCGGTCGACCATGAGCTTGAGATCGAAACCGATGCTGGCACGCGGTCGGTCGTGGTGCTGGCCCGAGACTCTGGCACGGCGCCGAACGAGGTCCTGGTCAAGGCGGGTATGGGAAAGGCGGTCGAAGGACCTGGGCCGAGCGAGCGGTGGGCCGAACTCGGCCTTGTCGTCGATCATCAGGTTGGCGTCGATATCGGAAACCCCCATCTCGTCGCCTTCGTCGACTCGGTCGAGGAGATCGACATGGCCACTATCGGCCCGGTAATCGAAGCCGACTACCCAACCGGCTGCAATGTCCACGTCGCTGCTGTTGGGCCTGATGGGATGCTCGACCTGATGGTATGGGAGCGGGGCGTCGGTGTGACCCAAGCCTGCGGCTCTGGCGCATGTGCCGCCGCATGGGCGGCCAAACGAGCCGGTCTGTTGGCCGATGAGGTGACGTCGTTGACGGTCAAGATGCCGGGTGGCGCGGCGGAGGTTGGGCTCGCCGCCGACGAGATCGTGTTGACCGGACCGGCGACTCATGTGGCGACCGTCGCTCCAGCCGAATACGGGGTCGCGGACGGGGACTGGCGATGAGCGATCAGCCCGGTCCCGAAGACCGGGAGTTTCTGGAACAGGTCGAAGCTGAGCTTGGCGAGCACCGTGGCGCGTTTGGCGAGTATGGCGGGGTCGTCGATGGCCTGATCGATCGGAGCTTCCGGGAGCGGATCGTGCTTGTCGGGGTAACGACGGCCAACCAGTCAGACGCTGAGACCGATGCATCGCTCGACGAGCTGGAACAACTGATCGACACTGCGGGAGCCGACGCCCTCGACAGGATCGTCCAACGACGCGACCGGCCAGATCCGGCCACATTCGTCGGTCGGGGAAAGGTCCAAGAAATACTCGACTCGTCACTGTCTATCGATGCTGACACGGTCGTATTCGACGATGAACTGAGCCCCGGCCAGCAAGTCAATCTGGAGCGGATGCTTAAACGGTCTGCGCTCGATCGCACGGCCGTCATCCTCGACATTTTCGCTCAACATGCCACGTCGGCCGAGGGGAAGGCGCAGGTCGAGCTCGCTCAGCTCCGGTACCGTCTCCCGCGGCTTCGAGGCAAACGAGATTTCAGCCAGCAAGCCGGTGGTATCGGTACCCGCGGTCCTGGCGAGACCCAGTTGGAGGTAGATCGGCGGCGTCTGGTCCGCAGAATGCACAAACTGGAGCGAAATCTGGCGGACATTTCTGCTCGACGCACCAACCAACGAAAGGCACGGCATCGATCGCCGTTTCGTACGGTCTCAATCGTCGGTTACACGAACGCCGGTAAGTCGTCGTTGTTGCGTCGACTGACCGGGGCCGATGTGGTTGTCGAGGATCGCCTGTTCGCCACCGTCGATCCGACGACCCGGAAACTCCAACTCCCGGGTGGGGAGCAGATCTTGTTGACCGACACGGTTGGTTTCGTGCGAAAATTGCCTCACCAACTGGTCGAAGCGTTCAAATCGACCCTTGAGGTCTCGGCTGGCTCCGACTTACTTCTTCACGTGGTCGATGGCTCGACCGTCGACCCCGATGCGCACATCGACGCCGTTCGCGAGGTGTTGGCCGACATCGAGTCCGACGAAATTCCCCAACTGCTGGTGTTCAACAAGGCGGACCTGTCTCCAGAGGCCACGCAGTTGGCCGAACACCATCCCGGTTCGGTGGCCGTTTCTGCCTCTAGCGGCAAAGGAATCGAAGACTTGTTGACCGCCATCGGTGATCGCCTTCGGGCCATGACCGATCTCTACGAACTGTTCGTGCCATGGGCCAGGGGCGATATCGTGGCTGCCGCCCACCGCGAAGGGGAGGTCGTCTCCGAGGACTCGGAGAACGATGGCATGCGGATCATGGCTCGTTTCGAGCCGGCGTCGGCCAGCCGCCTCGCCGAGTTCGTCGTGGCCAAGTTTGACGACTGACCACCGAAAGAGCAGTAGGCCCATGACCGATGCATTGTCCGCCGATGATGGGGTTGACTCAGCGGCGGGATTCGTTCCACCCCCATACCCATACGACCGGCTGACCGAGTTGAAGGTCATCGCCGAGGCTCACGACGGTGGTGCCGTCGACTTGTCGATCGGTACGCCATTCGACCCACCGCCTGATCCGGTGGTGAAGGCGTTAGCCGAGTCGGGTTCCGAGCGCCGCTACCCGCCCAGTATCGGCACGCAGGCCTTCCGCGATGCAGCCGCTGGATGGCTCAATCGGTTAGTCGGGAGCGATATCGATGGCGACGACGTTCGGGCCACCATTGGATCAAAAGAGTTTGTTGCCGGGCTTCCCCATTGGTTGCGGCTCCGGAGCCCGGGCCGTGACACCGTGTTGTTCCCCGCCGTTAGCTATCCGAGCTATGAGATGGGGGCAACTCTCGCAGGGTGCAGAGCCGTTCCGGTACCGGTCGATGAACGGTGGCGGCTCGACCTCTCGGCCATCGATCCAACCGATGCAGATCGCGCGCTGTGCCTGTGGATCAACACTCCCGGGAACCCAGCCGGTGGGCTCGACGATCTCGCCGCCGCTTACCGTTGGGGGCGCGACAACAACGTGCTCGTGGCGTCTGACGAATGTTACGCGGCGTTTACCTGGAAGGGCCGCCCTCAGTCGATCGTGACAAGTGGTCTGGACGGAGCGATCGCCGTTCATTCCTTGTCGAAACGGTCGAACTTGGCTGGGGCTCGTGCCGGTTTTTATACCGGGGATCCCGATGTCATCCATTATCTCGGCGAGGTGCGAAAACACGCTGGCTTTCTTCAGCCCGGTCCGGTTCAGGCTGCCGCTGTCGCCGCGTTCTCCGACGAAGGTCACGTCGAGGTCCAACGGGAGCGGTACCACCAGCGATTGGAGCTCACTCGACGGATCGTGGCGGCCTTCGATGTCGAGGCACCGATGCCGGGCGGAGGTTTTTACTTGTGGGCTCCCGCCCCTAACGGTGATGCATGGTCGTTCGCTCGCCGTCTCGCCACCGAGGCTGGAATGTTGGTCAGCCCCGGCGAGTTCTATGGTCCCCAGGGAGCTGGCCATGTCCGCATCGCCGTCGTCCAACCCGATGACCGCCTTGGCCTGGCCGCCGACCGGCTCGGCCTTTCGCTGTAGCGTCCGCTTCTGGGCAACCCTTGCTTCTGGTCACCTCAGCGTCGGCTGAATTTGGGAATGCCCAGGGCCGGCGAAGCCGCGGGTGGATAGCCGCCGACCGGAGATCTCTGGCCATACACTAACCGCCATGTCAGTCACCGCTACCGGACACAGTTATGTCGATGTCGCTACCGGCGCCCGCCTCGATGCCTGGTACCCGTCGGCCAACGATTCGATCGAACCGGCTCGTTCCTGTCTTGCGGAGTCGCTTGGGTTGGTTCGGGGTGAGGTTATTAGCACCACGATCGCTGATCTTTCGGCGCCGCCGACCGATACGGCTGACGCGTACCTCCGGTTACACCTGCTGTCTCGCCGGGAGGCGATTCCCCACGGCATCAACGTCGATGGGATTTTCGGCCAACTTCACAATGTGGCGTGGACGACGGCTGGGCCGGTTACCCCCGAGCGGGTCGATCAACTTCGGTCTCTCGTCGCCGAGCAGGGTCATCACCTATCGGTCACGTCGGTCGACAAGTTCCCGAGAATGACCGACTACGTGGTTCCATCGGGGGTTCGTATCGCCGATGCGGACCGGGTTCGCCTCGGGGCTCATCTTGCCGAGGGCACGACGGTGATGCATGAAGGTTTCGTCAACTTCAATGCCGGCACTCTCGGAGCAGCGATGGTGGAAGGTCGGATTAGCGCTGGTGTGCGAGTTGGGGCCAACAGCGACATCGGTGGGAGCGCGTCGATAATGGGAACGCTGTCTGGCGGTGGGAGTGAGGTTATTTCCGTTGGTGAACAGTGTCTGATCGGTGCCAACGCCGGCATTGGGATTTCGCTCGGCGATGGATGCACGGTCGAGGCGGGGCTGTATGTCACCGGTGGTTCGGTGGTCACGTTGCCGAACGGCGAGACCGTCAAGGCGCGGAAGCTGTCGGGCCAGTCGGGATTGCTCTTCCTCCGCAACTCGACGACCGGTGTCGTCGAAGTTCGTCAAGCCGACTCGTCTCGGTGGGGGGGAATTAACGAAGCGCTTCACTCGAGCCAATAGGGTGCGCCGACGCGACCGGTGAGCGACGTACCCCCGGTCAGGTGCCGGTGTCGGCCCTTCCGTCGATGTCCGAGGAGGCCAGGCGGTCGGCCAGTACCCGCTCGCGGGTGGGGACCATGATGCCGATGTAGGCAACGCCGATAAGGCCGAATGCGACAACTAGGATCCGGACCGTTGAGCCGTTGATCAGGAGCCCAGCGCTTACGGTCACCGCGGCGACGATGCAACCGATGGCCACTACTTTGGCTCGCCTTGGCATGCCGAGTCCGGCCCGAAAATCGGCGACCATCGGTCCGATACCGGGAAGGTTGAGGACCCACAGTTCCAGTCGACGGCTGGAGCGCGAAAAGCACCAGGCGGCCAAGATAAAGAACACCGTGGTAGGTAGACCAGGGATGACTACTCCGATGCCGCCGACGGCGACGAAGCTCAGGCCCGACACGAGATAGATCAACCTCATTGAAACGGCCCACCCCGACGGTGAAGGGGAGCCGATCGCATCAGCCGATGAGCTGACCGATATCGAGTCCGAGCAGAATCACAAGGAGCACGATGACTGCGAGATGTAAGGCGGTCACCGGCTTTTTCCACCGGTGGTCGGCTCGCCAGAACCGACGGATACTGAATACGTTGGCGGCGATGGCGATACTTCCGATGATCAGCCCGATGGTTGGCCCGACCCCGGGGGCGAGGCCAATGAATGGGGCGACGAACGGTAGGAGCACGTATGTCAGGAGGCAGCGGACTCCGGAGATCAAAATCGATCGACTGAACCCTTGCTGGGCGTGTTCTCCGGCCGCCACCGGCGTGTCGGTCTGAGCCTTTGTCGTGGCCATCGTGGATCAGAGTACCCGGTACGGTTGGGTTATGACTGATCTGTTGGCGCTTACCGCCGATCTTGTCGACCGTCCATCGGTCTCGTTCGAAGAGGGCCCGTTCGTCGATTGGCTCGAGGGTGAACTTGGTCGACTGGATCATTTGCAGGTGGATCGAGTTGGCGACAATCTCGTCGCCCGCACCGATCTTGGGCGATCGCAACGTCTCATCTTGGCCGGCCACACAGACACGGTCCCGGTCAACGGCAACGGTACCGCTCGCATCGATGGCGATGTGTTGTGGGGGTTAGGGTCGTCGGACATGAAAGGTGGGCTCGCTGTCTTTCTTGCTCTCGCCCGGACGGTGACCGAGCCGACCGTCGACTTGAGTTTCGTCTTTTACGCTCGCGAGGAGGTAGCCCAGGAACATAGTGGGCTGAACGAGCTGGCAGCTGAACGGCCTGATCTTCTCGCTGGCGATTGTGCGATCCTGGGCGAGCCGACATCGGCGGCGATCGAGGCCGGATGTCAAGGCACTATGCGGTTTGAGATCACCTTGTCTGGTGCCAGGGCGCATACCGCCCGCCCATGGATGGGACGAAACGCGATTCACCGTCTCGGGTCGATGTTGACCAGGCTTGACCAGTATGAGGCGCGGACACCGACCATCGATGGTTGCACGTATCGCGAGTCGGTTCAGGCGGTGTGGGTTGAGGGCGGTGTCGCCGGTAATGTCGTGCCTGATCGGGGGGCGTTGCGTGTCCACTTTCGGTACGCACCCGACCGTAGCCCAGAGCAGGCCGAGGCCTGGTTCCGATCGTTTCTGGGGGATGATCTCGAAGACGATGATGACCTTGTGGTCCTCGATCGCTCGCCAGCCTGCGCTCCGTCACTCAGTCATGACCTCTTGCGTCGGCTGGTCGATGACAACGGCCTTGAGGTCCGAGCCAAACTGGGCTGGACCGACGTGGCCCGATTCAGCGCTCTTGGAGTGCCGGCCACCAACTTTGGCCCCGGCGATCCTACCGTGGCTCACGCTGCGGAGGAGCATCTCGTTCGCCAACCGACCGAAGTGGTTTATAACGCCTTGGCCAGTCTTGTAAGCAGCTGAACGACCTGCATCGATCAGTGGGCCCAGTGACTGTCCGGTGGCTTGGCATCGGCTCCGGGTCACTGTCCGGTGGGCATTGAACTGTCACTTGAGGATCTAGTACGGTGTAAGAGTCTCGTCGGAAACCGTGGGACGAACGGTACAGATTGTCACGTGCGTTCTGGTCTTTGGAGTACGGCATTGCGAACGAACATTCCGCCCTCGTCCCTAGCCAGGGATAGCAGTTTTATACAGGTCGGATGCCGAGCAACGGACGAGCAACGGACGAGCGACTGGCTCGATTCGGCGGCGTCGGGTTGTGACGCTGGTGCGCTGAGTCGAGCGAGAAACGAGTGACAGAGGCACTAGTTGCCGAGACGTGATCTGCTTGAGGGGGAAGAAGGATTCACACCTAACCGGCGTGAATCGCGAGTGAGGTGGACCGATCAAGATCAGTCCACCTCACTCAACTTTTTCGTCTGTGCCCGTTCGGCGCGGAAGTCTCTCTATAGCCTGCGCATGACGGTGACCACTCGACCGAAGACCTGGACTTCGGATGGAGTGAACTCCATCGGCTGCAACGCTGGGTTGGCGGGGACGAGAATGATCTTTCCCCGCTTCTTGGTGTAGGTCTTGACCGTCGCTTCATCGCCGGGAATTCCAGCCACGACAACATCACCGTTTTCGGCCGTTTTTTGTACTCGTGCCACGACGTAGTCGCCGTCGAGAATGCCGGCCTCAACCATGGAATCGCCTCGAACTGTGAGCATGAACAGTTCGCCACCATCTCCGGTGAGATCGGTGGGGACCGGCAACATCTCCTCGACGTGCTCTTCGGCGAGGACGTCGGTCCCGGCCGCCACCTGGCCGACGAGGGGAACGTGGCGAAGCGGCCGACGTTCGACATCGTGGGCACCGCTTACCGGATCCCACAACACTTGTAAGGCCCTGGGTTTCGAGGGATCTCGAGCCAGGTAACCGTGGCGTTGCAGTGTTGCGAGGTGGGAATGAACCGACGAGGGTGAGTTGAGCCCGACCTCGGCGCCGATCTCGCGGACCGATGGTGGGTATCCCCGATCCCTGAGGGTTTGCTCTATGAATTCAAGGATCGAGTGTTGCCGTGTTGTCAGTTGGTGCTCGCTCACCTCTTGCCCTCTCCATCGTGGTAGCTCTGGCTGTCCGTGGTAATCGGACCGACGCGAACTCCACTATCGCCGCCTATGAATTCCCGCATGTAGAACTCCTGATGCCGTGTTGTTGCGAACTTCGTGTTGTTGCGAACTTCGTGTTGTTCCGAACTTCGTGTTGTTCCGAACTTCGTGTTGTTCCGAACTTCGTGTTGTTCCGAACTTCGTGGTGGTACCGGTTTGGTGGTGGTACCGAATTCTTCCTGGTCGGCCGAGGTCTACCCGACCCTGTGGTCGAACATCCGTTTGGCCGGCCGCTTCCACTATGCCATAGCGAGGAACGAATGTTCGGCATGGTTGCCGATTTATCAAAGATCGATTGGCAGGGGTGATTGTGGCGTCCGGGCGGAAGTTGCATCGAACTAGCGTTCGACCTACAGTCGAACGCTAGTTCGATCGTCAGGCGTCTCTCGTCGTTCATTGTCACACTTCTTGAGGAGACTGAGAAAATGGTTGCACTCCTTCAGCCCAATACCGAACACGGTCGCTCGGTAGGGAAGCGTCATCTTCATCTCGTGGTCGACGATGGCAGTCGTTCGGCCTCAG
>CALIFY010000020.1 GCA_938021675.1 uncultured Acidimicrobiales bacterium
CGAGCCCGGTAGCTGGCCCGTCCACCGACCGAATCCTTGTTTAGCCGCTTCGCTAGGTGTAAGCCTTCCAGCAGCAATTCGATGGCCGCGGCCTTGACCCCATCGGACACCTCGTCACCGACCAATTCAGCCACCGGATCGGCCAACCCCGGCGTGTTGTCCAGCAGGTCGATATACGCCGAAATTGGGAGGTCGTCGCCGGCGTTGACGACGAGGTCTTCGTCGAACGCGTCGACCACTCGGCGCACGTGCTCACCGGAGAATCGTGCCTTGAATACGGTCAGCACCGCAGCCCGGAGCAGGTTGTCGATAACCTCACCATCCCGACCTTCCTCCAAGGTCTCGATCTCGATTTTGCCGGCGGTCGAAGCGATGAGGGCGTCGAGATCGCTGACGCGGGGCACCACGTCGCCCTCGCCGAGACGGAGCGCTCGTCTGGTAGCCGCGGCAACCAACGTTTCGGTGTTGGCCACCGTGAGACGGACCGACACACCAGATCGCTGGTTGATCTGGGGGCTTGAGCGAGCTAGGTGGGTAAACGTCGACACCAGCTCCTCCATGAACTCGGGCAGAGTCGTCACCGGGCCATCTGTTGGGAGCCGCGCCTCTTGGCGGGCGATCGCCATCTCGGTTTCGACATCGATCGGATAGTGGGTTCGGATCTGCGCCCCAAAGCGATCCTTGAGCGGGGTGATCATGCGACCACGATTGGTGTAATCCTCAGGGTTTGCCGATGCCACAAGCAACACGTCGAGCGGCAGTCGGACTTTGTATCCCCTGATCTGGATGTCGCGCTCCTCCAGCACGTTCAACAAGCCGACCTGGATCCGTTCGGCCAAATCCGGCAGCTCATTGATAGCGAACACACCACGGTTGGTCCGGGGCACAAGCCCATAGTGGAGAGTGAGCTCGTCGGACAGGTATCGACCCTCGGCTACTTTGATCGGATCCACTTCGCCGATCAGGTCCGCGATCGACGTGTCCGGTGTTGCCAGCTTTTCTCCGAAACGATGGTCGCGTCGAACCCACTCGATCTCGGTGTCGTCTTGGTGTTCGGCCACCAAGTCAATGGCGTACTTTGAGATCGGATGGAGGGGATCATCGTTTATCTCCGATCCGGCGATGATGGGCATCCACTCATCGAGCAAGCCGGTCAGGGCGCGGATTATTCGGGTCTTGGCCTGCCCCCGCTCTCCGAGAAAAATCAGATCATGGCCAGCGAGAACAGCGTGCTCCAGCTGCGGGAGCACCGTGTCGTCATAGCCGAGCACACCGGGAAACAATCGCTCACCGGTCTTGATCCGGTCGATGGCGTTCTGGCGGATCTCGTCCTTTATGAGACGCGAACTCCAGCCGGACCGCCGTAGTGCTCCCAATGTTTCAGGTCGACTATCCACTCTCAGACAGTAGAGTCCGGCAGGCCGGAACGATGAATCGGGTCGACAATCTTGCGTTGGCCAGTCTTGCGTTGATTGGTGATGCGCTCGCTGGTCACGCGCTAATCGTGAACGAGATCGTCTGGGCCGCCAGTTGCCGGCCTAAACCATCGGGTCCATCGAAGGCTTGAATGTCCACCACGTAGGTGCCGGGGCCGAATGATCCACCAGCGTATGCAGGTCCGGCGTTGCCGAACATGGAATAAGGAGGGACGTTTTCGATCTTGAAATGGTCGAGGGCACCGAAGACCTCGAAGGCGACACTCTGCGTACCCTCGGGTGCACCGAGTAGGTCGAAGGCCAGGGCGTCTGCCGGGATGGAGGCCAACGGCACGGTTTGGTCAACTCGGTCGAAAACCACTCCAACGTCGCGTTGAGATCGGGCGTCGATGATTCGCAGCGACATGGCCGCCAGTTCCGGTTGTTCGCTCGTCGTCGGTGCCGTCGACGTTGTGGCCGGCACGGTAGTCGTTACCTCGGGCGCAGAGGCAAGTTGGAGGAAACTGAGATCCCATGTTGGTCCGGTGTCGCTGTTGCAGGAGACCCCATCACCGACCCGGCCGGGACACACCAATTCGTCTTGCAGCACCTCGCCGTCCAAAGAACGCTCTCCAACGCCGGCAGGTTCACTCCCGCATTGGACCGTGTTGTAGTGGATCCGCCCAACGATGGGACCTGACCCGATACGAGAACATATCGAACCGACGCTTTGACCGTCGTAGTCTGTGCTGGCGATGTCGTCGCTCAGATCGCCGGAGCAGTAGCAGACACCGTCGACGGCGTAGCTACTGGCCCAGGCCAGGCTGGTATCGACCGCCGGCGATGGCCGGGCGCTGGCAACGATCACCAAAAGCATGCTCACGACGACGAAAATCCCGATTAGCGTGCCAGCCCGACGCTCCGAAGTGGCTGCCAACACACTGCGCAGCCGGGACGAGAACTCCTGAATCCCCGAACTCGCACTCTCCACCACCTAACCATTGTGTCTCGAATCGAACGAGACGCAACTTTGTCGGGCTAACGGAATCGCGACCCACCGTCGCATCGGACTACTTCGTAGACTCTCCCCATCGACAACACAGACCTCTCTGGACGCTGGCGCGCCGCTCCGCTAAACAACGAGCTGCAACGAACCGGCGCCGATGCCGACCTCGACGACAGCAACTGGCCCCTGATCGACGTGCCCGGCCATTGGGCCGAAGTCGAACCATACGCCGACCACACCGCCCCGCTGCTGTATCGGCATCGCTTCACCCACCCATCCCCTGCCGAGGATCAGCGGCTGTGGCTTCGCTTCGATGGTGTGCTCAGCACAGCCGAGGTGTGGCTCGACGGCACCTATGTCGGTGATGCCGAAGGGTATTTTTCGGCTAACAGCTTCGAGGTGACGACCCAGATGGCGGCGGCCGATGAGCACGTACTGGCCGTCGAGGTTTCATGCCCGGTCCAAGGGCAGGGCAGTCGAACCAACACCTCGTTAACCGGGTCGCTGCAAACCGGTCCCCTCGCCCCATCGGTTTGTCCTGGTGGCATTTGGCGGCCGGTGTCGATCGAGCGGACCGGTCCGGTGGCCATTCGTCATGCCCGCCTACTTTGTACCAAGGCCGACGCCGACCAAGCCGAGTTGTTGATCCGTCTCGTACTTCACGCCGTCGAACACCAAGAGGTACGGATAGACACCTCTGTCCTCGCACCGGACGGCGAAGCGGCCGCTGGTGGAGCCGAACATCATCAGCTGGCGTCCGGGGAGAATCGAATCGAATGGACCGTGCCTATCGATAGGCCACAACGGTGGTGGCCGGCCGCTTTGGCCGGAGTCGATGCGGGCCATAGCGCCGACGGCGGCCGAGGCGACCAACCTCGTTACGATGTTTCGGTGGCGGTTCGGTTGGCCGATGGCGCTGTCTCGGACCGAACCGATTGGCGGACCGGGCTTCGTCGGATCGACATCGACAATCACCTGTGGTCGGTCAATGGTCATCGTCTGTTTGTGAAAGGCATCGCCTACGGGCCAGCCGACCCCTTCCTCAATGCCGTTCCAGCAGATACGTTGCGGGACGACCTACGCACCGTGCGCGAGGCGGGCCTCGATATGGTTCGCGTCTTCGGCCACATCGGCCGACCTGAGATCTACGAGGAGGCGGACCGCCTCGGCCTATTGATCTGGCAGGACTTGCCGTTGGTCGGCGGCTATTCCTCCAAGGTCCGTACCCGGGCGAAGGCCCTCGCTCGGGCCGCGGTGGATCAGCTTGGCCATCACCCATCGGTTGCGTTGTGGTGCGGTCACGTCGAATCTAACCAGCCGGTCCTCCCCGAGCCGGGTCGCGGCGGTATCGGGCGGTGGCCGTTCTCCGTTGGCCGCCATTTCGCCCGCCATATTTTGCCAACCTGGAACCGTTCGATTCTCGATCCGATCGTTGGCCGCGAACTCAGAAACGCCGACAACACTCGATCGACGATCACCCGCTCCGGTAGTTTGCCAAGCCCCGGCGATCCTGCCGGGTCCGACGCCCATCTGTGGCTTGGGTGGCACGCTGGCCAAGCCTCGGATTTGGCGGAGGTTCTTCGACGTTGGCCTCGCCTCGGTGCGTTCCCCGGAGGTATCGGTAGCCAATCGGTGTCGGTCGAAGACTGGGACGAGACGGCACCGACGTGGGCCGGAGCAGAGATCGGTGCGTTCAATCGCTATCTACCTCGGCGGGCGTACGGCAACGGCACGTCGTGGGCAGCAGCCACTCGGGCCTACCAGGCCGACATGATCCGAACTCAGATCGAGACCCTCCGCCGACTCAAGTACCGACCGACGGGCGGGTTTTGTGTCTTCGCCCTGGCCGACGTTGACCGCGCCGGTGGTTTCGGGGTTCTCGATTCTGAGCGACGACCCAAGCCAGCTCATGCCACGTTGATCGATGCCTGTCGTCCGGTGGTCATCATCGCCGACTTACCGCCGGAACTCGTCGTGCCGGGGGAACCGCTCACCTTGGCCGTTCACGCCGTCAACGACTTACCGTATGCGCTCGGTGCCGTGCGGGTCATAGCCAGAGCATCGGCCGCCGACGGCTGGCGTCGCACAACCACCTGGGCGGGGGAACTCGGCGCCGATACCTGCGTGAAGGTCGGCGATTTCGCTTTCGATGCCCCGGGGCGACAGGGGGCGGTGGAAATCGATCTTGAGCTGACCTCCGATGACCGCCTGGCGACCAACCGGTACCAGACCGTCGTTATCCCCTCAGCCGAAGCGATGCGACCGGCCACTCAGGCGACAGCCGACTAGCGTCGGAAACAACCCCAATCGCACGTCCACGCCAAGCAAGACGCACCAAACAAACCCCCCGCCCGTTTCTGCGCAAGTCATCGCTTCCGGCGCGAGAGTTGGGCCGCCCCGAAGTCCTCTTATCAGGCACAGAACCGCATCGGTTGGCCACCGTCGGTCACTGCTTGGACGTCTTCGACGATGTGTGGGACCTAGAAAACGGTTGGGGCGACGCTACCTATATCGGCGACACCTATCTCAGCAACTTCCAGGATGGTTCGGGAAACGATATTGCCCTCGTCCACCTCCACAACGACCTTAACCACGGCGCCCGCGGCGAAGTCATGTACGACGAAGACTTCGATTTTGACAATCGACCCGATGAACGTCTCGACGGCGACCGGGTGGACATCAAGGAAATCGCCACCGCCTACGTCGACATGCCGGTCTGTTTTACGGGCGGATCGAGTGGCACCCACTGCGGCCGCGTCACATCCGTCGGAGCGTTCAACCGCGGTTTCGACGGCGTGACCCACATCACCGAAGCGATCGAGACCGACATCTGCGCCTTGCCAGGCGACAGCGGCGGCCCGTTGTACACCCTCGATGGGAAAGCCATCGGCATTTTGAGTGGCGGTGCAGACTGTCCCGACGGCGAACGTTCCCTCTACCAACGAATGGACGAATTGTTGGGGTGGGGTTACGACGTCTGGTGATCCGCTTGACGTATCACTTCGGCCGGTAAGCGGACCGCTGTGTGCGGGCCGGTGGGCCGAGACACGAAGGTGACAAGTGAAAACAGCATGAGGTTGGCCCGAAAAGAGGGCTGGGCGCTATCGTCATCGAGTGGGTTGAGCTCGATCTAGCGAACGGGGAGGTTCCCGGTGGCAGCACCCACAACCACATCGGCAGTGACGGGCGGCAATAGTGCCAGCCGGCCACTCCGCCCAACGCAGAGGAAATTGCCGTTCCCGGCCAGCCTCTACCAGACGGCGGTCGGCAAAAAGTGGGTGATGGCCCTCACCGGGCTGATGTTGATCGGCTTCGTGCTGGTCCACATGGCAGGAAACCTCAAGCTCTATCTCGGTGTCGTTCAACACCAGGGCGAGCTGATCTACGACGCCGACGCCTACGGTGAATCGCTGCGGGAACTGCTGGTGCCAATCGTGCCCCGCACCCACCTGCTCTGGGTGCTCCGCCTCGGCCTCATCGGCGCGTTCGTGCTCCACATCCACTCGGCCTACAGCCTGACAAGAATGAACCTGGCCACGAACTTCGCCTACGAGTCCAAACGCGACTGGCTGGCAGCAAACTTCGCGTCGCGCAGCATGCGTTACACCGGCGTCATCTTCCTGGCCTACTTGATCTTCCATTTGGCTGACCTGACGTGGGGTCTCATTCCCGGCTACGAGTGGGAACGAGGCGAAATTCAGCACAATGTGGTCGGCTCCCTATCCAACCCGGTCGTCGCCATCATCTACGTGGTGGCCAACCTGGCGCTGGCCATGCACATCTACCACGGCATCTATTCGATGTTCCAGAGCCTCGGCATCAACAATCCCCGCTACAACCAGCTCCGCCGCCCGCTGGCCATCGGCGTGGCGACCATCGTTCTCGTCGGCAACGTCAGCTTTCCCATCGCCGTGTTGACCAACATCATCGAATACGACCCGAGCCTCCTCGCCGGATAACTCGCCTTCCCCAAGCCCAGCAAAAGGAGTCACCGGATGCTCCCGGATTCCAAGATCCCCGAAGGGCCGATGGCCGACAAGTGGGATAACCATCGATTCAACATCAAGCTGGTCAACCCTGCGAACAAGCGGAAGTTCACCGTGCTGGTGGTCGGCAGCGGCCTGGCCGGCTCCTCGGCGGCCGCCACCCTGGCGGAGCTTGGCTACAACGTGGAAGTCTTCACCTTCCACGACTCGCCCCGACGGGCCCACTCGATCGCCGCCCAAGGTGGCATCAATGCGGCCAAGAACTACCGGAACGACGGCGACTCGATCTACCGACTGTTCTACGACACGGTCAAGGGAGGCGACTTCCGGTCTCGGGAAGCGAACGTTTACCGGTTGGCCCAAGTCTCGGTAGACATCATCGACCAGATGGCGGCGCAAGGGGTGCCGTTCGCTCGGGAGTACGGCGGCCTACTGGATAACCGTTCCTTTGGCGGGGCCCAGGTCTCTCGCACGTTCTACGCCCGCGGCCAAACCGGTCAACAGCTCCTGCTCGGTGCATACCAGCAGATGATGCGGCAGGTAAACGAAGGCAAAGTAACGCTCCACACCCGTATGGAGATGCTCGACGTCGTCAAGAAAGACGGAGAGGCGTGCGGCATTGTGTGCCGCAACCTCACCACCGGCGAGATCACCTCTCACAGCGGCCATGCCGTGGTGCTGGCCACCGGCGGATACGGCAACGTCTTCTACCTGTCGACCAACGCCATGGCGTGCAACGTCACCGCGGCCTGGCGGGCCCACCGCAAGGGCGCCTATTTCGCCAACCCGTGCTACACGCAGATCCACCCGACCTGCATCCCCGCTTCGGACGAGTTCCAATCAAAGCTGACCCTGATGTCGGAGTCGCTTCGAAACGACGGTCGAATCTGGGTACCCCGCAGCCCAGACGAAACCCGCACGGCCCGAGACATCCCCGAAGCCGACCGCTACTACTACCTGGAAGAGAAATACCCTTCCTTCGGTAACCTGGTGCCCCGCGATGTCGCCTCCCGAAACGCCAAGACCGTGGTCGACCAAGGCCTCGGAGTCGGTCCGCTAAAGAACGGTGTCTACCTCGACTTCGCAGACGCCATCGCCCGCGACGGCCGCGACACCATCGAGAGTAGGTACAGCAACCTGTTCCAGATGTACGAGCGCATTACCGGCGAAGATCCCTATTCGGTCCCGATGCGCATCTACCCCGCCACCCACTACACAATGGGCGGCCTGTGGGTCGACTACAACCTGATGACGTCGGTCCCGGGGCTCTATGCCTGTGGTGAAGCAAACTTCTCCGACCACGGGGCGAACCGGCTCGGGGCCTCCGCGCTCATGCAGGGCCTAGCCGATGGCTATTTCGTATTGCCGTACACGATCGGCGACCATTTAGCCCCTCGCCTCGGACAGTCCCCGGTATCCCTCGATGATGACGTGTTCGTCAAAGCTCAGGCCGAGGTGGAGGCCAGGACTCAGCGATTCCTTTCCATCAGAGGCACCCGCTCCCCTGAGCACTTCCACCGGGAACTCGGCAAGCTCGTGTGGGACTACATCGGCATGGCCCGCGACCGGAACGGCCTCGAAAAGGCGGTCACCGAAATCCGGGCCCTGCGAGACGAATTTTGGGCCGATCTCCGAGTGCTCGGCGACGCCGATGGACTCAACTCATCGCTGGAAAAGGCCGGCCGAGTGGCCGACTTCTTCGAGCTGGCCGAACTGATGGCCCGCGATGCCCTCGACCGGGAAGAGTCGTGCGGCGGTCACTTCCGAGTCGAGTCGCAGACCGAGGAGGGCGAGGCGCTCCGAGACGACGAGTCGTACTCTCACGTGTCGGCCTGGGAATGGCACGACCCCGATACCCCCCAGACAAAACACGCCGAGCAACTAGATTTCGTCGAAGTCAAGCCGTCGCAGCGGAGCTACAAGTGATCGCTGGAGCTAGCGAGCGCATCGAAGGAGCAATTGAATGAGCAAGAGGCTCAACCTCACCCTCAGCGTCTGGCGCCAGGCAGGGCCTAGCGCCCCCGGCAGTTTCATGACGTACCACGCCAAGAACATTCCCGACGATGCCTCATTCCTTGAGATGCTCGACATCGTGAACGAAGAGCTCATTGAAACCGGTGAGGTGCCAATCGAGTTCCCCCATGACTGCCGGGAGGGCATCTGCGGCACGTGCGGCGTGATGATCAACGGCCGAGCCCACGGTCAAGAAAAGGGCACGGCGGCCTGCCAGCTTCACATGCGGAAATTTTCTGATGGCGACACGATCGTGATCGAGCCGTGGCGGGCCCGGGCGTTTCCTATCGTCCGTGATCTCGTCGTCGACCGGTCGCCGCTCGACAAAATCGTCGCCGCCGGCGGGTACGTCTCGGCTCCCACCGGCACCGCCCAAGACGCAAATGAAACACCAATCCCCAAAGAGGTCGCCGACTCCGCCATGGATGCCGCGGCCTGTATCGGGTGTGGGGCCTGCGTCGCCGCCTGCCCGAATTCGGCGGCTCAGCTTTTCACCTCGGCCAAGCTCTGGCACCTCAACTCGCTCCCCCAAGGTCAAGCCGAACGATTTCGGCGCACCGAACACATGGTGGAGACGATGGAGCAGTTCTTCGGATCATGCACCAACCACGGTGAATGCACCGAGGCCTGCCCCAAAGAGATCAGCCAGGATTTCATCGCCTACATGAATCGTGACTACATCAAGTCTCAGATCGTCAACCGAAAATTGGCGGGCCAGAAGTAGCGAACCCCGGCGGCCATCAATCCCCGTCCTTCGATGGGTAGTGCCAACGGGTTGACAGTCCTCGCTCGGTGGCCGTTACCCACCAGATGCCATCCGGGCCGGGAAGCGCGACGGGTTCGGCTGTCGAGGCCAGCACCGAATCCATCTCCAACACATCAGGGCTCGCATCTTGCAAGGCGAACCCCCACCGGTGGCGTCGAAGGGCCGGGCCGGTGAACGGATGGCTCCCGGTCGCCGACAACAATTCACCGTCGACTCGGCCCGGCTGTGTGTACCCACCGGCCCGCTCCGACAGCGGCTGAGCGGAGACAACCCGATCGGCGTCGCCGACGAACTCGATCTCCCAACCGAGCGGCACCCGATGCCCGTACCCTCGATCGAGCAATTCTCGACCGTCGTCAACGACGAGCGCGAAGGCCTCAAGCCCATAGCTCCAATGCTCCAATGGGGTCTCGCAGACGTGATCGGCCCAGATTCCCGATGCCCGAAGTTCCCACCGGTCGACCGGAAGCGGTATCGCCTGCTCGACCAGGACCACCGGTTGGGGGTCGAGGCCGATCACCACAAGTTGAAAGACGGCGGTCCGCCGACCCGGATCGGCCGACACCGAAAGCGCGATGGCACGCGTCCCATCGTCAGCCGTCGTCAGAAGTTCATGGCGGTCGACCCACCGCCCCGTACCGACGTCACGTAGCGCATCGGGCGGGTGGCGACGCCGTTCGTAGACCGATGAAATCATGAGCCATTCACCGTCACAGTATTGTCCGCACCGTGGTCCACAGTATGGTCCGCGGTCACAACGTGGACGAGGGTGTGAAAAAGGGAGCAGGTCGACGGAAAATCCGGGCGACTGGATCCCCCGCCGACCTGCGACCGTTGGTTGACACGCTGTGCACATCGCAACGCATCGACGATCGTCGTAACTCAAGTGTACTTCCGGTTGACGCCAGGTGTATCAACCAGGTCCTGAGTTTAGCAACCCGAACTATACGCACGGTTGCATCAGGTCCACCACCTAGAACGCACGTTTTTACCAGAACAGCGCCCCCAGTCGAACGCAAACCGCCGGCAAGGTCGCTCCAACCACCAACATCGCGCCTTTCGGGCTCGGATCAACGCAACCGGTGGCGGGAAACCCTAGCCTTTGATCCCAAGATGGCGATAGACCCACCACTCGTTGTGGCCCTAGCCGAACTGGGCGACGCGCTCCGCGCAAATCAGCTTCAGCTCGACATCGGCCCCGCCGAAGCAGCGCGCGCCGGCCGTGACGAGCTTGCCGCCCAAATAACCGACTACTTGGTGCCAAGACTGCGACGCCTCGACGCCCCAATGCTGGTGGTATTGGGCGGCTCGACCGGGTCGGGAAAGTCGACCATAACCAACACGATCGTCGGCCATCAGGTCTCCCCGGCCGGCGTCCTGAGACCGACGACCAGAGCACCGGTACTCATTTGCCATCCCGATGACGAAGCGTGGTTTCTCGATGGCGACGTCCTTCCGGACCTCCCTCGGATCACCGGCGAATCGGACGCCACCGGTGCGGTCCTGCGGGTGTCATCAAACCCCGCGCTCGATCCGGGCCTTGCCATCATCGACGCCCCAGACATCGACTCCGTCGAGGAAGCGAACCGCGATCTCGCAACCCAACTGCTGGCGGCGGCTGACATGTGGCTGTTTGCCACCACCGCAATCCGATACGCCGACGCCGTGCCCTGGGACTTTCTCCGCCAAGCTCAATCTCGGGGTACGTCGTTGGCCATCATCATCAACCGCATCCCAACCGGAGCGTCAGCCGAAATCGTGCCCCATTTGGAGTCGATGCTGACCGAGGCCGAACTCGATGGCACCCCGATCTTCGCTATCGAACACCATGAACTCTCCGACGAGATGCTTCCGGCCACCGCCATCAGTTCGCTTCGTGGCCTTCTGATAGAACTGGCCACCGATGCTGAGCGCCGTGCCGAGGTAGTGAAGGCCACCCTAGATGGCGCCATGGGAAGCGTCGCCGCCCGAGCCGATGCGGTCGCATCGGCCAGCGAAGAGCAACAGGTGGCAGCGTCCAACCTGAAACGGGCCATCGATGACGTGTACCGAGACGCCGGCACGACCCTCCACGACGACATAAGCTCCGGAAACCTCCTGCGGGGCGAGGTCCTCGACCGCTGGCAGGAGCTGATCGGCACCGCCGAATTGATGCAGGCCGTCCAGAGCCGTATCTCACTCATACGAGATCGGATCACCTCGTTGGTTACCGGACGAACCGGGGCGACGGCCGAAGTGCAAGGTGAGATCAATTCCACGCTGGAACAGCTACTCATCGATCACGCCGACCGGGCGGCAGCGACCGCCGTTTCGGCATGGAAGCGCCTTCCCGCTGGTCGCCAGGTGCTCGACGGTGACCGTTCCCTCGACAGGAGTTCCGACGACTTCCGCGCCGCCGTCGGTCCCGAGGTTCGATCCTGGCAGGACGACATTTTGGATCTGGTTCGAGAACGAGGGGCGACCAAACGAACCACCGCTCGGGTGCTCGCCGTTGGCATAAACAGCATCGGCATCGCCCTGATGGTCGTCCTCTTCGCCCAGACCGGCGGTATTACCGGTGGCGAGATCGCCATCGGCGCAGGCACCGCCGGCCTGTCACAGACACTGCTGTCCGCCCTGTTTGGCGAACAGGCGGTTCGAGAGCTCGCCACCGACGCCAGGCGACTGTTGGTCGAGCGGGTAACGTCGCTACTCGAAACCGACGCCGACCGATACCGCTCGCTCCTTTCGGCATCTGTGACACCGCCGGAACATGCGACCAACCTGCGAGCTGCGGTCGACAAGTACCAGGCTGCACGGGTCGGCTCGTGACAAGGAAGGCGTCATGATCGCCCGTCTGGGAGCCCGAACGGCGACCGGGTTGCCGGAGCGGATCGAGGCACTCAACGAAGCCGTCGAGCTGGCTCACGGGCGTGCTGACGAGGAAGACGTGGCCTTCGGTCGCCATGTGGTCGCTAAGGCCGGGGAGCGTCTGCGGCACGGCACGACCCACACCCTTGCGGCCCTGCTCGGAGCGACCGGGAGCGGTAAGTCGTCGATCACCAACGCCGTCGTTGGCAGCGATATCGCCACGACCGGCGTCCGCCGACCTACCACGTCGAGCAGTCTGGCTTGTTTCTGGGGCGATGACGACGCCCAACCGCTCCTCGATTGGCTTGAGATCAGAAACCGCCATCACGTGGTCTCCGCTTCCCGTCATGACGACGCCGACACCGACGCCACCGATCCTGCCGGTACCGATTCGACGCTGGCTGGCCTTGTGCTTCTCGATGTACCGGATCACGATTCGGTGGCGGTCGAACACCGGTTGGAGATGGAACGGATCGCCGAGCACGCCGACTTGCTCCTGTGGGTCACCGATCACGAGAAGTACGGCGACAAAGCAATGCATGAATACCTCCGGCGGCTGTCAGGCCATGGTGCGGTCACCGCCATGATTCTCAACAAGGCCGATCAACTCTCCCCCGCCGACCTCGACGCCTGCCAAGGTGACCTCCGACGGCTCCTCGCCGATGACGGGTTGACCGATGTCGACGTGGTTCCCATCTCAGCCACCACCGGATCTGGGGTCGATCGACTTCTCGGGTTGTTGGCCGCCGCAGTCGATCGCCAGCAGGCGGTCGTCGAGCGGCTCGGCGCCGATGCCCGACTCGCAGCCGACGCCCTCAGCGATGGCCTCGCTACCGACAACGCCGACCGACACAACAAAGCGATCGACCGGGCGGCGTCGACACTAGCCGCCGAGTTGGTCGGCGCATCCGGTCTCGCGACGGTGACCGATGCGGTAACCAACGGCCACCGACGAGATGCCGCCTCCATGACCGGATGGCCTTTCTCTCGATGGGTGAGGCGCCTTCGCCCCCACCCACTCCGTAAACTCCATCTTGGCCAAGGCTCGGCGGGCCGAGCGACCCTACCGCAGGCTTCCGGTGTCCAACGCGCTCGTTCGGAAAACGCCGTCCGCCAAGCCACCGCAGCGGTAACCGACGACCTCCCCGACCCGTGGCCAGAACTTGTCCGCGACGCCGCCACTCCGGATCAACAGGTCCTCGACGATCGGCTCGACCGTGCCATCGCCGACTCGGTCAGGGCCAACCACAATCGCCGACCTCGATGGTGGGCCGCGGTCAACGGGTTGCAGTGGGCGATCGCCGCCGCCACGGTCACCGGCGTGGTATGGCTTGGACTTCTCGCCTTCGCCGCGTACCTGCAGATCCCCGAACCACCGACGCCGTCGTGGCGCAACATCCCCGTGCCGACCGGACTGCTGATCGGTGGAATCGCGCTTGGTCTTGTCGTCGCGTTCGTCTCGGCACGGTTCGCGGCCCTCGGAGCCCGGCGGAGAAGCCGGGCCGTCCGGATCGGGGCTGAGTCGGCGGTGGCCGACGTTGCCGACGAGCTCGTAATGGAACCGATCCGGGCCGAACTCGACCGGAGAAGCCAACTCCACGAACTCCTCGAAACGGCCGCTGGTAAGACATGACCCGCTACTTGAGCGACGAGTGGATCTCGCTGGCCGACGAAGCGCTCGGGGCGCTGACGCCGCTCGAAACCAAGCTGGAGGTCGGTGTCCGGGTGACCGACGGACCCGATGGCGAGCGTCGTTACCGACTGGTGCTCGGTCCAGACCGGGTCGGGATGATCGAAGGGCCCGACGAGAGCGATGTCCGGTTGACGATGACCTGGCCGATAGCGGTGGCCATCGCCACCGGGAACACGAGCGCTCAACGAGAGTTTCTCGATGGGCGACTCCAACTCGGCGGCGACCCTGGCCTCTTACTCGGTCACCAAAAGGCGCTGGCCGACATCGACGACCGCCTCGCCGACCTCCGGCAACGCACCAACTTCGACTAGCTGAGCAATGCCCTCGGCTCTCCGTCCCTGACGACGGTGGAAGCGACTAGCGTACAGACATGCCCGAAATGCCGGAGGTTCAGGCACACGCTGAGCGTCTCACCGAGGCCATCGCCGGCCGGACGCTCGCCAAGTTCGAGTTGCTCAACTTTGCCGCTCTCAAAACCTTTGATCCGCCGGCCGATGGCGCCGTTGGATCAAACCTGTCCCGGGTGGGTCGCCGCGCCAAGTACCTCCTGTTGGAGTTCGACAACGGCCACACTCACGTGGTTCACCTGATGCAGGGAGGTCGGCTCCGCCACGACCCGAAGCGTTCCAAGAAGCCACGGCTTGGCTTGGCCCGTTGGATCTTCACCGACGATCACGGAACGGAGACGGCTTGGATACTGACCGAGGCCGGCACCGAGCGGAAGGCTGGTGTGTGGGTCACCGAGGGCGAAACCCCCGACCGGCCGCCGTTCGATGGCCTTGGCCCAGCCGCCGAGTCGCTCACCCGCGACGAACTGGCCGAAGTGGTCGGTGGTCATTCAAAGCGCCTGCACGGAATCCTCCGCAACCAACGGGTGGTATCGGGCCTCGGTCGGATGCTCGCGAACGAGATTTGTTATGAAGCCGGCATCTCGCCGTTCGCCAACGGCGCGAAACTCGATGACGGTCAGATCGACCGTCTCCACGCGGCGATCGGCTCGGTTATCGCATCGGCTGTCGACCACGAGCGAACCCTCGACGACATCGGCAAGAGCGCCGATCGGCCGTCGAAAGTTCATAACCGGTCCGGCGAACCGTGCGTCGATTGTTCCGACACGATCCGAACCGTCGAGTACCGGCGCTACACCGTCTATTACTGCCCGACGGCGCAGACCGACGGCAAGATCTTGGCTGACAACACGACAAGCAAGTTCCTCAAGTAACGGACGCCTCCCGACCTCAGATCAGACCGAGCTCTTTCACCGTGTCGCGCTCGGCGACCAGTTCGGCAGCGGACGCATCGATCTTCTCCCGGCTGAAATCGTTGATGTCCACCCCTTGGACGATCTGGTACTCGCCGTCGGTGGTGGTGCAGGGAAAGCTAGAGATGATGCCCTCGGGCACGTCGTATGACCCATCCGACGGGACAGACATAGAGACCCAGTCTCCTTCGGCGGTACCGAGAGCCCAATCGCGCATGTGATCGATCGCCGCGTTGGCGGCCGAAGCGGCGGACGACGCACCACGGGCGTCGATGATGGCCGCACCTCGCTTGGCCACCGTTGGAATGAACTCGCTCTCCAACCATGCCTGGTCGCCGATCAACTCGGCCGCCGGCTTTCCATCGACCTCGCAGTTGAACAGGTCGGGGTACTGCGTCGTCGAGTGGTTGCCCCAGATCGTCATCTTTGTGATGTGATTGACCGTCGTGTCGACCTTGGCGGCCAGCTGGCTCATGGCGCGGTTGTGGTCGAGCCGGGTCATAGCGTTGAACTGACGAGGATCGATATCGGGGGCAGCCGACATGGCGATCAAGGCGTTGGTGTTGGCCGGGTTGCCGACGACGAGGACCTTGATGTCCGGGCTAGCGGCAGCGTTGATGGCCCGGCCTTGGGGGCCGAAGATCCCGCCGTTCGCTTCGAGAAGGTCGGCTCGTTCCATCCCCTGCTTGCGGGGCATAGCCCCAACCAGAAGCGCGTAGTCGGCGTCACCAAAAGCGACATCGGCGTCATCGGTCTTGACCATGCCGGCCAGGAGGGGAAACGCGCAATCATCGAGTTCCATCCCAACGCCGTCGAGTGCGCCGAGCGCCGGCGTGATTTCGAGCATTTGGAGGATCACCGGCTGATCGGGCCCAAGAAGTTCGCCGGCAGCGATCCGAAACAGGAGGCTGTAGCCGATCTGGCCGGCGGCACCAGTAACTGCGACACGTACGGGAGCGTTGTCCATGCCGAAGGAGGCTAGCGGGGCCGGCCGGTGACCGGGCGGGCGCCGATCGGCCCGGTCATGTCGTTTGGCCTCGGGCCGATATCGAGCACCTGTCGGAGCCGTTAGCGGAAGTGAGAGGTCCGGGTGTTTCCGATCCAGGCCCGGTGAAGTTCGGTGTAACGGCCACCGGCGGCCACCAATTCGGCATGAGAACCACGTTCGACCAGGCGACCATCGTGGAAGACGAGCACCAGATCGGCCGCCTCTGCGGTGGCTAACCGGTGAGCGACGCTGACCAACGTCCGTCCTTGAGCCAGGCTTCGGATCGCAACCGTCAACGCTTGGTCGATCTCTGGATCGACAGCCGAGGTTGCCTCATCGAGCACGAGCAAGCCTGGGTCGGCCAACTGTGCCCTGGCCAGGGCAACCAGCTGACGTTCGCCGACCGAGAGGTTCTCGCCTCGTTCGCCGACCTCGGTGCCAAGCCCGTCGGGGAGTTTCTCGACCCACCAACCAAGGTCGAGGGCGTCGAAGGCGGCCCGCACGTCCTCGTCGGTGGACCCTTCGTTGCCATACCCCACGTTCGTCCCGACAGAGGTGTCGAACAGAAAGCCATCCTGGGGAACCATACGAACCGACGCCAAACGGGACACCGGGTCGACTTGGCGGAGGTCGATGCCATTCAGGTCGATTCGACCCTCGACCGGATCGGCGAGTCGACACAGCAACTTGACAAACGTCGTCTTACCGGACCCCGTCTCTCCCACGACCGCAACCTTCGTGCCAGCGGGAATCTCGACGTCGACATCGACCAGGACAGGACCCGAATCCCGGTAGGCGAAGCTGACCGAACGAGCAGCGATGCCAATAGGCCCGGCCGGCAGAATCGAGCCATCTGCCGGCTCGATGACATCGATCGGATGGTCGAGCAACGTCAGGATTTTTCGCCAGCCGGCGACCGCCATCTGCGTCTGATCCATGGTCTCGGCCAGCTCTCCAACCGGGCCGTACACCAGCGTCGTCAGGAAGAGACAGGCCACCAACTCGCCGGCGGTCAAACCGAGGGCATCCCGCTGCCAGACCCCGACCGCCAGCACTCCACAAAAGGCGATGCCGCCAAACAGATCACCGACGACGAACACCCCGGCCACGTACCGGTTGGTCTTCAACCTGGCTCGGTATCGACGATCGATGCTGTCGTGAAGCGCGGTACGAGACCGGCTTTCAGCGCCATAGGCCCGAATCACTGCGGCCCCAGTCACCGACTCGGAGAACGCCGCCAGCATGTCGGCTACCGTCGTTCTCAGCCGGTCGTAGGCCAACATCTGTCGCCGTTGAATTTGTCGCAGTACGGGAAACACCGGTAGGTAGGCGACAACCACGACGAGGGCCATCGCCCACGAGTAGTACGCCAACACGGCCACGATCCCAACGATGACCGACGGGTTTATGGTCCAGGAGAACAGCCCCCATTGAGCAAACCGGGCAAGCGCTTCGGCATCGCTGGTGACCCTGGCGACGAGGACACCCCGCTTCGTATCGTTGTGGTCGGCGACGGAGAGCTGATGGATGTGGTCGAAGGCCAACACGCGGAGGCTGGCGATGCCGGTCTCGGCCCGCTCGACCAACCGCCGCTGGGTCCACCAGCTCCCAAGCGCCGACGCGGCCACGATGAGGAGGGCCACACCGGCGTTTACGATCATGAAGCCGGTATCGACCTCACCGTTCGGCAACAAGTCGCGGTCCAGCGCCCGCTGGATCACGATAGGAACGGTGAGCTTGCCGGCCGCCACGGCGATGCCAGCAAAGGCTGTCACCACCAGCCCTTGACGGAATTCAGGACTGACCGTAAGCCCTCTCCTGAGAAGTCTCATAGCCCCCAGGTGCTCGGCCATAGTGGGGTCTTCTCGACGCGGTACCGAGGCCTCGAAATCATCGGTGGCTTCGGTGGGCTGCGATGCGGCGGTCATTGACTGGCAACCTCATAGGCCCGTACCAGCGACTGGTACCCCGGATGGTTCAGTAGCTCTTGGTGGATCCCGTCGGCCACGATTCGGCCGTTGGACAAATAGAGCACGCGGTCCGCAATCTCTATGGTCGACACCCGCTGGGCAACGATCACCGACGTGGTGGCCAACTCTGTCCGCAGAGCAGCCAAGATCCGCTGCTCGACCTTGGCATCGACGGCACTGGTCGCGTCGTCGAGCAAGAGCAGTCTCGGTCGTCTAATGAGCGCCCGAGCCAAGGCCACTCGCTGCCGCTGCCCGCCGGACAGGGTCACGCCCCGTTCGCCAACCACGGTGTCGAAACCAGCTGGAAGGTCGGCCACGAAACCGGAAACCTGGGCGATCTCGGCCGCCCGTTCGACCTCAGCAACATCGGCCTGCCCGCTCAAATCGATGTTGGACCGAACCGTGTCGGCGAACAGGAATGTCTCCTGGAACACCAGGGAGACGGCGTCGGCCCGTTCGGCGGGTGCAATCCGGTCCAACGCGATGTCGCCAAGAGCGACCCGGCCGGCGGTTGGCGGCACGAGGCCAGCCAATAAAGAACACAACGTCGACTTGCCGGCCCCGGTGGAGCCGACGAGCGCCACTACCTCTTCGGGCTCGATGATGAATGTGACGTCGGAAAGAACCCTCTCACCAACCACCGGTGTGCGATGTGTCTGTTCGGTTGCCGGTTCGGCACCGTTGGCCTCTGACGTCGTGGGTTCTGAACTGCTGGGCGGCACGGGGTAGGAATACTGGACGCCTTCCATCGACGCCGAAAGGGCCGTATCGGGGAGCGGTAGCGGCTGATCTAGCGGAGGCGGGGTGGGTTCGATCAACACGGTCTGTAGCCGGTCTCGCGAGACCGTCGACGGAGGAACCGATTCCAAAAAGAAGCCGAGCACCCGCATCGGCAGAGCCAAGATGGTGAACAGGGCGGCCACCTGCACTAGGTCACCCTGGGTAATGGCCTCGGCCTGCACCCGGTAGGTACCGAATACGACAACGACCACGATCCCGATGTTTGGCAGCGTGTCCATCACCGACTCAAACGCAGCCCGGATATAGCCGACGGTAATCCGCTGGGCGCGAAGGTGGCCGGCAGCATCGGCAAATCGACTGCGTTCCGCATCGGCTCGACCGAGGGTCTTGACAATTAGCGCACCGTCGAAGCTTTCATGGGCGGTCGCCGAAACCTGTCCGACCGCTGCTTGCACCGCCGCCGCCGGCCGTTCGATCCGGCGGCTATAGAACTGGTTGAGCACGGTGAGGGCTGGGAAGATAAGGAAAGCGACGGCGGCCAACGGCACGTCGACGACCAGCAGCGAAATAGCGGAGAACACCGCGAGAAAGACGACGCCGAGGGAGAACGGCAACGGGTGGAGCAGCTCGGTTGTCACCTCGGTGTCGTTGTCGGCGTGAGCCAGCAACTGTCCGGTCGGCTTTCGTTGATGCCATGACAGGGGTAAACCGAGGTACTGATCGATCAGCCGGCGACGAAGTGTGCGTTGGCATCGCTCCGACGTCATCCCGGCGAAGTACCGGCGGATCACCACACCGGCCACCCGGAGGACGGTAACGGCGAGGACAGCGGCGATCGCCCACCCGACGGTGCCAGCGGACACATCCGACCCGTCTCCGTCGAATGCCGGGAGGACCACCAAGTCGACCACTCGACCGATAACGACGGTCGAGATAACGGTGGCGCCAGCAAATAGGGCGGCACCAAATATGGCCACGGCGAACGGAATCGGATGGAGACGAACCAGCTCGGCCACAAGGCTGGCCCCCCGACGAGCCACGCTGCGGCCAGCGGCATC
This sequence comes from uncultured Acidimicrobiales bacterium, assembly GCA_938021675.1. Lineage (GTDB taxonomy): Bacteria > Actinomycetota > Acidimicrobiia > Acidimicrobiales > SZUA-35 > JAHELU01. Next base: position 19,748 of record CALIFY010000020.1, read on the forward strand.
CGAGTCGGCCCCATCCGATTCGGCCATGGGATCAACCATGTCTTCAGCCGTGGATTCAGCCATGCGAGTACACCGTGGGGTCAGGCTAGCAGCGCGTCTGCGCTGGCAGATCCGAATTTCGGGTGTCGCTCCCGTTCCGGGATCTGGTGGTACGACTATGAACGACTACCGAGTAGGCGGATGCACCGCCGGGGGCTAATGGCAATGATCCGGCGGTGCATCCCAACATCGAGACGGCCGAGGCCAACCCGATGCCATGAATGTCGATCGTAGGACGACCGCTGTCCCGATGTGGATGGGGACCGGTCCCCACCCACATCGACGGGCTAGTCGAACATTGGACGCCTATGGTGAGGGTGTGGCTAACGACCGGCCGATCCATCACCGGGTTGGGGACGCGGTAGATCTCGGCATCGACGGGCTTACCAACGTGTCGCTTGTCGGAAGTGGCGGGTCGTCAACGGTCTATCGGGCCCGACAATCGGCGCTCGATCGAATCGTCGCCGTGAAGGTTGTTCATGACGCATGGAACATGGACACCCTGCAACGGTTCGAACATGAACGGAAGGTCATGGGTGGTTTGTCAGGGCATTCGCCGGTCGTCCCTATCTTCGAGACTGGCATCACCGATCGAGGCGAGCCATACCTACTCATGCCCCATTATCGGCGGGGCTCGCTGTTCCGATTGATGAAAGACCGCGGGCCGCTGCCGTGGAGAGAGGCAACGTTCATTCTGGAAACATTGGCTCAAGCGGTGGCCGATAGCCACCGGGAAGGCATCGTTCACCGCGATATCAAACCAGGAAACGTGCTTTTGACCGACTACCTCCAACCCCGGCTTTCCGATTTTGGCATCACGTTGCCTGCGGGGTCGACGACGAGTGGCACGTCGGTTGCCTACACACCGTCGTACAGCCCACCGGAAGCCTTCCAACCGGGGCGCGTCGAACCGACGACCGATGTCTACAGCCTTGGGGCCACGCTGTGGGCCCTGCTCGCTGGCCGGGCTCCGTACACCGATGTCGGGACATCGGTGGAAGTGTCGGAGGTGATGCAACGATCGGCTTCAGAGGTACTCGACCCTCCGACGGGGACGACCCCGAAGCCGTTAGCCGAGTTGTTGTCGCGAGCGATGGCCAAGGCCCCGGAGGACAGGCCGACCGATGCCGGCGTGTTCGCTTCTGAGCTTCGACGTGCGGTTCGGCTCAGCGAGCCACAAAAGGAGGTCTCGATCCGGAAGTCGAGGAACCGTGAGGATCTGGTGGTCAGTTCGCTCTTGATCGGTCTCGTCGTTGCCGGAGCACTCATCAGCACCGGCTCGGTTCTTTGGTGGGTTTTTGGCTCGTAACGGACCGGTCGGGCGATGGGGACCGGTCCCCATTTCAGCCTCGGCGGTGAGGCCGCTAGGGTGTGCGGGGTCATGGAGTTAGAAGCAGTCTCAGATCTCGACGCCATGGATGCAACCCTGTGCCCGTCCGGGCATCCAAACGACCCCGGCCAAACCGAGTGCCGCCTGTGTCGACAGCCGATCTGCCAGACCGCCGAGGTGGTTTCGGCGAGACCAGCCGTGCTCGGCCGTCTACTGTTTGAGGACGGGACCGCGATCGATGTCATAAGCAAACTGGCGATCGGGCGGGCCCCGACCGCAGGGTGCGAGTCGACCGACACGCTGACCGTCACCGGGCCTCAGGTGTCTCGTCGACATCTGATCGTCGAGGCGAAGGGATGGCAGTTGTACGTCCGCGATTGCGATTCGACCAACGGCACGTTTCTGACCAGACCAGGAGAGCGCGGTCGTCGCCGCCTCTCGGCCGACGAGGCCCAGCCGGTGCTGATCGGCGATTCAATTCATTTCGGCTCTAGGCAGGCTCGTGTCGTCGCCGCTCGAACCTAGAAAGGACCCGGGGTCGGCAGCGGAGGATCAGCCGACGAAGCACTCCGAGGTTGGCACCAGCCATCCGATATTGGTCGGTGCCGTCATCGCCATCGGACTGGCGGCGTCGATCGGCGTCTGGACCGCCCACCGGTCTTCTCCGCTGGTGGCTTTCGGCCTGGTAGCGGTGGTTCTCGTTTCGACCTGGTTAGCGATTATCGACTTCCGGGAATATCGATTACCGAACCGGATCGTTGGTTCGTTGGCTCTTGCGGTAACTGTCGGCGCCCTTGTCGCCGCCGTCGCCGATGATGACCTCGACCGAGCGTGGCGGGCCATCGGGCTCGGAGCAGCCATGTCGGTCGTGCTGTTCTTCTTCAACCTTGTCGGCGGGCTCGGGATGGGCGACGTCAAATACGGGTACCCGATGGGGGTGAGCGTCGGTTGGTTCGGTTGGGATGCGTTGGTTACGGCTTTGCTGGTCACCACCATCGCCAGTGGGATAGTGGCCGTCGGTGCGCTGGCACTCGGCAAGGGCCGACACTATCGACTGTCGTACGGGCCGTATATGGCATTGGGGCTCGCGGTCGGGCTCGTGCTCGCCTAACTCGCAACCTCGGGTGTTGCCGCTAGGGCAGGTCGTCGAGTAGCGCAAGGTCATCGGCCCCGACCACGCTTGCCGACAGCGCGAACTCGACCAACCGTTCTCTCCTTTTGGTGGCTAGGGCGCCGACGTCGCCCCGCAATCCCGATACCCCGGCGTTGCCCATTTTTGTGCAGACGTTGTCCAGCTTCCGATTGAACTTGGTGAGTTTCCATCCCAAGCGGGCGGCCGCCTGTCGGTTCGTCGGCAGGTCGACCGCCGACGGGTCGAGAAGGCGACGTTCGGCCAACGCCACGATGCATTGAAGCTGTGCTGGGGTGAACGACAACTCGGCCGCCGTAACCGTCGGTGTACCTTGGCCGTCGTCGGTTACCGAAGCCTCGGGTGGTGACAGAGGTACGTCGACGCTGAGTTCATAGCTCGTGGCCCCAGCCTGGAACCGCAACGCCGCTTCTTCGAAGACTAAAGCCATGGTGGCTCCAGGGGCCAGGGTCAGCCGGGAGGGCGAGTTCCGGTCGACGACTTCGATGGTGAGCGCCGACCCGACATTATGAAGCCACCACATGCCATCGGCGAAGTCGATAAGGCCAAGGCGGCGATGGAGCCGAGCGTTCTCGTCAATCACAAGATCGGCACTCCGCCCGAACGACAGATTGCCGGTTGTGGACACCGGATACTCTTCGCCGAGGAACTCGACGACCAGTTCTGGTGTGCTCTTCACCGGCTCAACCGACATGAGGAACCGCCACCTCCGGTTGCCGGAACTGATCCATCTCCGCAAGGGCCCCGCGAGCGCTTAGCGGGGCGGGACGACCAACAACCTGCCGATAGTTGACCTCCCACTCGTCGACCACTTGTTCGGCTTTCTCGGCATGTCCAAGAGCGGCGGCAAGCTGAACCCGCCGTATGACGATCGTCTCGTGTAACGGATCGATCGAGGCCCCGACTTCGCACGCCCACTCTGCGAGATGAAGGTCGTCGACGTCATAGGCGATATCGCACAGATCAAAGCAGGCATCGATCAGCATGGCGCTGGCCTGAGTCAACAACGCCATCTTGTGATCCTGGATCCACTGCCAATGTCGCTGATCGACCCCGGAGAACGGTGCACCACGCACGTCGGACAACGCCAGTTGCATGAGGTTCGCCGCTCGCTCTTCAGCCATCGCCCTAGCCGCGGTAATCCACCGTCGGGCGGAACCCAGGTCGGTGACTACCGACCTGACGCGGTATCGCCCGTCGGTTCCTTCGGAGAAACGCGGGCCAAGTTGTTCCCGGAAACGGTCGATCTGCTTCGTCCACTCGCTGTCAGAAAACGACTGCGCCGGGAATACTGCGTCTCGTACCTGTTGAGCCGTCGATGGTCCGGCGATGGCCAGGAAGGCCAGCATCGATCGCTCCGGTTCGGTCAATCCGTCGGGGGCGCCCTGAAACTCAACCGGGCCGAGAACTCGGATCAAAATGCCGGCGTCATCGTCGGCTTGATCGGTGATCTCATGTTCCTCAATCGGAAGTTCGGTGAGAACCTCGCCATCGGGTGTCTCTTCGGTCGGGACCTGAGCCGGGTCGGTCGGAAGCTCGACCATGGGCAGGATCGTGTCCTGATCGTCGGAGCGAGGCACCATCGGCGCTCGACGAGCATGATTGATGAGAGCTTCGGTCCCGAGGACAAGGTCAACGTCGAGATACTGCATTGCGGCGGTGAAGCCGTACGGTTCGAGTCGGAGCACTTCTCCATCGAGTCGTATCGTGGCGTTGACCTCGATCGGCTCGGCCGTCGCTGGCTGTTCCCCCGATAACACCACAGCTACTGGCAGGTTGTGACGACGAGCCGCTGCGATGATCGGGCCGAGCCGGCCGACCTCGGCGGCGTTGGCAAAGACGACTTTTGGACCCGGCATTGTCGTTGCCCGACCGGCGGCCCGGAGTGCATACGCGCTGTGGGCCCCCGAGGCGGTCAGGCTGAGCTCGACCTCTTCAATCCATGGTCGCAGTTCGTTGGCCAATCCGTCCAAGGGACCACACACCACATGTTCGTGAAGGTCAGCGCCGGGCAAGAGTTCGGAGATGCGGAGATCGATGGAGAGGCGGGCTGGTCCGGTGGCCAGCTCATGGACCATCGAGCGGATAAGACCGGCGGTCAGCTCCGCTGGGCCTTCGATAGCCAACACCCCAATGGTTTCGAGGTTGACGAGCAGACCGCCGCCGACGGTCACCATTGTTGGTGCTGCGGTATCGAACGGTGCTCCGTCGTCGAGCAGATCCTGTTCGTCGGGAAAAAACTCGGCGGCCAACACCGCTGATGACCACATGGCGGCCGGCCCGTCACCAACCCGTTCCGTTGCCCGCCACGCCGCCGGTAGATCGAGGTCCGGTCCTTGCTGCACAACCTCGATGCGATCGCTGGTCATTCGCACTACCTCGGGGGCGACCAATGGCTCCCCTGGTTCGATCGGGCGGTCGAGCAGCGACTGGATAGCGCTATGGACCGACAACGCCTTGTGTGTATCCGCCCGATCCCGCAGCACCGTTTCGAGGTCGACGAGTTCCATCGGCGGCGGTGCCGGCACGGTCCGCTCTTCGGCCTGAGATCGCCGGAGGCGTCTGGCTCGTTCGACAAGACCGAGCAGACCGCCCGCTACCAGCAACCCGCCGACTCCAAACGCCGTCCCTTGCGGGGTGGTCAGCGCGTCACCGACCAGGTCGACGACCCCATCTTCGGTGGTGGTGTTGTCGTTCGCTTCGGTTGGCTCGGAGCCATCATCGGTCCGTTGTTTGTCGCCATCAGAGTCGGGCGGGGTGGTGGGAGCCGCTTCGCTCGATCCTTGGTCGAGGGAAGGTGTAGACCCGTCGTCGGTGTCGACTGGAGAAACGGGGCCGATCACTTCTGCAACCAACTCAGGATCGGCTCGCGGGACGTTGTCGGCATCGCTCGGCAACCAAAGAACAGCATCGGGCCAGATGAGGTTTGGGTCGGTGATCCGAAGCCCGAACGGTTGCTCAAGCTGGTCGGAACGCTCATAAATTTCAGGCCAGCGGAGCGGGTCACCGAGGTGTCGTTCGGCGATGTCCCATAAGTTGTCTCCCTCAACGACCTGATACGGCACCCCCGGACCGTCGTCGACCACGTCTGTCGGGCCCTCGTATACCAACGTGTATGGCTTGATGGCGGCTAACAGCGGGCTCAGTTCCTCGTTCTCGTCATCCCGGTCTGTGTCTGTCTCGGCGTCGCCTCCGGATGAGGTTGGTTGCTCTTGGAATCTGGCGAGCAACGAGGAATCGGCATCGGTTGGCACATCGAGCCGCCACCCGGCGTCGACGGTTTCGGTACGATCGGTGATGGTGGAACCGTCGAGCATGGTCCGCCCCTTGTTGAGGTCACGAAGCTCACTCCATCGCATCCCGTCTCCCAGCAAGCGTTCGGCCATATCCCACCAGTTGTCGGATGGCCCCGTCTCGTATTGTCCGGCCGCGGCGACGACGTCGGACGACGAGCCCGTCTCGGCAAATGACAGCGACTCGCCACCGGTCGCGTACGCCGTCACCGATTCTGATGGCATGACATCGATAGCAACGATCTCACTGGCGTCGATAGGTGCGATCGGTGCTGCTGGCGCCGACTTGTTTGGCGAGAACGCTGAGATGAGCAGCAGCATGGAGGCGACGAGGTTTCGGGCGAACAGTTGTAGGGCCGGCAGCACCGGCGCTCGCCCCGCGTTTCGGCCTCGCAGCACGGCGAAGATCTCGCTCAACACGGCGACCGCCAACTGAATCCACACGATCCATACCACGACCGCCAGGGATTTGACGACGAACTCGTTCGGGACGTCGCCATCTTCGATGTGGTTTCTGACGACGTTGAGGTCGGGCATTTCCGTCGGAAGTGGGAAACCGATGAGGACCAGCAGAAGCGCTGGCACGCCGACGAGCAGCGCGAGCACGACGGCGAGGCCGACGATGCCCTTTAGGAAATCGAGTAGTCGAGACATGAACGCAGCCCCCTTCAGGGTGTGAGTACGGAGTCGATGGCGTTGGCGCTTTGCGTCACTTGGACCTGGCGGTCGCCGAAAAAGTACCCATTTGTGGTGATCTGGACCGTGACAGAAACGGTGACGTCCGCATCGGGGCCGGTCGGAGTTGGGACGGTGTATCCGTATCCGGTGCCACCGAGAAAGCCGGCGATAGCACTCGACGCTGCGGGCCGGTCGATAACCGGTCGACCGGTCGTCCGCCACGTCTCGATGTCGACTTCCTGGGCCCCGAACCGGGCCGCGTTGTCTGCCATGTTGCGAGCCTCGGTTATGGCCCCGAGCTGCCGTCCGCCGTCGACGACAAGGCCGACGGCGGCGAGGATGGCGATCCCGAGCAGGGCCATCATCACCGAAACAGCGCCGCGCTCTTCGTGTCTCACTGGCCCGACCGCCATCATGGTTCGCCCCGGTATGAATCGATGACTTCGGTTGCGTCGTACGCAAACACGTTGGTCGGTCCCAAACCGATGGCTCCGACCAGGCGAGCGGTGCATTCCACTCGGACGGTCACGAAGCCGTCCCCGGGGGTGAAGTCGCTGCTACTGCTGATGATGGTGGTCACACCACCGCCCACACATGAGACACCACTGTCGGCCAGGTTCTCCCCGGCCACCCGACGAGCGTCGTTGGTCGCATCACCGAATGTGTCTCGAAGGCTGGCGGCCCGGGCCGCAGAATGGGCTGCTGACCGGACGTCGTTTTCTTGTTGGAGGATTCGCCCTGCGGTGACCATCAGTGTGACGAACGACACCAAGACCGCCCCCATGACGATAGCGAACTCGATCGAAACGGAGCCGTGCTCGCGTCGGACCCCGTGGGCGTGATTCGTCATCGTTCGTTTGCCGGCACGAATTCCTCGATCCGCCCCTCGGCAACCGAGCGGACCTGCCACGTTCCCCAGCCGGCGACTCTTGGCGCCTGGGCGGTTACGGTCACGGTCACGAGATCATCGGTCGGGAACCGTACATCGATGTTTTGGTTTCTGGTCGATGACGAGTCGAGGATCAGTTGTGCTGCCGATCGAGCGCCCCCGGCATCACCTCCGTCGAGCTGGCCGGCATCGAGACCCTCGTCGGCGGCGACCCCGACGACGTTGGAAGTGTGCCAGTAGAGGCTCACCTGGAAGAGGAAGAGCACGATGAAGAGGGCGACCGGCATCAAGATGGCGATTTCGAGTGTGGAGACACCGGAATCTGTGGAGACACCGGAATCGACGACTGTCCCCTTCTCAGCCATCGAACGTCGGGCGCGACACTCTGCCCCGATCGTCGGGGGTTCATGCCGGAGACCGTGGACGGTCATCATCAGCTCGGCGGATCAGCAGGTGGTGCCGGCACCTGGAGTCTGCGGTATGCAGGCGGTATGTGAGCTTGCCGAACTGTTGATCGCCGCGGCCAAGGCAATGGCGACGACGACCAATACGGCGACGAGGATCGCAAGTTCGGTCGTCAGTGCGCCGACCTCGCGACGGAGTCGCCGGGCACTCGGAAGCCGGTCGATCAGGCTCACCCTCTCGCTCTCGGTAGTCATAATTTCTTCCTTTCTCACGGAATTCCTCGCCTGAAGACTCATTCGAGGACTTGTCCATCGTTCTGTGCGTCCGGTTCGTTGCTGCTGATGGCGAACACCGCGCCGCGGCCGATGAACACCATCAACGCCAGAACCATCACGGCCACCGGGACGATCATCTTCTCGGTGTTCGACTCAGCTTGACTCTCGATCTCGGCGCTTTGCTGGGCTCGAAGCGCTTCGGCCTTCGCGATCAACGACTGTCGGACGCGTGCGCCGTGTCCGCCGGCCAGTGATACCGATGCCGCCAACTCTCTGAGCTGGTCGACGCCGTAGTGGATGCCGAGCTCCTCGAACATCTCCCATGGCGTGCGACCGGTCAGTTCCCCCCGACGGAGGGCCTGGCGAAGTTCGGCAAATACCCAGCTATCACCAGCTTCGGCCGCACCTATCAGCGCACTCTCGGTGCCTCCTCCACCGGCCAGAATGATGGTGACCAGATCGAGGTAGCTCGACAGCGAGTGTCGAAAAGCCTGCTGCCGTTGCTTGACCTGCTCGCCGAGGGGCAGGTCGGGGTACAAGAATCCGAGCCCACCAAAGATGAGGGCTGCAACGACTATGAGCAGCGGCGACACCGCCAGACCGTTCGCGGTCAGAACAAGACCGAGCACCATCGGGAGAAGGACTCCGGCCAGCCCGGCGAACATCTTTTCGTAGGCATGACGCTCAACCGATTTATCGAGGATGCGTAGCTGTTCGCGCAGTAGGCGCTGATCGGTAAGCCCGACGCTCTCCAAGATTCGGAGCCCTGGCCGGCTGAGGTATCGCTGGACACCGTTGAGTGGATCGTCGACCTTTCGGATCAGCGGTGACACAAGGTATGTGGTGTGGTCGCGCTGAAGTGCCCGCACCGTCTCGGCCAATGGGACCGGGCGAGGCCGCAGGGCGCGGAGGATGATGAAGATACCGAAGCCGCCGCCGGCGGCCAGCAGCGTGGCCAGGATTGTGTCGTTCACCGGAGTCGTCCCAAATCGACACGGGATCCGGTACGGCGAGCGGTGAACCGTTCCGGCATTTGGATTTGAGCGAAGTACTTCATCAAGCCCAGCGACGCGATGAACATAGCGAACACCCCGATCAGCCAGATCTGGCCCTCTGCGGTGTCGTACACCTGAAGGAGGTCGCGAGACGTGGCGTATACCAGGCCGATGGTGAAACCGATGACGCCGAGCACGATCTTGGATGACGTTTGAATTCGGGTCCGCCCGACCTGTACCCGCATTCGCATACGGACGTCGCCCCGGATGGATTCGGCGAGCCGGGTCAGCAGCGGTCCGAGATCTCGGCCCTCCATCCTGGCTGCGTTGGCCAACGATACGACGACGAGATCGGCGGCTGGACTCTCCAGCCGTTCGCCAAGCAACGCGAGCGCCTCGGCGATCGGTCTGGCCTCCAGCTCGTTGGCAAACACTCGGACCTCGTTGGCGATCGCTGGTGGGGCAATATCGGCGGCGGCCATCAAGGCCTGTTCAAGCCCGGCCGCGCCGGCCATGTTGTCGCGGACCATCTCTGCCCACGTAGCGACGGCCTGGGTTCGATCGATCTCACCCTTCGTCAATCGAGCACCGCCGAAGAACCACGGCAGCGTAAGTCCAACCATCACGACGCCGATGCCGGCGCCGATCCACCGGGTGATGGCCAGCACGATCAACCCGGCCATCAAGGCGCCGACCAGCCAGGCCGTCGCTGCCGCGGCCGAGGTGCCAGAGGGGAAAAATCGGTCGCTGGTGGGCAGGATCCGACGACCCCGTATGCCCTGGACGATGAGTAGCAGCCCGAGGCCAACGCCAGCTCCGAGCACCGCCATGAAAATCGTCGCCATTAGAGCCACGCTCCTGGTGTGTCGAGCCATCGCCGATCAAAACCGGCGCGTTCTAGGCGGGCCAGCCGCTCTGCACTGAATCGGAAGCGGGCGGTCGCCCTCCCGTCGGCGTCCGGACCGTACACCTCGTTGGACACGACCATCTCGGCGTCGGATCCGGTGACCTCGCGAACACTCGTGAGTGCTCGTGTCCCGTCGGGGAGCTTGGAGATGTGGATGATGGCGTCGATGGCTTGGGCCACCATCAGGTTGGACGCTTCGGGTTCAAACCGTTCTCGGGTCATCGCCAGGTACATCTGAAGCCTCCCAAATACGCCGGCCGAAGAATCAGCGTGCACCGTACACATCGCGCCGTCGTTGCCCTGGGTGCAGGCCAGGAGAAGGGTGAGCGCTTCGTCGCCCCGGACTTCGCCCACGATCAGCCGGCCGGGGTTCATTCGGAGGGCGTTGATAGCCAAGTCGTCCATCGACAGTTGACCAACGCCTTCGACGTTTGCCTGGCGGGATTCCATGTCAACGTAGTCCGGGTGCAGATCGGAGAACCGTTCCAGCCCAATCTCCAAGGAATCTTCGACCGAGACCAATCGCTCCTCAGCCGGCACTTCATTGAGCATGCAGCGCAGCAGTGTCGTTTTTCCGGCCCCGGTGCCGCCGGCCACGATGATGTTGAATCGGGCGAGCACCATGGCTTTCAGCAAATGAAATAGCGGTTCGTTGATCGTGCCAAGACCGACGAGCTGCTTTAGCCGGTGGATATCGAAATCGTGACGACGAATCGAAATCGATGGTCGTCCCGACACCCAGGCGATGGCGTTCAACCGGTCTCCGGACTGAAGCTGGAGATCGAGCATCGGTGACGACGGATCCCAGCGCTGTTCAGACCGACCCCGCCGTGCTGCGGTTTGAATAATCTCGATCAGATGCTCGTCGCTATCGGCAACCGGCTCAACCCGAACTTTTCTGCCGTCTCGTTTGGTCAACCAGACGGTGTCGTAGCCGTTGATGGCAACGTCGGTATTCGATGGATCATCGACGTATTGTTGGATTCGCCCCAGTTCAAACAGCTCGGCGATTACCGATTTGGTCAGCTCTTCACGATCCTCGGTCGCCAGAACCGGCGCACCTCGGTTCATTGCCTCGGTGTCGACTTTTTGCAGCTGTTCGATGATGAGCTTGTGGGCCAACATCCGCCGATTCTCTCCGAGTATCGGCGGTCGGCCAGCCGATTCGGCTTGAGCGGCGCGGCGGTTCAGCTCTTCACCGACGAGGCCGCGAACGCGATCGACCAATACGCGGTCGACGCTCATGTGCTCGGCCCGTCATCGTCCTCGTTTGAGAACGGCGAAGGTATCGCGGTATCGCGTTCGGTCGGACCACCTCGACGCGACGGCGCGATGGTCGGCTGCTCACTCCAATGGTCGATACGACGCTCAAGCGCTGACCACACATCGTCAACCCCTGGGTTGGGCCGACCTGTCCGATCCGATTCGGAGCCGGGTTCACCCACTGTCGACCTTGCCGGACGATCCTCAGCCACATGCGACCTTGGACGGCCACCGACGGGACGACGAATCGATTCGGCCGATGGCTCTTCGTCGGCGTCGACGGCAGGCCAACCGTGCTGGTCGGCATCCTCGGGGGGCATCCGGGTTTGGAACGTCCCGTTCGTGGCCCTGAGGGGGTTCGGCTGAGTTGACGGCCCGACGGCCCGGGCATGATCGCCATTCGGAATGGACGACGGCGACATCGGAGGGCCGGTGTCGCTCCGGCGATGGGTACCGCCTGCGGCGGGAGTCGATGCCGGTGCCGACGAGGAGGGCGGCTCCAATCCCGATCGACGATCCCCCGTGCCTTGTGTATCAGGAGGCAACGGTGGCGATGATTCGGACGACGAGGCCGCGCCCGACCGCCCTCGGGCTTGTACCGACCTTGGCTCGACGGGCGCTTCGGCTAACGGCGGCCGGCGTCTCGACGCCGTCGTTCGTACCGATGCTGATGATGGTGGCGATGATGGGGTTGCCGCCCTTGTCGAGCGAGCGGCGGAACGAACCGGCTCGGGAACCGGCCGTCGGCTATCACCGGGCTGCGGACGCTCGACATCGACTGAATTCTTCTCCGGTACTGACGGCGGGTCGGACCGAACCCCGGTGTCTACCTGTTCGGAGATTGCGAAACCGATTGGGATATCGGCGGTCACGCTTGGCGAGAATGTCAACTCGTCATCTATGGCCCCGGCCGGCGTCGAGGAGGCCAGCGATGTCGACGATGAGGTCGGGGGCGACTGGCGTTTGTCGTCGTCCACCTCCGATGACGGCATCGGCGTAACTGCCACTCCATTCCGGGAATCGTCATCACGTGGCGTCTCAGCCTCACGCGGTGACTCAACGATCGATTCGACGTTGGTAACGACCGATTCGCTGTCGGGAAGCAACCAATCGGCCAGGGTGTTCGCCAAGGTGGTGGCCGACCGAACGAAGGGGGATCGACGGATTTTCTTCGTCACTACACCGTTTTCGAGCCGGAGCACCGATCGAGGATCGTCGGCCATGACGCCGACGACCGGGAACCCGTACGTCGACTCGACCTCAGCTGCCCCATATGGCTTCTCACCGACGAGAACCCATCCGACGTTGTGGACCTGCGTCCGCAGCATCATCATTCTCCGGGCTGCCGGCTGGAGCTGTTCGGCGTTTGGCCGAGCCACCATGAGAACGGCGCTGGCGCTGGCCACGAAGGCCTGGACCGGCGAATCGGGTGAGAGGCGCCCGACGTCACAGAGAACGTCGACGTTGTCCAGGCCGGCGAGAAACTGACCGAGTATCGCCCCGCTAGCAGCCATTGCCGCATGCACTTGCTCCGGCCCATCGGGGCTCACAACGACCCGAAGACCACCGGGCAGCTCCTGGGTGTGGTGCCACAACCCGTCTTGAGCCGGCCCTGAGCGCACAGCAGCCGCGAGCGTTAGAAGACCCGGCTCGACGGGCAGCCGGTATCGAATGGCCAGCGTGCCGCCGGTCGAATCGGCCTCTACCAACAGCTTCTGACGGCCATCGGGCAGGCGAAGTGCGGCCGCGACCGCAAGCGCGGTAGCGGTCGCTCCCGGGGACCCTTTTTGAGAGGCGAAGCAGATGAGAGTCAAGCTGGCCTCAGCTCCGCGGGACCTGCACCAGACGGATCCGCTCACCAGCGTCGGCCACCGCGACCTGATCGGCCAGTTCAGCTGGCATGGTCAACGACACAAATCGCCCGTTGCCGCCGACGTCGACCACTTCGGCCACCTCGGCCTCTTCGATGAGTACGCTGCCTTGCGGTTCGCCAACTTCGGATCCCGACACGGGAAGAAGAACTACCCGCACCCGGTCGCCGACCCGCAACGACAGGCTCGGGAACTCACCTGGTTCAAGACTTAAGCCAACGATGCCAGAACCGGCCGGAATTTGAGCCTGTTCAGCGAACTGATCGGCGGTGACGATCGTACCGATCTTAAGGTCGGCGAGTGCCACCTGGCCTACCAGCAACTCGGTATCAGCGGCCCGAAAACCGAGCACCGGATCGTCGGTCGACAACCGAAATGGCACGAGGTCATCGCTCTCGAGCACCTCGCCGCGGGCCACATCCTGCCGGAGCGCCAGATAATCGACGCTGCGGGTCGATGAGGAGAAGAACCATGCCCCACCCAACGCAAAGATGGCGACGAGGAACGTACCAACCAGTATTTCCGGAACCCTGCTTCGACTCTTTGCCGATTCTGCATCGCCCAGGTCGAAGGGTGTGGCACCTGTTACATCAGTACGTCTATCACCCTTAATTGTCGCCGCCATTTCCGCCTCACTCCACCGACCGATAGAACACGTTTGGGACCTGCTGAGGTCCGAAAAGCAGAGAATGGTGGTATGAGTTACCCTCGAACGCTCATACCCCAACCCATCCACCGCGACTAAGTAAGCATCATATGCAAGTTGTCTGACGTTTACGATCGCCCCGGATCGAATTGTCGCCATTCAAACAAAATGTCAAGACGGCAGTCGATCTGGTATGGAAATGACACCGCCAGCCGATTCTGGCCCAAATTCCGTAAAACGGCGGCCAGCGGTCAGTCCACCACGATAAGCGACGAGGATTGCCGAGCCGCTACGACTCAGCTGGCACGAGACGCTCGATTGCGCTCAGCGGCCGCAACCGTGTTCTGGACCAACATGGCGATCGTGGTTGGACCAACCCCGCCAAGTCTGGCCGTAATCCAACCCGCCACCTCACCGACGGACTCGTCGACGTCCGGTCGCAAGGTACGGCCTTCCCACGTGATGCCACCGCTAATAGCGACCGCACCGGGCTTGACCATGTCGGGCGTAATGACACTCGGCGAACCGACGGCCCCGACGACGATGTCGGCCCGTTTCGTGTACTCGGCCAGATCTGGAACACGAGAGTGCACAACGGTCACCGCCGCGTCTGCTCCGTCTCCCCGGTTCGACAACAGTAGAGCCAGCGGCCGGCCCAACGTTGGGCCCCGGCCAACGACTACCACGCTGCGGCCGGCAACCTCGATGCCGTAGTGCTCCAGCATGGCCTGAATCCCCGCTGGGGTGCACGGCACCGGACCAGGTTCTTGCAACACCAATTTGCCGAGGTTGGTCGGGTGTAAGCCGTCGGCATCCTTGTTCGGATCCATACGGGTCAATGCTTCGCTAAAGTCGAATCCGTCCGGGACCGGATGCTGAATGAGGAACGCATCGACGGAAGGGTCGGCATTAAATCGGTGGACGGCCTGGAGTAATGTGTCTTGGTTAGCGCCGGCCGCTATCTGGGCCGCATCTATGTGGACGTCGAACGACGCCATCCCGATTTGTTGGCACGTCTCGTGTTTACGGCGAACGTATCCCGCCGATGCCTCATCATCTCCGACCAAGATCGTTCCAAGACCAGGCGTGACGCCGACGTCGGCCAGCGCATCGATCCGACGACGGACGTCGTCGAGCACCGCCTGAGCCACGGGTTTGCCTTCCATAACGCGCGCCGACATGGCTTCCTCCGAATCGTCTGGTCGCTCAGTGTCTGAACTGGCGTTCGCCGGTGAAGATCATGGCCAAACCGTGACGGTTTGCCGCTTCGATCACATCATCATCGTTCACCGACCCGCCCGGTTGAATCACGACGCCGACCCCAGCTTGAGCGGCGGCATCGATGCCATCAGGAAACGGGAAAAAGGCATCGGAGGCACAGGCGCCGCCCTTTGCCCGTCCGTCGGCTTTTTGGGCCGCTAGTTCGCTCGACTCGACCCGATTCTGTTGCCCAGCCCCGATGCCCCATGCTGTGCCGTCCTTTACCAGAACGATGGCGTTCGACGTCACGTGGCTACAGATCCGCCACGCCGCCTCAGCATCCTCAAACTCCTGAACGGTCGGGCGTCGATCGCTCACAACCGTCCATTCGTCGCGGCTGGCGGCGAAGGCATGCGACTCCTGGACGAGGTATCCGTCGCTGAGTTGGCGGACCGACAGACCGGCCCCATCGGGGACCGGGGCGGTCAAGATGCGGGTGTTTTTCCGCTTCGCCTTCAGGCGGTCGATGACCCCACGCTCGTAACCGGGGGCGATAATGAGATCGGCTTGGGCCGCGGCCTCCATGGCCTCGACCGTGGCGGTATCGATGACCCGGTTGCAGGCGACGATGCCCCCGAATGCGGACCGTTCGTCGCACGAAAACGCCCGGGCGTATGCGGTGGCGACATCTTTGGCCACCGCGGCCCCACATGGATTGGCGTGCTTGATGATTGCGCAGGCGGCGGACGTTTCATCGGATGACAACTCGCCGAGCGAATGCACGAGGGTCCACGCCGCATCGGCATCGAAGATGTTCAGATAGCTGAGATCGAGGCCGCTGTGCTGGACGACCGCATCCCACCAGGAGGCGGTCCCACTCGACCGGTACCGTGCACCCGCTTGATGGGGGTTCTCCCCATAGCGAAGGTCTGTCGCCTTTTCCATGGCGACGTGGATCGATGCCGGCAGTGACGAGTCTGGATCGGTGACATCCTCATTGAACCAGGTAGCGATGGAGGCATCGTAGGACGCGGTGTGAGCGAAGGCCTTTCGGGCCAATCGGTGACGCAGGCCGGCCGACGTCGTTCCCGCCGTTGCCAACTCGTCGAGCACCGATGGGTAATCCTCGGGGTCGACGAGAACGGTCACGTACTCGTGATTTTTGGCCGCGCCCCGAATCAGCGTTGGGCCACCGATATCGATCAAATCGATCGACGGCTTCGAATCGAATGGGTAGAGGTTGCCGACGACGATGTCGATGAGATCCAGGTTGTTGGCCTCAAGGTCGCGCAGATGAGACACATCGCGCCGATCGGCCAGGATGCCGCCGTGGATTCTCGGGTGAAGGGTAACCACCCGGTGACCGAGCATCGGAGCAAATCCGGTGATGTCCGCAACATCGGTGACTGGGATACCAGCCTCGGCGATCGCCGCCGCCGTTCCCCCGGATGACACAAGGTCGATTTTGAGTTGGTGGAACTGTGTTGCTAGTTCGACAATTCCCGACTTGTCGTAGACCGATAGCAGTGCCCTCATTGCTGATGCCTTCGATTAGGAGCTAGTGAGCGGTGGGGTCCGCTCACTTCGCCACGGATGGATTTCCGCTCTCTGAGCCGAGATTTCGACGCTGTCAAACGGGTCGTTGCGCCGTCTGGCGCGACTCCTTAGGCGAAACCTACCGGCTTACGGCAACGGTGCCTCGATTTGACGACAAGTCCCGGTTCAAGTGTCACTGCAGCGGCGGGTCGATACAGCCGTCCTCGCCGCCGCCGTCACTGCTGGGGTTGAACACGCGGGCCTCGTCGACGAACCCGGCACCGGGATCCTCCGTTGTCAGGTAACGCTCGATGCCATCGGCTATTCCCTCCGCAGCAGCATCGACGTAGTCCTGCGTTACCAGTAGCACCGCTTCCTTAGGGTTCCCCAGATACGCGACCTCGAGGAGTGCCGATGGCGTTTGGGGATACCGGGCGATGCCGTAGGCGTCCTCACCGTCATCGTCGAGGACGGTCAGTACGCCAGCATCAATGCGAGAACTCCATTCGACATCGAACTGGCCGAGGGCGGCCACGATGTCCTCATAGAGGACCCCACCGAGACGCTTCGAGACGTCCGAACCCGATTGGACGTAGACCTCGGTCCCCGGTGTCGGCGACGGCGCCGAGTTTGGCGTGTTGTGATGGATCGAGACGAACACATCGGGGCCGATCCGGTCGGCGAGCGCGGCCCGTTGACGGATCGGGATCCGATAGTCACCGTTGCGGGTGAGTACCGCGGTGATCGACCGGTCGGCCAGAAGGGCGGCCGTCCGTCGAGCCACCCGGAGATTGAGCACGGCTTCGGTCATCTCCGGAACGTCAGCGTCGGGATCTTCCTCGGTCGGGCCGCTCACCGCGCCAGGTTCATCCCCTCCATGACCGGGGTCGATAACCACCTGGACATCACCCAAAGGCTGGCCCCACACCACTTTGGACCGGTGGCCGCACGGGGTCTCGACCACATAATTGCCATCGAGTTCGCCGGCGACCCCGACGAGCACACCCGTAGGGGATAACAACGCTCGAACGTCACCGCCTGCCGGCTCAATTTCGACAGCCGGATCGATGGTCTCGGGAGGCCCCGAGGAGGCGGCAGGCGTTTCTTGATCGGTTTGTTCTCCCGTATCGGGGTCATCAGCCTCGGTGACCGAGCCAGCGGCATCGACGACCGAGCCGGCGTCGTCGGCTGGGGAGCCGGCTGGGGAATCAGCCGCCGACCGACCGACGGCAGGCACATCGAATGGTTGGTCGCCGCCTGGGTCCGCCGAGTCGCCGCCGGGGGCGCACGACGCCCCGGCAGCGACCGCTACCACCAGAATGCACATGAGCTTTTTAACCGATCGACCCACCGAAAGTCCTAAGACGCCGACACCGAACCGACGCTATAGGGCGGCGACGATCTCAGCCATGAGCTCGCCAGCCTCGGTCGGGTTATCGCCCACCTTCACGCCGGCGTCGGTGAGCGCTTCCATCTTAGCTTTCGCCGTTCCCTTCCCTCCAGAAACGATGGCGCCGGCGTGGCCCATCTTCTTGCCCGGAGGAGCGGTGACCCCGGCGATGTAGCTCGACACCGGTTTCGTCATGTTGGCCTTGATGAATTCGGCTGCCTCTTCTTCGGCGGAGCCGCCAATCTCACCGATCATCATGACCGCCTTGGTGTCGGGGTCGGCCTCGAAGGCAGCCAGGCAGTCGATGAAACTCGTGCCGGGGACCGGGTCGCCGCCGATGCCGACACAGGTGGTGACGCCAATATCCTTCTGTTTCAATTCGTAGAGCGCCTGGTAGGTCAGGGTGCCCGACCGGCTCACGATGCCGACGGGGCCACCGGCCTTCGCTATGTGGCCAGCCGTGATGCCGATATTGGCCTTGCCGGGGCTGATGATGCCAGGGCAGTTCGGGCCGAGCAGCTGCGTGTTGGGATGGTCGGCCTTTAGCTTGTTGTAGAAGTACGCCTCATCGTGGGCCGGCACCCCTTCGGTGATGGCCACGATGAACTCGATCCCGGCCTCCGCCGCTTCGAGAACGGCGCCCTTCACCCCGGGAGCGGGGATGAAAATACAGCTGGCGGTCGCTCCCGTGGCCTCCATGGCTTCGGCCACGGTGGCATAAATGGGAATGCCTTCGACGTCGGTACCGGCCTTTTTCGGATTGGTCCCGGCGACGACTTTGGTGCCGTACTCCTGGTTGAGAAGGCCGTAGTAGCGGCCTTGCGAACCGGTCAGGCCCTGATAGATGACTTTGGTGTTCTCGTCAACAAAGATGCTCATGGTCTCTCCTCAGTTCGCGTCGCCGGTGGCGGCCAATGCAACAGCCCGGCGGGCGGCGTCGAGCATCGTCGATTCCATCATCAACTGTTCGTTCAGGTGGGGTTCCAAGATCGCTCGGCCCTCGTTGGCGTTCGTTCCGTCGAGACGAATCACGATGGGTGAACTGATTGATACCCGCTTCATCGCTTCGATAATCCCGTTCGCCACTTCTTCACCTCGGGTGATGCCACCGAAGATATTGATGAAGATGGACTTGACCGCCGTGTCGTTGTTGATGACTTCGAGTGCGCCGGCCATCACATCGGCGTTCGCCCCTCCCCCGATGTCGAGGAAGTTTGCCGGTGATCCACCGACCTGATTCACGACGTCCACGGTACTCATGGCCAAACCGGCGCCGTTGGCGATCACACCGACCGAGCCGTCCAGACCAACGTATTGCAGCCCCTTGGCATGTGCCGCCTCTTCCCGCTCATCGCGGGGCTGAGTGGCGTCGTATTGTTCGTAGTCGGGATGCTCGAACGTGGCGTTGCCGTCGAGGCTGACCTTAGCGTCGAGAGCATGAACTTCGCCGGTCGGCTTCAAGATGAGCGGGTTGATCTCCACCAGGTCGGCGTCGCCTTCGACGTAGGCCGTGTACAGCTTGGTCAGAATGTCTACCGCGCCTTCGGTGGCCGCTGGATTGAGGTTTGCCGCCTCCACCCAGGCCCGGCAGGCGTCTGGCGTCAAACCGACGACGGGGTCGATGTGAATCTTGGCGATGGCTTCCGGATTGGACTCGGCCACCGACTCGATCTCTACGCCGCCCTCGGCGCTGAGCATCCCAAGGTGCTGTTTCGCCGAACGGTCGAGGGTGAAGCTGGCGTAGTACTCCTCGGCGATATCGGAGGCGTTCTCGATCCAGATCGTGTTGACGATGTGGCCTTTGATGTCGAGGCCGAGGATGTTGGCGGCATGGGTGCGGCATTCATCGGCATTCTCGGCCAGTTTGACCCCACCGGCTTTCCCCCGGCCTCCGGTGTGTACCTGGGCCTTGACGACGACCGGGTACCCGACGCGGTCGGCGATGGCCACCGCTTCGTCGACGGTGCCCGTGGCCTCTCCGGCCGACACCGGAATGCCGTAGCTGGCAAAAAACTGCTTGCCCTGGTATTCGAGTAGATCCACGAGTGCCCCTTCCGGCTCCTGCTGCGATCTGACCGCTGACCACCGAGTTGATCAATGAGATGACGGCCGATGCTGCGATACTAGGGGTGGATCCGCTTCGTTCCCGACGTTCGGCACGTGGTGATGAGGCGATGCCCCCAGTTTCCCAACTTTTCGAGAGGCGCGGCCAATGCCCGTTGCACAAGGATCTCGGACTCCGGCCCGTCAAGCGCTCGTCGTTGGCGCCGCCGCTGTCCTCGGCGTGGTAGCTGTAGTCTTCCTCGTTTCGAGAGCAGATCAGCTAGCCGGCGATGGCGAGGCAGAAGTAGACCTCGCCGATGCAACTTTTACGATCGGCCAAGCCGAAGAGGTGGCCGAAGTCATTCGCTCCGGCCAGCCGATTCTGCTTCCGGACGCGGCACGGGGCGACCGGGAAGTGTGGATCAACCACCAGGGTGACGACGCCAACGTCGGTTGGGTGGCGTTCGCCGCCCGGGCCGATGGTGCGCCCCGTGATTGTGTCGTCCAATGGGATCCGGACGCCGATTCGTTCGTCGATACCTGTGATGACACCGTGTATCCAGATGACGGTGATGGCCTCGAACAATACGAGGTATCGGTGAGCCCCGAGGGAAGTCTCGTTATCGATCTGGACTCCACCAGTTAACCAGCGAAGCCGAGGGGACCCAGCACGTGTTACTGGCACAGATAACCGACACACACATCGTCGATCCGGCAACCGATGCCGAGCTGTTCGTCGACAACAACCAACGATTGGCGTTGGCTGTGGCTCGGCTGAACGCCGAGACGATCCGTCCCGAAGCCGTCCTCGCCACCGGAGATTTGACCGAGAACGGCACGGTCGCTGAAATGAGGGCGCTGGCCGAACTCCTCGATCCGCTGAACATCCCGGTGCTGGCCCTTCCCGGTAACCACGACAGGCGATCCACGTTTCGGGACACCTTCCACATGCCCTGGGCAACCGACGACGGCCACCTCGGTTGGGTCGTCGATCTCAGCGAACTACGGGTAATCGGGCTTGACACGGTGGTGCCGGACAGCGATCGGGGCCTTCTCGACGCGGAACGCAGCCGGTGGTTAGCCGACGCCCTCGACGAGGCGGGAGATCGCCCGACGGCGATCGCCATGCACCATCCACCGTTCCACAGCGGAATCCATTGGATGGACGCCATGCCGCTCGACGGTATGGACACCTTCAGCCAGATCGTGGCGGGACGCAAGAACCTGACCCGGATCTTCTGCGGTCACCTCCATCGGCCGCTCGTCTCAACCGTCGGCGGGGTCACAACCACGGTCGGCATCTCGACGGTCGTGCACGTGGAACTCAACCTGGATCCGGCGGCGCCGGTCGAGCTGATCCGCGACCCGGTCGGATACCAACTGCACCGCTTCGATGGCACCCATTGGGTGACCCACACCCGGTACATCGACACCGGCGAAGTCCCGATCCGGCCGTCTTCGTAGCCCCTTGGAGCGCGAGGAGAACTCCTAAGGCAAACGATCGTGGTCGCCGATACGTGGAAGGTGGATTGGGATCGTCTTGATCGTGTGCAGTTCCCCATCGGGTTCCTTGAGGATCTCGCCGCGGCCGGATCCTTGCGTGGCGTCATGGACGTTGCGGCGTCATGGCTGCTGCTGATCGTCGAGGCCGACCGGGCCAGCATCGCCTTGTTGGACGACGACAAGAAGAACCTCTCGGTGTTCTCGTTGGGCGGCAACGAAGCCATTCCACTCGAAACGAAAGTACCGATGGTCAACACGCTGGTCGGCGAGGCCGTAGCCCGGCGAGACACGCTCTACACCCCGGACCTCGCTGCCAGTGACCGGCTCGACGCCGTCAAGTTGGTTCAAGGAGGACTTTCCTCTTCGCTGAGCGTGCCGCTGATCAGCTCAGGCCGTACCTACGGGTCTGTCAACGTAGGGAGCGCAAACATCGATGCCTTTTCTACCGACGACAGTCGGAACCTCTCTGGTCTAGGTGGGCTTGTCGCCTCGTATCTGCGAGTTCACTCCCAGGTCGAACGAGAGCAAGATTTGGCTCGGACCGATGAGCTGACCGGCCTCCTCAGCCGACGGGCCATCATCGGTAAGGTCCGAACCAGGTTGCGGACGGCAGACCTGTGCCCCACCGCTCTGCTTTTCGTCGACCTGGACGGATTCAAGCTCATCAACGATGCTTATGGTCACATCGCCGGCGACGTGGTTCTCCGCCATGTGGCCGAACGATTCACCCACGTGCTCCGCAACGACGACACTATCGGCCGGCTGGGAGGAGATGAGTTCCTCATCCTGCTCGGGCAGTCGAGTGACGAATCGGCAGCGCTCGGGGTGGCGAAACGACTTGTCGAGGTCTGCTCCCAGCCGGTATCGGTCGGGTCATCGACCGTCAGTGCCAGGGCCAGTATCGGCGTCGCCATCTCCACCGACAACAGCGACGCGGCCGAAAGTTTGCTCTCCGAGGCCGACCTGGCCATGTACCGGGCGAAACGCTCACGATCTCAAGTCGTACTGGCCGACGCTTCGGTACGACGGCACGCCGACCTGGTGGCCGCGGTAGACCGTGACTTGGAACGAGCGTTGCAAGACGGCGGGCTCAGTTTTCACTATCAACCCGTCCGACGTCTCGACACGAACGAGATCTTGGGTTGCGAGGCGCTGGTCCGGTGGGTTCACCCCGTCCACGGATGGGTACCGGCCCAGATGCTGGTCGATCGGGTTGAGGCCAATGGTTTGACCGCGTCGTTTAGCCGGTGGTGTCTCGATCGAGCGGCACGAGATCTTTGTCAGCTCCGGAAACTGGACCCGACATGGCAGACAAAAACCTTCTCGCTCAACCTCAGCGCAACCCAGCTCGAATGGCCCGGCTACACAAAGGCTCACCTCGGCACCCTCGTCCAATACGGTCTCAAATCGAGCGACCTGGGAATCGAGCTCGTCGATTCGTGGACGGTGAAAGCGGGGAGCGTCGCCGAACAGACCCTGCAAGAACTCGGCTCTCACGGAATGCCTATCGGACTCGACGACTTTGGAACCGGCCACAACGTATTCAGCTATTTCAGTAGGTTTCCCGTCAAGTCGATCAAGGTCGACCGCAGTCTCATCGCGTCGATCGGCGAGAACGAAACCGCCCGCAAGGTAGTGGACGGCCTGGTGCGCCTGGCCCGTGACCTGGACATCGAAGCGACGGCCGAGGGGATCGAACGGCCAGAACAAGTCGACATTTGCCGCCAGATCGGGATCAATCGTGGCCAGGGTTACCTGTTGGCCTACCCCATGTCGATCGAGGAACTCATCGAACTCGACGAACTCGGCGAACTCGACGAAGAACCGGTGGCTAGCCGGTAGCTAGGACGCCTTTTCTAGTGGGGCCCAAGCTAAGAGCAGCGTTTTCTCTCCGACCCCGCCGAAGTTGACGATGACCTCGGTT
Source organism: uncultured Acidimicrobiales bacterium (assembly GCA_938021675.1). Lineage (GTDB taxonomy): Bacteria > Actinomycetota > Acidimicrobiia > Acidimicrobiales > SZUA-35 > JAHELU01. The sequence goes on from CALIFY010000020.1 coordinate 43,085, forward strand.
TTGTCGCCGGTGCCCCGCCGTTCGAGTACGACACCTTCACCCCACTTTTTGTGGACGACGTCGTCGCCGATCTTTATACCGAGCCCCTCGGCTCCTGATGGGGTCGGGCCGCGGGGCTTGAGAGCGGTATCGACTATCCGGTCGCGGCCGCCGAACGACTTGGCGGTGCCGCTGGCCCCGAAAACCGATGTCTTCAGCCCTCGTTTCGACCCGCGGGAACCCTCGGCCTCGGTGATCAATTCGTCGGGGATCTCATCGAGGAAACGGCTCGGTGGGTTGTATTGGGTTTGGCCGAAGAGCATCCGAGCCCAAGCGTGGGTGAGGTAGAGACGCTCCTGAGCTCGAGTTATGCCGACGTAGGCCAGACGCCGCTCTTCTTCCATTTCGTCTGGGTCGGTCATGGACCGCATATGGGGGAAAATGCCGTCCTCCATTCCCAACATGACTACCACCGGGAACTCAAGCCCTTTGGCGGCATGCATCGTCATGAGGGTGACGGCTGATTCGTCGCCGTCGATCTGGTCGGAGTCGGTGACGAGGCTCACCTGTTCGAGGAACTCATCGACGGTTTCGAACTGATTCGCGGTGCCGATCAGCTCCTGTAGATTCTCCATGCGAGATTCGGCTTCGATCGAGCGTTCATCCTCTAGTTCGGCGACGTAGCCGGTGTCCCGCAGGATGGCTTCCATGGCGTGGCCCGGGCCCTTTTCAAGGTCCTGGCGGAAACTATCGAGCAGTTCGAGGAACGACGCGATGCCTTTCGCCGCCTTGCCGCTCACCCCGGCGTCTGCCGCTCGGCGGAGGCCATCGGTGAAAGTCATACCGTGCATACGAGCGAAGGCGTCGACCTTGCCGACCGAGGTGTCGCCGACCCCTCGCTTCGGGACGTTGATCACCCGTTTTACCGACACTTCATCGGCCGGGTTTGCTGCGGCTTTCAGGTACGCGACCGCGTCTTTGACCTCACGGCGGTCATAGAACCGGGTGCCTCCGATGACCTTGTATGGGATGCCGACCCGGAGGAAGTACTCCTCTAGCACCCGAGACTGGGCGTTGGTCCGGTAGAAGACGGCCATGTCACCCCACCGGTATTCGGCGGCGTCGTGAAGCTGGGCCAACTCCCCTGCCACGTACTGGCTCTCGTCGATCTCGTCGTCGGCGTGGAACCGAATGATCTTGTCGCCGTGGCCTTCGTCGGTCCACAGCGTTTTCGGTTTGCGGCTGAAGTTGTTGGCGATCACCGAGTTGGCGGCATCGAGGATCGTTTGGGTCGACCGGTAGTTCTGCTCGAGGAGGACGACGGTCGTGTCGGGGAAGGCGTCCTCAAACTGGATGATGTTGCGAATATCGGCGCCGCGGAACCGGTACACCGACTGGTCGGAATCGCCGACGACGGTCACCGCTCTGGTGGCCTCGGCCAGACGGACGACAAGTTCGTTCTGTACGCCGTTTGTGTCTTGGTATTCGTCGACCAGCAGGTGCCGGAACCGGTGCTGATATGAGGTAAGGGTCTCTGGGGATTCTCTGAAGAGGCGAACGACGTTCAATAGAAGGTCATCGAAGTCCATAGCCGACGACTGCTGGATTCGCTTCTGGTATTCGGTGTATACCTCGGCTGCTTTTCGCTCGATCGGATTGTTAGCCCGTTCGGCGAACTGAGCCGCTCGGTGGCCTTCGTTCTTTGCTGAGCTGATGACGTTGTGGATCGATCGAGGTTGGAACCGTTTGGGGTCGAGGCCCAGATCGCGGATCACGTACCCGACCAGTCGGACGGCGTCGGTCTGGTCGTAGATAGTAAAATTCGATGGGAAGTCGAGGACCTTCGCCTCTCGGCGCAGGATTCGGACGCATGCCGAGTGGAAGGTGCTGACCCACATTTTCTGAGCCACCGGGCCGACCAGTTCGGACACCCGGTGCTTCATCTCGTTGGCGGCCTTGTTGGTGAAGGTGATGGCCAAGATCTCGAACGGGGACAGGCCTTGGTCGATCAACCAGGCGATCCGCCGGGTCAAGACCCGTGTTTTGCCCGACCCGGCCCCGGCGACCACGAGCAACGGGCCGCCGTCGTGGGTCACCGCATCGAGCTGGGCCGGGTTTAAGCCATCGGAGATCGAACCCAGCCGTGACGCTTCCGGGCCGGTCTGGGTGGTCGCCATATGACTACCCTACCCGAGGCCTTGGCCAGGCTCAGACACCTGTTCGATTCCTTGTTTTTCGGTTAGCTGAGGATGGTTTTCGGGTCGCTTACGATTTGGTCTTGGCGTACTCGATGACGCGGGCCATCACGTCCGCTCCGGCCTTGTCGACACTTCCGGCATCGAAGGGAGGCTGGGGGTCGTACTCGACCATGAGCTGCATGGCTTTGGCTGCGGTCTCATCTACTAGGAGCTCCGACAGGCGGATAGCCATGTCGATTCCCGAACTCACCCCTGCGGCGGTGATGATGCGGTCATCGAGGTGTTCGACGACGCGGTCGCCAATCGGTTCGGCCCCCAATGCGGCAAGCGCGTCATAGGCGCCCCAGTGGGTGGTCGCTTTCTTGCCGTCGAGGAGGCCGGCTTTGGCCAACACCAACGAGCCGGTGCAGACCGATGTGGTGTACCGGGTGGTCGGGTGGACGGCGGCTATCCAACCGACGAGTGGATGATCGTCGTCTTGCACGATGGGCCGGGTTCCGACCCCGCCGGGGACGACGACAACGTCGGGTGACGGGACGTCGTCATAGATGGCGTCGGCGGTGAGGCCGAGGAAGCCGTTCTCGGTCCGGAACTCGCCGAGCCGTTCACCGACGAATGTTACCGTCGCTCCGGGGAGGCGCTGAAGTACCTCATATGGCCCGATTCCATCGAGCGCGGTCAAACGGTCGAAGATCGGGATAGCGATCTGAATGTCAGGTGTGTCGGTCATGGGGTACTCGCTTCTCTCGGTGTCTCTGTGTGTCGGCCGGCTTGGCGTCGGTCGGCGTTGGCCCGTTTGTATCTGTTCGGGTTCGGGGCTGATCATCGTGCGTGCGGTTCAAGAGGCGGTTAAGGCGAACCGACGCCGGTACGTGTCTGGGGCAATACCAAGGTGGCGGTGGAAGACTCGCCTGAGTGTTTCGGCGGTGCCGAAGCCAGCCCGGCGAGCGATTTCGTCGAGGCTGACGGCGGTTTGCTCCAGCTCGGCGCGAGCGGTGGCGAGGCGAACTTGTTCTACAAACCTTGCGGGCGTGCAGTCCAGCTCTGCGGCGAACAAGCGACTGAGGTGTCGGCCCGACACACCGACGTGATCGGCAAGTCGTTCAACGGTGAGGTCGGCCGTTGGGTCCGCCGTCACCAGTTCCTGTGCCCGCCGCACCGGATCGGCCGTCGAGGTCGGGAACCACACCGGTGCCGCATACTGGGATTGGCCTCCCGGTCGCCGGAGGTGAATCACCAACCACCGAGCCACGATCTGAGCCACCCGAGCGTCGTGATCTGCCTCGACCATGGCAAGCGCCAAATCCATTCCGGCCGTCACCCCGGCCGAACTCCAGACACGGCCGGAGCGGCAGTAGATAGCGTCGACATCGACGTCGATCTCCGGGTACTCCTGAGCCAAGCGATCACGCCGAGCCCAATGAGTCGTCACCGTGTGACCATCGAGCAACCCAGCTTTTGCCGCCAGGAACGTACCGGTGCAAACCGTCGCCAGTCGGGTTGTTCGGCTGCCGACGTCTGCCACCCATGCAACCAACTCAGGATTTTCGGTCGCGCCGTCAACGCCACGGCCGCCAGCGATCATGAGCGTGTCGGGCGGTTTGGTTACGTCAAGCTCGTCGAGGGGTGTCGTAGCCAGGCCGAGGCCAGAGTCGGTCTCGATCGTCGTCCCGTCAAGCGAGACCAGGAGCTGTCGGTAACGAACTCGGTTTGGCTGTTGTTGTGATGGCTGCCGGGCCACGACGTGATTGGCGGTCCCGAAGACCTCAAACGGCCCCACAGCATCCAACGCTTCGCAACGCCGATACACCAGGTGCCAGATCGCGTGTGTCGAGGTCGGTTCGGTCACCTCCTCATGATGGGAGCGAACCGCAGTGTCGTCAATGACACGCAACCCACGAATTCGGACATCGCTCCGGACAGGGATTGTGAGGTCGAACGGCTACAACGACGACGGCCATAGACAATCAGCTAAGGTCTACCTGCCCAGATAATGACAGCACCACAATGGTTACAATCGCCATATGAGACCGGATTCGACTCTCGTCGCCATCGTTAAAGGTGAACCCGTCACCTTAGACAGTTCGAGAGTCTCGGAGCTGCTTGATCAAGCAGTTGAGCACCGGGTTTTGGGATCGATACGCAATTCGTTGAATTCGGGCCGACTAGAGGTCAAGGAAGAAGCTGCGGTTCACTCATTTCTGACGGCACAAGAACTACGGATTGACGCACGCACGAAGAAACACATGAAAGCAGCACGGCACGCCATCAAACTACTTCAAGCCGCCGGCTGCGACGTAGCGGTATTCAAAGGCTCTTGGTCGATGCACGTTTTGTACGACAGACCGACTGACCGAGTAACCAGCGATCTAGATCTATTTGTTGAACCATCCTGGAGAACAAGACACTCTGACATCGCCAATCTATTCTTGCCAACTGAAACCGAACCAGACAAAAGAGATTCACAAGGCAATCAACCCGGTATTTGGACATTCAGCACCAAGGATCTTGACGTAGACCTTCACACCAACCCGTTCGGCACAATGTTTGAACTAGACAACGACACCCTCCATCACATCTGGAACGAGCACACGACCAAGGGTGAAGATTTTCTGTCGGGAGCACGCGTCCCATCGCTGGAACTTGCCCTGACCCAGGCATTGATCAACTACTGCAAAGATCGGTATGCCTGGTTGTTCCAGATGGAAGAAGTGCGACGTCTAACACTCCACCCCGATCTGGACTGGGATCGGTTCGACCGACTCGTCGAGCTTGCTGGAACAAAAAGGGTAGTCGATGCATCACTCCACTCAGTTGCGGAGACCTTCGACCTTCGCATCGCAAACAGAGCGGGGAAACCTTCACCCCTTCTCCTACCCTGGACGGCTCCACGAATGACCCTTCGCGGGCGACGGTCACGGTGGCTGAAAGGGCGCCGACTTATCTTCGGCCTGCTTACTTTCGACAGCTGGCGGACTGGCTTGACCAAGCTTCGACAGTGGTTCGCTCCAGACGCCACCGTTCTTGGCGCTCACCTCAGAGCCGTTGGCGAGCGCGATGACCGCGGGTACTGGCATAGTTTGGCCTCACTTACAGTGCGTCGAGCAAAACGGTTGACTCCCCCAACATCCTCATTCCGGACTGGCAAACCGACGATCGGACGCTCGAGGTAATGACAGCGAACAACCCGTCAAACATCCTGGAAACCGCCTCACCTTCGATCACCCAGGCGCTTGAAGCAACGATGTGGTCAGTCTTGGTTCGATGCCTACTGAAAACACTGTCGATGAAGCGTTCTCTAACTATTCTCAGCTGGTTTCCTAAATCGCGCCGAGCGGCAATGAACGTATCGGTCCCGACCGAAGGTCATTTCCGACGAGCTGGAGCGTGCCTCGGCCGACAACTGGCGCGCAGCCAGTACATCCGCTCACATGGCGGCGAGTCAACAATTCTCATCGGTGTCATTCCCACCAAGGGTTCGTCGCTGGATGCTCACGCATGGCTTGATCGACTAGACGAACTCGGGCCGCACCAGGTCTTACATCAGATCCACCGGTGAAAGAACTTGAAATGACCGAAACGTCCTCACCCCACGTTGTGAAATCCGAGCGAGGTGGCGTGATAGCCACCACTTCTGCAGTTCCGCCAGATCTCCTGTCCGCTGCAGTATGCGCGGCACCGTGGCGTGGATCGCTCACCTTCCAGGAGTCGATTTCGGGCTCGACCATAGCAGCGACGGGCAACGCTGATATCTGGACAGAAGCACGCTGGCTAGCGGTCTGCCATGGCTCAATCACTAACGGCGAAGAAGCGGCTGAGCAGCTCGGATGCTCGTCGACCCATCCGGCAGCGCTAGTCGCTGCGGCATTGAACCCGGACATGCAGCGACCGTCGCTTCTCCGGGGAGCCTTTCGTGGCGTAGCGGTCGACAGCGTTACGGGAGAGGTTCGAGCCATCCGCTCACTCGGCGGGGCCCGCGGCTTGGCCCACTCTGTGGGGACCAAAGGCATCGCTGTTTGCGCAGAGCCGGAACAGGCAGCAATCCTGGCCGGTCATGGCTGCCAGCCTGATCTGACCGTGATCGAACGCTACCGAAAGGGCTATTTAGGTCGGTCGGATTCCTTTATCAGCGGCGCCGATTGGCTCCTGCCTGGCTCATGGATGATCGCTGATTCTTGGTCATTCTCGATATCACTTTTTGACATCTACGTTCCAGTCAAGAGACGACCGGCTGAACAAGCGGTCCTGGAGGTGACCGAGACCATCGACCGGGCAGTTGGCCGTGCGATTTCCGGGGCGAAGTCCGTTGCATCGCTGGCGACCGGCGGTCTCGACAGCTCCTCATTGATTGGATTTGCCGCCCGACGACGACCAGTCGACCTGGCCCTGACTTCTCGGGTGTACGGCCTCGCCGATTCCGCCGAAGAAGCCGAACTAGCGGAGTCGTCACTCGCTCCGGTCGTCCGAGAGCACCGCATCATCGATCTTACGATCGAGGACTTGTTTGAAAAGTCGGCGAGTTGGCTTTCAGTCACAGGCCCACCGGGTGTACTAGTTTTCGGCCTGATGGAAGCCGGGTACTCGGCCGCTGCCGAGGCAGGAGCCGATGTTGTGATGGACGGCATTGGAGGGGACCACGCGTTTAGTTTCGATCCGGTTGCCGAAGCCATCACTGAACGTCGCTGGACGCTATTGCCGCGACAGTTCGTTCGCAGGCCACGCGGTTCAATACGACGAGCAACCGATGCCACCATCCGCCTCATTGGGTCCGACCAACGACACAACGCTCGACTTTCTCAGCGGTTACGGGAATGGGCAGTCCACGCAGACGCCGTTGCCAGGAACCGGTACGCTGCCCACCTCGATATTAGACTCGAATGTCCTTACCTCGACGAGGACGTGTGGCGGGTAGTAGCCGGAGTTCCTCCAATGCTACGCCTGCACCGACGAGGCCTTCAACGGCAGGCGATTAGGTGCGTTGTGCCGCATGCTGAGACATCAATTAAAGCGATGTACGGTGACGCCCAAGAGTCATATTTCGGAGTCCGGGGACCCGATGCCTCAAAGCGAGCGGCCCTCTTCTTCACGGAAAAATGGCTGCGGGCCCCTCAACCGAGAGACCCGCAGCCGCATCCCACAAGTGATCGCTCACCAGCAGGATCAAACTAGGCATTTGGGTTCGGGTTGTTACCTTGCGAATTACTCGACAAAGTAACGGTCTTAAGCTTTCCTAGCTCACGTACTGCGGGCTTTGTGTATTCGTTCATATCATTCTCCTCAAATTTGCCTGGTGGGCGTTCGGCTAATATTTTTGGTATCCCACCTTGCGAACAACCACCATACCATTCCGCAGGACATGATGTTCACTAAGGCTCGGCGAGCCTTAGTCAATTCAGCCCAAAGGTAGAACCGGTTAGAAGCTCTAAAGACATCATGATATATCTATCTTGTTATTGCATGTATCTTGATGTATTTGAATGTACGTTGGCCTGCCACCGGCATCTCTACCCATATTTGCCAGTCAACCACTTGCTACCATTGCGGCAAGAAAAGCAAACGTGCAAGCTACTAAAATGCCACAAAATGAGAGGAGCAGGTCTTGCGAGAGCTAGATTCCCAATATTCACTAGCAGGCCCTCGGGTTACCTCACAGAGGGTCTCCGCAGCCGAAACTATTGTCCTCGACCTTGAGTCCGAGCGCTATTACACTCTGAATGAGACCGGCACCAGGATCTGGGATTGTCTAGCGGAAGGCAGCTCGCTCGACAACCTTGCAAAACAGATCGCCGACGAGTTCCGCGTACCAAAACCAATGGTGTCGAGCGACATGGTTGAGATGCTAGATGACCTCGTCTCGGCTGGACTACTTGAGAGCGCCACGCAACCCCAAAGACGATAAAGGCGAGCCGTGACAGCCTCAATCGGACTCGCCACAGCGATCAAGAGAGTAGTGACGGCGGTAGCCAAGAGTTCACCGAAACGGTCTGCGCAAATCGTCTCTTGGCAGCTTGCGGGATCACTTGCATCCGTAGGGCAGCTGCTGGCCATTCGAGAGCTTGTCTCATCCGTCAACTCAACTCCACCCGGACCCAGTTTGACCGACCTCGTGCCCGTATTGACCGTGCTTTCTGTTTCTGCGCTGGCGTCAACTCTTGCTACGGCAATGCTTATGGAGATGCGATGGTTGCTGGCCGAAGACCTAGGCCGCGAGCTCAGAGGGGCCCTCGCCGGCATCGCCAGTAAAGCGAAGCAGCATCATCTCGACGATCCCAGTCTCCACGACCGAATTCGGATCGCTCACGACACAATCGTCCAACGAGTCGACACGTTCGCTTGGGCAGTTCTGCGAACCGGGCTTGGGGGTTTAGGAATTCTCGCCATCGGACTTGTACTAGTCCGGGTAACACCGTCTGTGTTGCTAGTAGTTGCGTTAAGCAGTATCCCCGTACTTGCCGTGTCACGATACAAAAGTCAGGTGCTTTTTCAGTTCTTCTACAAAGAAACCCCGGCGGACCGTCGCCGCGACTACTTGGAGGGCATGCTGTTCGATCGGAGAGCACTAGCAGAACTGATAGCTCACGGAGCTAGGCCCCTCATAGTCGAATGTGTCGATCAGATGTTTGCTGACCGAGTGGAACGGGCGCACAAGATCTACCGTCGACGCTTGCCCGCCGTTGTATTGGGCGCTGCGACCTCGGTGGCCGGTCTTGCTATCGCGCTTGGCTCACTCTTGTACCTGATCGAGACCGACAGTGTGAGCCTTGCCGATGCAGCGGTTGCTGCGTTGGCCCTCCACCAACTGAGGTCACGAATAACGACATTCACCATCGGTATCGAGGAAATGCAGCAAGCAGCTCCGTTCATTGGGGTAATCGACGGGTTACGGACCGAGCTATCAGACGAACACTCGCCTCCCGCTATAGAGCCCGTTCCCTGGCTTGAGCAACTGACTATCGCTGACGTCTCGTTCAGCTACCCTGGCGCAAGCGTTCCAGCACTGACCGAAATTTCCATGACCCTGGAACGGGGTACCGTTGTGGCCTTGGTGGGTGAGAACGGAAGCGGCAAAACGACACTGGCAAAGCTGGTAGCCGGCCTGTACCAGCCGACGGCAGGTCAGATTCTTTGGAACGAAACCCCTCTCAAGCAAGTGCTCGATACGGGTCTCCCTCTTGTCGCTCAGCAATTTCAGGATTTCAACCGTTACGAGCTTTCCGTACTCGACAACATCACGCTGGGTGACCCGACAATACCGGCAGATCATGAGAAGGCTGTGAGGGCCGCCCACGCTGCCGGTGCCGCCGAGTGGATCGAACAACTACCGGACTCGTACGAGACGGTGGTTTCGCGGTCACTATCGGAAGGGACGGAGCTGTCGGGCGGACAGTGGCAACGACTCGCCCTAGCCCGAACTATTTACCGGCAGGGCACGGTTGTCGTCCTCGACGAGCCGACTGCAGCTCAGGACCCAATTCGAGAAGCCGATCTCCTTCGGCGGGTCAAGGCGGCCTTGTCCGATTCAACTGTTCTGCTCATCAGCCATCAGCTCTCTGCAGTCCGTTGGGCAGACACTATCGGCGTGTTGAACGACGGCTGTCTGGTTGAATGGGGCAGCCACGAGGAGCTTATGGCCGAAGGCGGCCGATACCAGACCATGTTCAATCTCCAAGCTTCACGATACGCGACCAGCAACGACGCGTTTCACAAACCATGATCTGCCCTCCTACTCAGACCGTCTCGATTTATGGCCTGAAGCTGGTTCTTCCATTTGATGCACCGTGTGGATTAGGCCGGATCGATCCGAACGGCGGCTGCCATCCGGCCGAGCGGACCATCACTTTTCGGTCCGGCAGCATCGATCCGATCGATGTGCCCAGGTGGGATTCAGCCGACGAAAGTAGGATTCTGATCGACCGACGTGGAGCGTCGACAGTGGTTTCGTTCGGCGACGATCTGTTGGAGCTGAGCGGTACTGACGTGTCTTTCAGTACGAACCGGCCAACCGAAATGCTCGATCTCAATTACAATCCATTGTCAGCTCTCATCTTACCTCACGTCCAGATGGTGGCCTTTCACGCGTTCGTCGTAGATACTCCATGGGGAAGACTCGCTGTGACCGGCGAATCAGGCGCAGGCAAGACCACACTTGGCCGAGAGTTTCTGACCCGCGATGGCAGGCTCGTCGCTGACGACCTGTTAGCACTCGACGCAAGCGGGCGGGCCCATGACGGTCCGCCGTTCATCAGAGTGGTAGAGGCAGATAGGGTCAAACAAGATATTGGCGGCAAACACCGCCGGATAGAGCCACCGGGCCACCGGGAGGCAGCACCGATCGACGTATACGTCGTACTTGATGACGTATACAAAACGCCTACACCGTTGGAAGCAACGGACGCTCTTGACGCAATCCTTTCTCGGCCATATTCACCAGCGGCCAGCACTCGAGAGGAAACTCTTCTTCGCCTGACCACGCTGTTGAAATCGCTGGCTAGCGCCACCGTTCTCGGGCTGCCCTGCCGGTGGCGACCGCCCGCACACCTCGCCGATACCGTTACAACGTATATCAATCGGTAAACCCGCCCAGAACATCAAGAACCAACAATGGTCGGGGCCCAACCGAGCTGGATGCCTTCCAACTTTCTGAGAGAATCACCTCACCCTCAGACCCCACGAGGCATTGTACGGTTATGGAGCATAAGGACGTGCAAGCGCGATCGAACCAAATATTCAACCTCTATTCCAAATCGAAAAATCTAGGTCGGGATAGAGGCATTCCATACGTTTTCGGTCTTCGGCAAACAATTCTCTATACTTCGTCCGCCATTGCCGACCTTCAACCGCCCCAGTTTGCGTGCTACGATTTACACTTAGGTCGACATCTTTTGGTACGAACTGACGCTTGCCGAGATGTTGGATAGCATCATCGTACAATTGCTGGAAGTTACTACAACATTCTTCAAGCAACTGCACTTTTACTCTTTCTCTTCCCACATTGTTGAGGAGCATATGAAGCTGCAAGCCGTACATTGATCGCCAAATCATATCACTACTAATGCCGCGCCTTCCTCCCAAGTAACGTTCATTCCGATAAGTCAAAGCAGATTCCACACGACTAAACGGGTTCCGCAGCAAGACCAAAAACTTCGTCGACTCTGGCAATAGCCTCAGAAGCATGAAGACGTCGGGTCGTGCCAAATACGATGGCGACCACTCCCCTCGGCAGAGTCCATCGTCTTCGAACTGCCGACTGTACAACTCAAGGAGATCCGTACCGTTCTGTCCGCTCCTGTCAAGAATATGAAGCTCCTTGTTTTGTGAGCGTGGTCCGCCTATATCAGGATGCTGCAACAGCATATTGAACCACCACGTGGTGCCACAACGTTGGGCCCCCAAACCCACGAATGACGGAAACACTGGCGCGTCAGAGACACGCGAGTACCACTCCTGCCGAACTCGTCGGTAACCATAATGACACTTAGTACTTCGCAGCAATTTCCGCATCAACTTTCAACCACACTCTCCGTCGGCAGTTTCAACAACCCACCAAAGACTTTTCGATAATCCTCCATGATCTGGTCGTGCTGCCACGACGCGAACATCGACTCATCCAAGGGCCCCTTTGGGTCCTTCGTCCTCAACACGTCAACAACTTCATCAACAAACGACTCCTCCTCGAACAATGAGACCGAACGACCGAAGCAGCCCATCTCGATAAGTTCCCGAACGCCATCCACGTCGTATGAAACAAAGGGGGTCCCCACCATGGCAGCCTGGACCAGAACCTGAGGCAACCCCTCAGCAGCTGTCGGCAACATCAACACGTCAGCCGACCTCATCAGTTCCGGCACACGAGTGGAATAACCAAGAAACCGAACATCGACATCAGGCAACACAGCCGATGCCCGCTCCTGATGCTCCCGCAAGGGGCCTTCGCCAGCAATCAACAGAACGACTTGCCTTCCAATCTTCTCTGACACCGACTCCGCGATGGCCACCAAACGATTTGCACCTTTTCGCTCAACGAGCGAGCCCACAAACAACAGCACAGGCACAAGCTCATCAAGACCGAATTCGCGTCGATAGCCACCCCTAGGCTTTGACCTCTCAGCGAGGAAGCGATCAGTTCCACAGTATGATCGAACAACGCTACATCGATCTCGGGAGACTCCAGCCGCCTCAAGCCGGACCGCGAGGTCCACACCAACGGCGACATAACGACTGACGTTATCCGAACCCAAACGTTCGACTAGTCGAAACCCTCTAGACTTTATAGGAGTGTATCCGGGGCCGGAACTTGCCATCGATTCCGACTGAACAAGTTTCGGCTTCCACCCTCGGCCAATCATCGACATTCGACCGATAGCACTAGCCTTAGATTGATGTGTCACAACTACGTCAGGCCGACAACGCTGGATGTGTTTTCGGAACCATACCAACGATGCAAGATCTCGCCAGATGTTTGGGTTCCGGGAGAGAGACGGACAAATAGCCACGTCAGCGCTTCCAACTGCGCCAACCAGACGCTTGACGTCACTGTGCGGTCCGGTGACGATCGAATGACGAAAATCAGAGCCGAGGGCGTTCTGCATATCCAGAAACCGCTGCTCCGAACCGCCGTCTGTGAACCTTGTCATAAGATGGGCTATATGCAGCATTTGTGACCTTCGTCTTATTGTTAGACAGAACATAAAATATTATCGACATTATTGCAATGCGGAATATTGTTACTGGCAGTAGACCACTACTTGATACAAGTTGAGTAGTCAGCAGTGCGAGCATGGAGCCACTCACCCATACACGCTCACAACTAGAAGCGCGAGAGGAATACACAAAGTGACAGGCGAATAGGATTACCATCAGTGAACCAAGAAGGCCAAGTTCTATTTGCATTTGCAGGAAGGCATTGTGGACTGAATCGTGCTCAAAATCGACGCCTGCACCAGTGGCGCGATAGTTGTCAAACACATTTGGCGTTTGGCGGAAGCCATGCCCAATCAGAGGCTCGGTCAATATTGCATCTAAAGCTGTAGGCCAGATGGTGTCCCGGTTATTTAGATCACCCACACCCTGGGATTGCAGTCGTGTTCCGACAGACGCTGCCCCAAGCGCTAGAATCGCTACCGGAACACTCACCAGGAGCGCTGCGATTCGAAAAGCTCTTTTTTCTCCTCGAGACGTGAGGTGGATAACCATGAATACAAGACTGGCCATCAGGTAAGACCTGGATCCCGAAATCGCTACAACTGACAGCGATACGATCGAAATCGCGATAGCTCTTCGCAAATTCTCATGAATCGAATACCATCCGAAAATGAGAAAGATTAGACCCAACTGAGCGAAAGTATTCGGATGAGAAAAAAGGGATCCTGTCCGGCCAAGTGTCCCTGACGACTCCCCGCCAACCAACAACCAAATTGCGCCGATTACGATTCCGAATAGCGCGGAACCTTTCAGCGAGCGACGGACCGCCAACCAACCGGCCTCCGTTCGAATTAATAGCAGAATAGCAAAGAGGGAAATACAATCCGACACTGCTCGGAATATGACCATTCCACTTAATGTCCGAACGGCTTGGGTTAACTCCAAGGCAAAAAATGCGAGAATGAAAACACGGCTGATACCGAAAGATCGCTCGCCATGAATCAAACTCAGGTTGCCAGACCATCCAATGTGGGCGACGAGCAAGATGAAAAAGAGAGTAGACAGTCCGATAGCCGACATTCGCACTTGAACAGCCGAAAGGAAGCCCACACCGAATCCCACTCGAGTTGCCACAGATGAACCGATGGCAATCGTAAGAAGGCCCGAAGAAAGATTTGCCCGTCCGATATGACCTTCTGCAGCTCCATCAAACGAGATCAACACGACCTCGACTTCCATTCGTAGCGACAAACCGGGTGTTCTCGGTTCGAAGTAGAACGAGAGTGTAAATCGCAGCCACAAGAACAAGAGCGCCTGTCGACACAGTAGCCGCACCCAGCACTCCGTACGCTGAGACCGCAGGTTCTATTGCCAACAGTGACAACAGCAAAGCGATGGCCGGTGCGCCAAAGCGGACCCACCCTTTACCTTTAATTGCAAGCAGCGGCCTGATTATTCCAGACGACATTCCAGCCGCGGTTCCTGCCATCATTATCAGAGCAACGTGAACTATTGCAACTTCACTAGCTGGCGCTCCAACAAGTAGTTCGAGTACTTGCTTGCCGAAGATAAGAGTAACAACGGCCAACGCAGCAATCGGCAGACAACTAATCAGCCAGGCTTCGCCGACTAGTCGACCCACATAGGGAGTACTTGGGTAGTCGACCTCACGTCGAGCAGCTGCGCCCAGCGTGAGTTGTGAGAAAACCATTGCTAGCACGTTGAGCAACCGCAGAATGGCGACCAAAGAAATTAGAATCGTTAAAGCTGTCGGGCCGGCCACGGAGCGAGTCACGAGCCGAATAACAAGAAGCCGAATGGAGACCAGGATCGATCCTAGTGAGATTGTTGCGCCGTGGCTCATGATAGAAGCGAGTCCCCACTCCGATACGCCTGCATGACCGCCAACACCACCTATCCAAACGTTCGACAGCCGTCGACGCTCGGCGACTAGGGTGACCGCCAGGTTCGCTAAACCTGCAATGGTTAAAGCGAGTAGGACGTCGGATCCTGCAAATAGCAGGACCCAGTAACACGCCAGCGCTGCCGCACCTCGGGCTATTGCTGTGCGATGGTGATCGACTAGTCGTCCCGACCGGCCACACCAAGCGAAACCAAGGTCGGCGATGCCATCGGCCCACTTCGTGGGCATCCAGGCCAATCCGACGAAAAAGACCGTCGCGCCCTGGGCGTATCCAAGTATCGAAAGGGTGACGATCGAGCCGATGACAAGACAAAGTGTCCGCAATATCAAGATTGTCCAGTCACCAAATTTGGTCATTCGCGGGTAGTTCGCGATCTCGCGAAATCCAAACTCGAGCGCATTGAAGACTGGACCAGCAACACCCACGCACAAGGTGATCGCCTCGAGATCAGTTTCGGAGCCGAAGATTCGGGAACCGGCGATTGCGGAAAACATATATGAGATAACAAGCGATCGCGCCGCTAGCGTCGCGATCGAATCAATGGCGCGTCTTAGCGCTCCGGACTCAGAAGGCCGAAACACCATCTGGAGCCTCAATGTTCTAGGACATTTCTCGAGTGGCACGGGATCGTCGATGGTGACCTACCCGCCTTAGCACTCGTCTGGTGCCGCCAGCCGTCACCATCCACGCAGCCTCTCCAACTGTATCGAGCGTCCGTTCCCACCGACCAGCAAGCGATTGTGGATAGATGGGTTGGTAACCAAGCGACCGCAACGTTGGGCCGGCAATTGATTCGAACTGCCTCGTCTCGTCGGAGGATAAGGTCCTCCGCCAACCGTCTACTCGATCCAATCGCGGATCGCCACCTACCAGAGAATGCTGTTCCTTAGTATATTCGCCAATAGTCGGCTGGGCGGTAGGACGTTTCGGCCCGCTGCCCGACATGACACCCAAGTCGGACAGGACATTCTCGGGCGCGGCCTGATCGAGCAACATTCGCTCGAATCTTACTTCGGCGAAGCGATTTGAACCACGGGCCAAAAGACCGGGAGCGATCGAACTTTCCCACCAAGTAGCCGCTGACATGGGCTTACGAGGACCCCACTCAAGCGGTCTAACACTAGAGTAAACGGCCCGCCCATCACGAAGAACGTGCACGAAGAAGGAGTTCGGGAAGTTTTCTGCCAACAATGATCGATACCGCAAGTTCCATGGACTGGACTCCACAATCACCGCATGACCTGTAGCAGGGACGACTGTTGAGGCCAGTTCTCTTATCACAGCCGCTGGAGGCAAACCTTGAAGCAAGGTGAGTTTGCGCCGCAGCACATCGACAGGAGTAGGCCAAGTAGTCAAACGCCAGTCCTCCATTACGGCGCGACTGAAGTCACGATATCCACCAATAAGGCTCCGCACGATGAACTGTGACTCAGGCAAGCAAATTCCTCCTGCCGCATTTGCTATCTGCCGCGCAACGAATGTAGTGCCTGATCGCTCACAGCCACCCACAAAAATGAAAGTCATTTTCTTTCAGACGTCTCGGTCGACTGCTTGCCCAACAAGTTGTTGTAGAGCGATGCGAGGGTCTCTGTATTACTTTCGATGCTATAGGGCTCCGCAGCTCGCTGACCTTGAACAGATCGTTTTAACCATGCAGCCTCGTCCATACCCGCCACCTTCAAAACCTGGTCTGCAAAGTCGTTCGGAGTCGAGCGCAAGGGCAGTAAATCTACTGCATCGCCAGCGACCTCTGGGATAGCACCAACGCTCGTGGCAACCACAGGTGTACCGAGTGTCATAGCTTCGACTACGACATTACAGAACCCTTCATGACGGCTAGCAACAACGACCACGAAAGATTCCTTCATTGCGTTTTCCACTACATCTCGATCAACTAGACCTTCAAACGCAACTCGACTGTCAACGCCTAAATCACTAGCCAGATCCCGTAGAAATTGATTTTCGGGACCATCACCTAACACCCTAAGTCGAAAAGACGCAGGAAGAAGGACCATCATTCGAATAATGGTATCGACCTGCTTAGATTCCACCAGCCGGCCGACGGTAAGGATGTCGTATCCAGAAGGGCGAGCCTTTCGAGCAATAACTGGCCCAACATCAACACCGTTGTAGATGACGATCGCCTTTCTCGAAAGTAGGCGTGGCAAGCTGTCTTTGGTGGCCTCGGAGTTGCAAACCAGTATCTCAGCAAGTGAATGCTTCAAGAAATCCACGATTCGTCGACGCAGAGAGACGGAAGTAAACAAAGAGTGTTGAGACGCAACAACTCTCGCCCGCAACAATCTCGAAAGACTTCCAATGACAAGAGCTCTGTACCCGTGATGAAGATGCACTACGGATTTAGCATGACCTCTAAAGAGTGCCACGATTGTTTCTTGGAACGATAGTACGTTCCATTCATGTGGTGTTTTTTGAGAGTCTTTTCGCTTCCCACAAATATAGATCGGCTCACCAACGGCCGACTGGACATGGTTGACCGATTGAAGTGGAATACTCATGGGACCAATTCGTCCAACTACCAAAAGAATCATGGTTTAAACTGAAATCCCTTTGAACCACTAATAGCAGTGATAGCTTTCGCTAAGAAGCGATTAGCCAGGTGAAGAAGCCCCGTCCGGAATGGTCCGGCTTCTTCGACCCAACGGACATCAGGCCGGAACTCGCCCCCGACGGCCTTGAAGTCGGTTCCACCAAGTTCATGCTCTCCGAATAGGCCATCCGTAGAACTAACGCTGGCGCCGCAAGGAATCTGAACCTTTTCAAGAGCCAACAAAACCACAGTTGGGTCAGACATGACGTCCTCGTAGTGCAGCACCGCCCGGCGCGCCAGCGGAACTTGCCGATATGCGGCGGCACACCGCAGTAGACCGATTGCGACCGCTAAATACCCTTGAAGCCACCCCCTAGACAACCCGCGCCGAAGCTTCGACGCCACCACGGCGATGGGATTCCTCACAACCCAGACAGTCAAAGTCGGCCACGCACCGGCATGGCCGAGCAGCACAAGCGGTTCGAGGACCTTTGTCGAATCGACGATTCCGCGCGTGTCGAGCTTGCGCTGCCCAGTCACCTTTTGCAACACCTCGGCGCGGCCTCCGAGGCGATTCCTCGACAAAGGACCGACAACAGGCAAGATCAGAGTGGTGCGGCGAACCCACGAAAGGTCCCGGGCGCGAACACTCGGGCTATTTGCGAGATTCTGCTGAACTGTTGACCATCGATCGCATTTCTCAATCAGCAAGCCGCAAGCGCAGGTTTCAGTCGGTTCGAGCTCGCCAACACGACCCAGTTCACCCACGAACTCCAGGTCCGACGAGCTTTTGGCAAGGATACGACCGACAATCGTCGACCCAGACCGACTCAGGCCAAGGAGGTAAACATGGGGACGCGTTTTTACCCGGAGGGTATCGCATGAGCTATCCATTGGTAGAGGCATACCACTCCCAGAACAACCTTACTCCCAGCGCTATACCGACCCTTGGTTTGAAAGCCAGTAGCGACTCCGCCTTCGAATTGTCGGCATAGGTCATCAACATCTCACCCGGTGGCGGTTTTGTCGGCCGGAGGTTAGCTTTGCCTCCAGAAACTAGCTCGAGCTCAGACACAAAGTCCGCCAAACTTACTGGATGTCCGCGACCCAAGTTGATTACGTCATACCCTAGAGCCGGCACCAACGCCGCACGAATACCATCGCAAATGTCCGTGACGTACGTCCAGTCACGAGACATGCCCGATCCATAATATGGAACCTCAGCACCAGTCAGAATCGAGTCGGCAAGCTTGAACGGCATCATGTCCGGACGACCTCGTGGCCCGTAGACGGTAAAGAATCGCAAGACAGTCGTGTGTAGCCCATAAACATCGAAATACGTCTTGGCTATCAACTCCGAAGCGCGCTTCGAAAAGGCATAGGGTTGCGGAGGATCGACTGCGGGGTCCTGCTCGTCAAAGGGTGTTTTTGGGCGATGTCCGTAGACAGACGAGGTAGAGGCCAATAGAACTCGGTCCGCTCCATTGTCTAGCGACTCCTGGAGAACATTGTGGGTTCCGATGACGTTAGTTTCGATGTATTCGGCAGGTGACTCAATCGATGCGCGCACTCCGGCCTTGCCGGCCAGGTGGACGACGTACTTCGGTTGGAATTCGACAAATATGTCGCCTAGGGCAGCTCGATCGAGTACATCGACAGCCCAGACCTTTACACCGGCCCTACCGAGAGCTTCAGCGTTTCGACGTTTTGATATTGGTGAATAGTAGGGATCGAAATTGTCGATCCCGACGACTTCATGGCCAGAATCTTGCAGACGTTCACATAGGGTCGACCCTATGAAACCAGCAGCACCCGTGACCAATACAATGGAACTCATTACATGTCCACCTGAACTTGAGAAGGCCATCCGAAAGTTGAGACACAAGGTTTAGACACCACATACCGATACTCAAGACGATCAGCCATGGCTCGGGGAATTAGGAGATCTACTGCAAGTTGAGTTCTATTCAATGCGCTGTGCCGGGTCGACCAACATCTGCGCTGTGCGCAGCAAGAGTGCAAGATTGACTGCGACCGACTGTCGTTGCGCGTAGCTGACATCCAGCATGACCCTCTGCCAGTGCGGCAGACGATTTCGGCCGCTTACCTGCCACAACCCTGTCATGCCTGGCTTTACCGACAACACGGTCCCCAAATCCGAACCGAACAACTCAACTTCGTTTAGGGGGATGGGGCGCGGTCCGACCAAACTCATCTGGCCATTGAAGACGTTCCACAGCTGAGGCAATTCATCTAGGTCATACCTCCTCAGAAGCCGCCCCAATGGGGTTATTCTTGGATCACTACGAAGCTTCTGCGAGTGCTTCCAATCGGCCGCGTGTTGCGGGTCTTCAAGTACCTTTTGCAGTCGGACTTCTGCGTCTACATGCATGGTACGAAACTTGAGGCAGTGAAACGTTTCACCAGATCGACCCATCCGTTCTTGAGAAAAGAAAACGGGCCCTCGATCGGTTAATCTCAAAATCAAAGCAATGCAAGCCACTACTGGCAAAACAGCCAGTCCGACCGAGACGGCGCCGATCACATCCAACACTCTTATGACAAAGCGTTTCCGACGTTGCCTTAGCTGCGGTTGTTCATTCCGAACCCGTTCCAGATGCGAGCCCGGTCCTGGCAGCTCCAGCGTCGTTGTGGCCGATTCAAGAAGGTCGCCGTGACTAGAGACAGCCACTCGGCCACGAGGCCGCTTACTTCCCTGCTGGTGCTCAGCTCGAAGATCGACGACGGTCGACTCCCGGATGTCGAGAAGAACATCTCGATCACCTTGTCGCTCGGCGACTGGCCATTGTGTTCGCTGGTTTACCCGCAAGAAACTTCCTCCCGCTTGACCGAGCGCGCCAATCCAGGCCGAAGGCCTACCAACACACTCAATCGTTCCGATATTGAACCGTGCGATAACGGCGGCGCATCGCACTCTTTTTGGTTCGCCCACGCTCCTAAGAGGAAGTGACTGTAGAGCCGGATCGCTACTGAGACAACGACCCTGAAAATTTGCTTATGTTCGCTGTATTCGCGGACGTATGGAAACAAAAGAACGTTGGTGCATGGTGCTGCATGGTGGCAATAGTCAAACACCGCTTGAAACCTAAGTCGTCACTACGTTTTCGGCTAACTCCAGCCGATACCGAGCCAACTGATGGCGGCATCTACACTCGACGTGATGGGACTTGCCGCAACCCGTAAACGGTCGCAGCTCAACCGATACAGGTCGAACAGACTGCTGATTGATTCAGTACCCACGGGCGCGCTCCTAAAAGAGGCCGAGGCGTTAACGGCGAGGCTTCGCTTGCGAGCCGCGACAGACGTTCTGGCTACGGCGGCGGCCAACGCTGGCGACACGGACCGCCGGCTCGTCCTCGAACGACTGGCCGTGACCGCAGCCGACGCTGGCCGGCACAACATTTCCTCGGAGGCCGTCTACCGCCTACAGGAACTGGCACCACCCACGGCAGACACGTGGGTTGCGTTTGCCCAGGTGGCGCTGGCCAGAAACAACTACGAACACGCCGACACGGCCGCCAGATCGGCGCTGTCGATCGAACCCGACCATCACCGCGCCTGGGCCACCTTGTCCGCCAGTTACGCCGGGCTCGGCTGGTTCGATGAGGCTGACAGTTGCCTCCATCGCATCGATTCTGACCAGCTAGACGAGCTCGACCGGTGGCGGATCGGCCGCGCTACCAACCGTTGGGCTTTCCGCACTCGTGGTGCGATCGCTGGAACGGCCGTCGGTGCGCTCTTCCTGGGCATTCTCGCCCTCACGGTTATGGCCACCGTGCCGTTCGCTGTTCGACGACGCCGACTTCGGCTCCTCGGCCACCACCAAGCGTTCGCCCACCTCACCGCCTGGGCTGCAGACGCTTGGCGCTTCGAATGGCGTGTCCGCCTCGCTCATTCAGCGGTGTTCGTCGCTGCGGTTGGCGGATACGTGCTCTATAAATTGGGTTGATACCGGTTCAAAACCCATCTATTACGGCAAGACATTTAACTATCATGCTTGTTGTTGCATGTCGATATCTGGAATCGAAATAGCCTTGAATCCAGATATCGATTCTTCAACATATGGCACCATCAACTGACCTGACCGTTGTATGGTGATCAACGAAGGCGCCGGTTGACCTGTACAGATGTGCGGAATGATCGGGCGGCGTCATCGAGGGCTATCCACTGAATCCGCCGACGAAGGGGATCCCACCACATGAGCACAGGCATGTTTGGTCGTGGCGCGACATCCGGTCGCGACGCACCAAACCCTGACGAAGATCTGGCCAAGGCCGGTCGGACCCCTAGCCGCGCCACGGGTCCGGCCGGTCTGGCCATTGTGGTTCTGGTCGCTGGAAACCTCGGCCTGCCCATCGACGGCAGTCATCTCGCAGTGGACGCCCTCCTCGTCACTATCGGATACGAGACGGCTCGATCAATCCAACGGGCCACTCGGCACCGACAGTGGCAGCCTCGCTACCGCAACGACATGTTGACGCCGCTGCTCCCACCGCTACTCGTCGCCCTCGCGCTCATTACTCCGTACTGGTTACTGCACGCCGGTTTCAGCGTGGCTGGGCTTGAGGCGCTCCTTGGGGCAGTCACCATGTCTCAGAACGTGATGTCCATCGTTCTCGACGCTCGCCTACCGCCAATCGACAACCTGTGGCTGATCTCGGTTGTCTTTCAGCTCGGGCTTCTCGCTCCTCTTCTGGTGCGATCCGGTCGTCGGTGGTTGGCGGCCGAACAACGAGCCGCCGCCCTCATCGGACTCTCCATCGGCGTCATGGCGGTCCGTATCGGCTTTCTGATCATCGATGCGGCCCAACCGTCCGCCATCGCCATAAACACGCTCACACGGTTTGACGGCTGGCTCATCGGGTTGGCCATCGGGCTCTTCCCGGCCGGAGCTCTCCGGCGGAGCACACCGCTACGTCTAGCCAACGTCGCCGTTGGCGTCCTCGTGCTGCTGTTCATCGCAGGACCAGCCCCCGAAGACGAACCGGTGTTGTCGCTGGGTGCCATGACGGCCACGACCGTCGGCCTCACCGCACTGGTGCTCTTCTCGGAGTTCGCCAGCAGCCCTCGCCTCTCGTTGGCCAACCGGGTCTTGGACTGCCGCCCCCTGCAGTGGCTGGGCGAACGGGCCCTCGGCATCTACATCTGGCACAATCTCTTCACCATCGGCGCTGAGGAGGTGGGCCCACCACCCTCCGGCCCCTTACCGGTCGACACCACCGCCGATTGGCCCGGCGTCGCCCTGTTCACCACCCGCATGATGTTGACTCTCGCCGCCGCCGGCGCAAGCTATTCCTACCTTGAGCTGCCGACTCGCATGGCGCTCGGTTGGGGGCGACCGGTGCCACCAGAGCCCTTGGCACCTGCGCCGCGGCGGCGACACCTCGTCACTCGACCCCTTCGCTCCCCCAGGCCACCGATCCCGACCGACCACCGCAAAAACGGTTCCCATGTGATCCAAAGACGGATCGGTCGACCGCAACCACCCGAGCATCGCCATACCGACGGCTGGCCCGACCCCCCTCCTAGCTTCCCCTCGGTGTAGGGCTGTCGAGGCGATAGACATTCGGTTGTGTTCGAACGTTTGTTCGGTTATGGTTGGTGATGCCGGGTTGTGTTCATCCCGGTTTCGGTAGCTTTGGCTCCCCTCTGTTCTTCCATCGTTTGAGCCGATTCGTCGTTTGGTCGGTTTGTCGTTTGACTGTGTCGCCCAGCGGTGCTGTTTGATGTCTTAGGGGGTTGAGCGAGTTGTTGATCTTCGAAGTTCCCGATGTTGATATCGGTGACCTTGACGAGAGCGAGCTAAGAGCGCTGCTCGGTCAGGTCCGGGTCGCTCAACGCCGACTAGACGCCCTGACGCTACGTATCGGCACCCGAGCCAACGAACTCGCAGCCCAGGGCCGCTCCGCTCCAGCGAAAGAACTCTTGCTAGGCAACGGACAGGTACGAGCGGGCACAGCCCACCGCGAGGCAGCCCGCACCGACGCAACCGCAAACCTCCCAGGCCTCGCCAACGCATTAGCTTCAGGCCGGGTCGGAACCGACCACGTCGACGCCATCATCCGACGAACAAAACCACTCACCAACACCGAACGCGACCAACTAGACACCAACAAAATTCTCGCCGACGCTTCCCGCCTTCCCGCCGACACCTTCGACGCCGCACTCAAAACCCTGGTCGAACAGACAACCCCAAACGCCCGACTCCGCGACCACCACACCAAACGCCAAGCCAGCGAATTCCGCCACTGGTACGACCATCACGCTGGCATGGGCCGATTCACCGGCCAACTCGACCCCGAACGCTACGAAGCGTTCACCACCGCAATAGACCAACACACCGCCACCCTGGCCAAGAACAACGATCACGCCACCACCCGAAACGCCAACCTCGCAGCCCAAGCGCTCACCGACCTCGTCAGCACCAGCACCAAACGACAACCCCACCTCCCCCACATCATCGTCATCATCGACTACGAAACCCTCAAAACGGGATGGCACGACACCACGATCGCCCAAACCAACAACGGCCACGACCTCCCACCCCAAACCATCTCCCGCCTAGCTTGCGACGCCACAATCCGCCGAGTAACCACCAGCAACGACAAACCGATAGGCACCGGGCGGACCTACCGCACCGCAACCAACGCCCAATGGGACGCCATACGCACCAACCACTCCACGTGCGCCTGGCCCAGCTGCAACCAGCCACTCACCTGGTGCCAGATACACCACATCCTCGAATGGAAAAACGGCGGCCAAAACACACTCGACAACCTCGTACCACTCTGCAACCAACACCACCACGCAGTACACGAAGGCAACTGGACAATCCGCCAGCACCCAAACCGAACCATCGAAACCCGTCGTCCAGACAACCAACCCCACACCACAGCCACACCACCAACACGAAAACCACAACCCGCCCCAACCGAACCAACACGAATCAAAGACCCAACGACAGACAGCAAACCGAATTCTGCAAAAGTTGCTGCCATACGCAATAACGGCCATGTGCGCCAACGACGAGGCCATGGTCTGGGTCGGAGCCCTACCGGAGCCCAGTAGGCTCGGACGTCGACATGAACCCTCTCCTAACCATCCTTCGCGGCTTCTGCATGGGCGCGGCCGACATCGTGCCTGGCGTATCTGGCGGCACCGTCGCTCTGGTGTTCGGCATCTACAGCCAGCTGCTCGACAACGTTCGCCGCGGCGCCAAGGCCATCGGTTCGGCCGTCAAGCTCGACTTCGTTGGCGCCAGGCGTCACCTGATCAGTGTCGAGTGGGGCTTTCTTCTTCCCCTGGTCGGCGGCATCGGTGTTGCGCTCGTCAGCCTTGCCTCGGTGATCGAAGGCCAGCTCGAAGAGCGGCCCGAAGCGATGGCCGGCTTGTTCTCCGGCCTGGTGGCGGGTTCGATCATCGTCGCCTGGGGGCTCCTCAGCCGCCGAGGCTCGAGCGAACTGGCGATCATGCTCGGCGTCGGCGTGGTCGCCTTCGCGCTCCTCGGTTTCCAGTCGGGGCCGGCTGCCGACCCACCGATCTGGGCGTTCTTCGGCGCTGGAGCAATCGCTATTTGCGCCATGATCTTGCCCGGCATCTCAGGTTCATTCCTTCTGCTGATGATGGGGATGTATGCCGCCGTACTCGGTGCCGTCCACGACCGAGCGAGCTCCGACCTCTTAGACCTCGCCGTGTTCGCAGCCGGGGCAACCGTGGGACTCGCGCTCTTCTCCACCGGGCTTGGCTGGATGCTCGACCACTACCACGATCAAGTTCTGGCCGTACTCATCGGTCTCATGATCGGCTCCTTCAGGGTGCTGTGGCCCTGGCCGCATGGAGTGGGGCTCATAAGCGACGTCGAAAGCGAATCGATCCGAGGTACCGGCCTAGAGCTTCCGGGAGACGGGCAGCTCTTGGCCCCGGTCGCTCTGGCCGCTGTGGCCTTCGTGCTAGTGGTCGGCGTGTCCCAACTTGCCGGGTCGCTCGGAACCTCCACAACGGCGACCGTCGGCCCACGCCACCAAGCAGACGAACCGAGCTGACATCGCCCCAGCCAAATACGTTGTTAGCCTTACCTCAGTGTTAGAGACACTAAGGCGATGGCTAGCTCCACGGGAACGGTGGGTTCTCGGGGGCGGCGGTGCCATCGCAGTACTCGGTCTCGTAGTAGCTGCCTTCTGGGTGACCGGCGACGATGAGACCATCGGGCGCACCGCCGACACCCAGGCCACTGACGGCATCATCGAGGACACCATCGAGAATAGAGACGACGATAGAGATGGGGACGGGGCCGTCGGCGGCGACGAAGCGTTGGAGGCTACCGGCACGACGGTTGACCCAACAGCCTCTGACGATGCCGAGCGCGACGGCGACACTAATGCTGACGCCGAAGATCAAAACACTGCTCCAGACGGAGAGTTCGACTCCATCCGCAACGTCCAAGACAAGTTCAGCCAATTCGCCGACACGCCCTCAGCAGAGCTAGATCTGGCGGCACTGACCGAGAACGCCCAACGAGCCGACAACGGCGCATCACCGGAAGGCCAGTTCAGGGTTGCCTGCGAATACTCCCACTTCGGAGAAGACGACCCCATCATCTTTCCCGGCCAGCCCGGCGAATCCCACCTGCACATGTTCTTCGGCAACACCGAGACCGATGCCTTCACCACCGACGAAACCCTTCTCAACTCCGGCGGCGGCACCTGCAGCGGCTTCGAACTCAACCGATCCGCCTACTGGACACCGGCCCTCCTCGACGGCAAGGGAAACGCCGTCGTGCCAGAAACCATCATCATCTACTACAAAACCAAAAAGCCGGAACAAGTCAGCGCCCTCCCCCAAGGGCTGCAAATGATCGCCGGAAACACCACCGCCGAAACGTTCCAAGCCAGCAGTCAACTCCATTGGTCCTGCGGCAGCAACGGCAACGGCTACGACCACACCAACCGCATCCCCGACTGCGGCGGCGACGTCATCAACGCCTCTATCGTCTTCCCCAACTGCTGGGATGGCGTGAACCTCGGATCGGACGACTTCACCTCCCACCTCGCGTTCACCAACGAACAAGAGCCCTGCCCGGCCAGTCACCCCACCCGTCTACCGACAATAACCATCCTCCTCTACTGGCCTGGCACCGAATCGGTCGACGGCTGGCACCTCGCGTCAGACCTCACCGGCGGCTTCAACGGGACCCCCGGCGGCTCCCTTCACGCCGACTGGTGGGGCGGATGGAACGACGAAACCATGGACCTATGGATCACCGGCTGCATGCAAGCATCCCGTAACTGCTCATTCGGTCAGACCGGCGGACCCCGCCAACTCGCAAGCCTCAACGACCGTCAAAAGTACGAGGGTCAGACTCTTCTGCCCTTGTCTTTTCTCCCCGTCTCTTTTCTCCCCGTGTCTTCGTAGCCCGTTTCACCCTCTCCCGGCGCCGTTCCACATGTTGACGGTGATCTGCCGGATCAACTCAAGAATGTGGCAACACTCATCAGGCCCCAACGGCACCACATTCGACCGAACCGACCGGAGTAAATCGTCGGCACACGCTCCGACCAGATGGACCCCCGAATTTTGGCATCGGCCAACCCTGCCATTCGGGTGAGTGACCACCACCGCAGTGTTGATCTCGATGCCCGCCCCCCGATTCTGCAGCCACCACTCAAGCCGTCCCGCCACATCATTGACCTGGCGACCCCACGGACGGCGCCGACCATCGACAGCCGGCGTACTACCTTGTGGCAATCCACGTCGGCTGAACTCCTCCACCCACCAACTGTCCCCATCAACGTGCAACACACCACTGCGATACTTGGCCTCGATCAGCCACAACCCCAACGGCCCCACCAACACTCCATCGATCTCACCCTGGTTATTCTCGTATCCCCGCAACAACACCCACTCGTCGGACAGCGACGCCAGCCACTCCTCCAACACCCGGTGAGCTCCGACCCCGACCGCGTTCCGCTCGACCTCATGCCGCAACGATTCCAACTT
>CALIFY010000021.1 GCA_938021675.1 uncultured Acidimicrobiales bacterium
TTGTGAGTGTTCGACGCTGACCCCAACGGTGGGGTCGCTACACAATCTACGAATCGAACCCGTGCACCTCCCGGGAGCTCCCTGGGAGTCAGCTGAGAGCCCGCTCGGTGGTGAAAACTCAAACTGTGGGCTACTACCGACCTTGACTACTCCTCGTAGTAGTCGAGAGTCTCGAAGTCGGGTAGCGCACCGTTGTTTGCTCGGATGATTATCGGCGTGGGTTGAAGGGTCGACATCCGGTGAGCGTGACCGAGCGAGGCCGCCCGAGCCTTCGCAGAAGTCGATTGAGTGAGCGACGGCCGTGGAGGTCATTCACGAGCCCCGGTCGGCGTGCAAGGTGAGCTGGTCACGACCGATTCCTTGGCGATCGAGGGCGGCTTTGGTGAGTTTGTTGGGTGGCTCGGGCCGAGGCGCCGGTGGACTCAACGTCGATGGCCGTCGGCGATGCTGGATCGTCGAGCGGTTCGCTCCGATCAGCTCGCATGCACGCTTCAACGACGTCACCACCTCCAAGTCACAAAGATGGGTGTCGATCACGGCTTCGACCTCGGATCGGTGACCGCGCTTTCGGGGAGCTGCTCCAAGAGCGCGTGTACTTTCTCGTGATCTCCATCGCGGTCTTCGTCTTCTTCAGCTCGGCGGTGAGTTGTTCGTTCTGGCGGTGCAGCTTCTCGAGCTTGACCTCCTCCCGAGACCTGCGCTTCTTCGACTTGCGGGCCAAGCCCTCGCTGGCACCCGCTTCGGCCTGCTTACGCCACTCCGAAGTGTGCGACGAATAGAGGCAGTCCCGGCGCAGGAACGTGCCGCGCTTCTCGGAGCCTTTCGGCCAGGAGTCGTACTCGGCCAGGATCTCCGCCTTGTACTCGGCGGAAAAACTACGACCGTGAGCCGCGCCGCCGGATCGATGCCATCGTCGCTCACGCTACCAGCGTGGGCGCGGCCGTTCGATGATGGAGTATCGCAGGTGCCTCACCTCATCCTGACAGACAGGGGATGCCGTTGACATCATCATCACAGCCGATATCGCCGTCGCCATTTCACAGGAGATCATCGGTCGAATCACAGACCGCTCCACAGATTGCGGTTCTACAAAGAGCTGTAGGCCGATCGGTATCGCGAGAGAAGGATTGAGCCCGTTTGCGCTATGCGCGAAGGATTGTTGACGAAATCAAAGTTTTCGAGTTGTTCGATACATGCGAGAAGGAGCTATGAGACAAATGAGAAACTTCGATAGGCGAGCGGATGCAGGGCCCAAAAAACTTCTGTTCTTCAGCGCAGTTTTGGCGGCCATGCTGCTCGTTGGCTGCAGCAGTGAAGGCTCGGAAGCGACAATCAGCGACGCCGACGCAGAGCCAGAAACGGTCGCGGCTGGCACTCCAGGTACTGATGAAGATGTCCATGAAGACGAAGATCATGATCACGACGAGAGCATTGAGTCCGGAGAGTTAGACCTACTCGGTGACTACTCGATCGAAGACTCTGAGTTCGGAACGATTGTGAACGTCACAATCGACGAGGATGAAGGGACTCGTACAATTGTCTCCAATGCGATTCCCGATCACGAGACTGGCGACTTCCCCAACGAAGCAAATCCGAACGAGATTTCTGAACAGGAGGAGTCGCATACCTTCCCACTTGCCCCTGAGTACGTGGGTGAGCCGACACCGGCACAAGTTCCGGCAATCGCATTCAATGGCGTGAAGTTTCAGCCAGGTACGGCGGAACGAGCAACCTGCGACAACGGTATCACCTACAACATTCAGGCCGTTGGCCTTGCGGACTTGGTCGGCATCCCTGAAGGGCTTGACTTCAACAACGCCCACGTTCAACCCTGGGGTGAGTACCACTACCACGGCACCCCTCAGTCAGTAGTTGACAATTCTGCGTCCAACGGAGACCTTGCCTTCCTCGGTTTCGCAGCGGACGGTCACATGGTCTACTACTCGCAGAGCAACGCCTACTCATCCAGCTACAGGCTCGGCACTGATGAGCGTGAAGGAACCAATTGTGTCCATGAAGCCAGGAGCGACGCAGAGGAGCCGGTAGTTTTCGGGCCCACTAAGGACGGCTCGCTCGGTCAGGACTGGGATTTCGACGAGAGCTACGGCGACTTGGATGAATGCAACGGAATTACGATAGACGGCGAGTACCTGTATCTAGTGACCGATGCGTATCCGTACGTCTCGCGATGCATGATGGGTGCCGTCGATGAAGCATCCGTCGGCGATGAAGGTGGTGTGTCGGCTGAAGGCGACGATCGGCCAGAACGGCCCGCACCGGGCGACGACGATGAGGCGCCGGCTGAAGGCGACGATCGGCCGTAGCGAATCGAGAAGAACCCGCGCCCAGCTGGTCCTTCCCGTCGCTCAGGCACTCTAAGGTCCAGGCGGGAGACCAGTTGAACGACTAGCCCAACAACCCGTCGGGATTCTGAGGCAAAGTACCGACCCGCATCTTGACCGAACGGCGGGCATCCAACGACTGTTAGAGGTCAACCGCGCTCGAACACGACGGGCGACAACACCCCCCAGGCCATCAAATGACAGGGGAACAAAGTCCTACCCGCCGTGTCGAACGATCAGCCCCGAACATTACACAGGGCCTCCCAAGAAGGTAAGGGGGGCGGCGGCGCAGATGTGTCCGTCGGTTCCCCTGATCACCGCCTGCTCGTTCTTCGCCAGTGGTGTCGGGGCGCTCGATGCCGTGGGACGGGACCGGTGGGCGATGACGACGGGCCCGGGTGGGCGATGACTTCGAGGTGCGTCAGGTTGGCCCCGAGAGGGCCACGAATGGCATCGAGTGGCGCGATTCCCGTGGCGAGTCGGGCACGCCCTGACGATACGACGCCTAGCCTGGAAGTCGGCGAAGTCGTTAGGTGATGATCGAGTGAATGTAAAAACGCAGGAGACCCCCGATGAAGAACCCGAGTCGGTTGAGATCGGGTTCGATGGTTTGGGCCTCTGTCCAGAACTTCTTGAGGCGCTGAACGACCTCGGCTACGAGGAGCCGACGCCCATTCAGCGGGCGACCATGCCGCTACTCATCGGCGGGGCCGATCTGCTCGGCCAGGCGGCGACCGGTACCGGCAAAACGGCCGCTTTCGCTCTCCCGGCACTGCAAGCGATCGGGGCAAATGCCGCCGCGGTGCCAAGCGTGCTCGTCGTCGTGCCGACCCGCGAGCTGGCGGTCCAGGTCAGCGAAGCGATGTTCAAGTACGGGCGCAAGCTGGGCATCAAGGTCTGCCCGGTCTTCGGTGGCCAGCCGATCTACCGTCAGCTCAAGTCGCTCAAAAGGGGTGTACATGTCGTCGTCGCTACCCCCGGCCGGGCGGTTGACCTAATCAACCGGGGAGCTCTCGAACTCGGCGCGATTCGAACCGTTGTGCTCGATGAGGCCGACGAGATGTTGGACATGGGCTTCGCCGACGACATCGAGGCGATCCTCAAAGCGACGCCCGACGATCGCCAGACCGTTCTGTTCTCGGCCACCATGCCAGCCCGCATCACGTCGATCGCCAAGCGGTATCAACGATCGCCCGAACGCATCGAGATCGGACGGCGCGGCCCCGAGACGTCCAACGCACTCGTCCGTCAGTCCGTCTATTTCGTTCAGCGGCGTCACAAGCCGACGGCGCTCGGCCGAGTGCTCGATATCGAGGGACCGACGGCGGCGATCGTGTTCTGTCGAACACGGATCGAGGTCGACGAACTGACCGCAACCATGAGCGGGCGCGGCTACCGGGCCGAGGCGCTCCACGGCGGATTGGATCAGCAGCAACGGGATCGGGTGATGGGGCGCCTCAAGAGCGGCTCGGCTGAACTCCTCATCGCCACCGACGTGGCCGCCCGCGGGTTGGACGTAGACAGCCTGACCCACGTCGTGAACTACGACGTGCCTTCAGCAGCGGAGAGCTATGTTCACCGGATCGGCCGCGTTGGCCGAGCGGGGCGATCTGGCGTTGCCATCACCCTCGCCGAGCCAAAAGAAAAGCGGCTGCTGGCCAACATCGAGCGGCTTACCAAACAAAAGATCCCGGTCGAGCGGGTGCCGTCGGTTGCCGACCTTCGCAGCAAGCAAATCGACGTAACCGTCGCGGCGATCCGAGAGGAACTCGTTGCCGAAGATCTCCCCGACTTCGATGGGGTGTTGGAGGCACTGGGAACCGAGGATCAACGAGTGGTGACGTTGGCGGCCATCAAACTCCTTCACGAGGCCCGCGGCGCCTCCCAGGACGAAGTCGAAATCCCCGAGATCTCGCCGCAAAATGACCGGGGTAAGGGCAAGCGGAATAAGCGTGATCGGAACAAAAACGGTCGAGAAAAGAAGAAGGGTGGCTCGACGCGCCGGCCCGGCGACTCCAGCCCAGGGTTCCTCTATATCAGCGTCGGCCGAAACGCCGGAGTGCGCCCGGCGGATCTCGTCGGAGCCATCGCCAATGAGGCCGGCTTGCCCGGGCGCGATGTCGGTCCGATCCGGATCTCCGACAACTTCTCGGTCGTTGGGATTCCCGAGGACGCGGTGGCCGACGCATGTAAGGCGATGTCATCCACTTCGGTGAGGGGCAAGAAAGCGAAGGTCCGACGCTACGTCGAGTGACCGACAGCCCGCCACCATTCCTCCGATTTGAGTTGACCCTTCGACGTCATCGTGCGATCGTTGGGTACCAAAGTTCGTGAACCGTTTCACAAGCTCTGTTGGCGGTTCGCTTCATCCGAGAACGCAGATCGAAGGGCGCCGTCATGCGTCGAGAGCAGTTTCTGATTCCGCTCGTCCGGCAGATCGTGAAGAGGCCTCGCCTGGCCGACGCGTTTTTCCGATTCGACCCTTGGGGTAACCCGTTTAGCGACGAGGTGCTCGACGATCCGATGACCCTCGCCCCGGCGATTCGCGACTGCGGCCCGGTCTACTGGCATCCGCTGTACCAACAGTGGTTCATTTCGGGCTACGACGAAGCCCGCCAGGTGCTCGCATCGCCCCATGTCGGCACGGCGAATCAAGTACAGGTCTTACTCGCCGTCCGACCGTACCCCAAGTTGTCGGAGCGGTCCCGGGCCGTACTCGGCAACCTGATGCTCCTGACCGACCCACCGCTGCACACCCGGTTGCGCGGCCTGGTCAATCGGGCGTTCACTCCCCGTCAAGTGGCCCGGCTCGAACCGATGATGACTTCGATGGTGGAGGATCTCCTGACGGACTTCGATGGCGACATCGAACTCATGAGCGACTTTGCCGTGCCCCTGCCGGCCATGGTCATCAGCGAACTGTTCGGATTCCAGCGACAAGACTGGGTCTGGCTGCGGGATATCTCGGCTGTCTTTGCCCAGCTTGTCGATCCGGTCCGAGCCTTCGATACCGGCACCGTCGATGCGGCGATCGACGAACTGTATGACCGGATCTTGGCTCTGGCCGCCGTGCGGCGGGACGAACCAACGGATGATCTGATGACCGGCTTGGCGATGGCCGAGGCCGAAGACGGCGACCGACTATCGGAGGAGGAACTGGTGTCGATGTCGGCCCTGATCCTCTTCGCCGGCCACGAGACGACGTCTGGCATGATCGCCTTATCGGTCCTCATGTTGCGCGAGCATCCAGATCAGCTTGCCCTTCTTCGGGAGCGGCCGGATCTTTGGCCGAACGCAGTGGAGGAGCTGCTCCGGTTCGATCCGACGCTGCGATCCGACCCGCGGACGGTCAACGAGGATTTTGAGCTGGCCGGGCATCGCCTGAAAAAGGGGCAGAACATTGTCGTCTTGCCTCAGCTGGCCAATCGGGATCACCGAAGGTTGGCCGATGCCGACGAGCTTCGGGTCGACCGGCCCGATCCGGCGCCATTGTCGTTCGGTCATGGGATTCACTTTTGCCTTGGGGCCAATCTGGCGAGGGCTGAATTGCAGCTGGCGTTGCCTCCGCTGCTCACCAAGCTCGATGGGTATACCGTCGACCGCCAGCGGATCGAGTGGCGGGAGTCGATCTCTTTGCGGGGGCCGACCCGATTCCCGCTCAGCGAACGAGTCTCCGAAGCCATCTGACGGACGGCGAGCCAGGCGACGCACCGCCGGACTGCCCATCCGGTCACCCGGCTTGCTTTCGGCAGGGTTTGTTCACCGCAGGGCTTGTTGACCGGCACTCCGAAAGGCCGTACATTCTATCTATTGGCGACGACGAGTAGTTAGAGCTACTCGTCGTTCGTCTGCGCTGTTCCCCGGGGAAGCTCGACCTACCGAGACGCGTTCGGTGGTCGAGAGAATGGAGAGATCTGCATGACCCGGATGGGTTTCCTGCTCG
Organism: uncultured Acidimicrobiales bacterium; assembly: GCA_938021675.1. Lineage (GTDB taxonomy): Bacteria > Actinomycetota > Acidimicrobiia > Acidimicrobiales > SZUA-35 > JAHELU01. The sequence goes on from CALIFY010000021.1 coordinate 6,286, forward strand.
ACAGCGATGGTTGCATCGGGTGTCATGCCTGCACCGTGGCTTGCAAGAGTGAGCACGACGTGCCCCTCGGAGTGAACCGCACCTGGGTCAAATACATCGAGACGGGGACGTTTCCCGACGTGGCCCGCAAGTTCAACGTGATGCGGTGCAACCAATGTGACGACGCTCCATGCATGACGATCTGTCCGACGTCAGCGCTGTTTCGGGCCGACAACGGTGTCGTCGATTTCCAAGACGACGACTGCATTGGTTGCAAGTCGTGCATGAACGCATGCCCCTACGACGCGTTGTACATCAACCCGGAGACCAACACGGCTCACAAGTGCAACATGTGCAATCACCGCCTCGAGGTTGGCCTTGAGCCATCGTGCCAGATCGTCTGCCCGACCGAGGCCATCAAGATCGGCGATCTCGATGATCCGACGAGTGAGATTAGCAAGATCATCGCCCGCGAAGATGTTGCGGTGAGGGCCCCAGAGCAAAACACGAAACCAAAGGTGTACTACCGGGGCGCTGACCAGGCCAGCCTCGACCCAACTCGGACCGCCATCGCCAACGACGGCATGATTTGGGCCGACACCCTACGGGACAAGAGCGGTACACATCATCCGTCAATACCGGTGGAGCTCGGCTCGAAGCCGACCGATCTTCACGGTGTGGTGGCCCGCACGGCATACACCACCGCCCACACGATGACGTGGAAGGCCAAGGTGTCGGGGTACCTCGTCACCAAAGCAATCTCGGCTGGTGTGATGCTGGTCGCCGCATTGCTGGTGATGCTCGGACACGCTGACGAGCAGGTTGCTGTCGGCCTGGTTCCACCGATGGTGGCCGGCGTGTTCCTCAGCATTACCGGTGTGCTCCTGGTCGCCGACTTGAAACAACCGGGCCGTTTCCATTACTTGATCACCAAAGGCAATTGGTCATCGTGGCTGGTGAAAGGGGCCTATATCCTGATGTTCTTCGCTGCGGTGTGCGGGCTGTGGTGGATCGGTGGGCTTGTCGAGGCCGTCGGTCTCTTGAACGTGCTCGCAGTTCCGGTGTTGTTCGGTGCAGTGGGTACGGCCGGATACACGGCCTTCCTGTTCGGTCAGTGCGAAGGCCGCGACCTGTGGCAAACGCCGCTGTTATTGCCGGTCCTGATCGCCCAGGCGGTCACCGCCGGCGGGGCCTCCTACGCCATTATCGACCTCCTCATCGAGGTACCAGAGACCGATGCCATCCGATGGGTGTTGCTTGGAGGTGTGGCGGCAACCGCGGCACTCATCGCGGTCGAGCTGACGTCGAAAGGCAGCCGTCACGTCGAGCTTGCGGTTCATGAGATGACCGGTGGTGCGTACGCCAACCAGTTTTGGTGGGGCGGCATCGTCCTCGGTTTGATCGTCCCGGCCGTCCTGGTGATCGTCGCTCTGGCCACCGAAACGGGGAGCGCTCCCATCGCTGCCCTAGCTGGTGTGGCGGCCCTCGTCGGCATGTTCGCCTATGAAGATTCCTTCGTCCGCGCTGGCCAATCCGTTCCACTCTCCTGACCGGACCTTCGGCAGCGCCCACCGTGATCACCACCCGACTCTGAGGCTCGCAGATGACCGAACTATCGAAGTACCCACCATTTGACAGCTGGCACGACTGGCGGGAGCTCGATGCCAAGGCATGGCCCAAGAAGAAGGAGCGCAAGTACACCATCGTCCCGACCACATGTTTTAACTGCGAAGCCGGCTGCGGGCTCGTCACCTACTTCGACCAGGAGACCGACGAGATCGCCAAGGTCGAGGGAAACCCTGAGCATCCCGGCAGCCGGGGTCGGAACTGTGCCAAGGGCCCGGCCACGCTCAACCAGGTCTACGACCCGGAGCGAGTACTCCACCCGATGAAACGGGTGGGGGAGCGAGGTTCGGGGAAATGGGAGCGGATCAGTTGGGAACAAGCGCTGGACGAGGTCGGCGGTAAGATCCGCGCCGCGTTCGACGCCGGACGGCGCAACGGGGTGATGTATCACGTCGGTCGGCCCGGTGAGGACGGCTACACCGATCGAGTTCTTAAGGCGTGGGGGGTCGACGGCCACAATAGCCACACCAATATCTGCTCATCGAACGCCCGCATCGGCTACCAGAGCTGGATGGGCCACGATCGCCCGTCGTCGGACTTCGCCAATGCGAAGGTCATCTTCCTCATATCAGCCCATCTCGAAGCCGGCCACTATTTCAACCCACATGCCCAGCGGATCATGGAGGCCCAAGCGGCCGGAGCGAAGATCATCTGTGTCGACCCTCGCTTGTCGAACACCGGGGCCAAGGCCGACTTCTGGTTGCCGACGTGGCCTGGAACCGAGCCGTTTCTGTTGCTGGCCATCGCCCGCCGATTGATCGAGGCCGGCACCTGGAACGCACCTTTCGTGGAGCGGTGGACCAACTGGGAGACCTATCTCGAAGAGCGTCACCCGGCCCGACCCGTCGAGTTCTCCGAGGTCCGAGGAGCGTTGCTCGACGAGTACGCCGAGTACACGCCCGAAGCGGCCCAGCAAAAGACCGGCGTCGACGCAGCCACGATCGACGAGATCGCCGAGCTGATCGGCGACAACCCGACGAAATTCGCCTCACACAACTGGCGGGCAGCCGGCGCCGGGAACCGGGGCGGTTGGCAGGTGGCCCGCTGCCTCTTCTTCTTGAACGTGCTCACCGGCTCGGTGGCCACCAAAGGAGGAACGGCAGGCAACGGCATGAACAAGTTCAAACCGGCCGCCCCCATCGGTGCACCGAACACTCACCAGTGGAACGAACTTGAGTGGCCGAAGGAATACCCGCTGGCCTATCACGAGATGTCGATCTTGCTTCCCCATTTCCTCAACGAAGGGCGAGGCACGCTCGACGTCTACTTCAGCCGGGTCTACAACCCGATTTGGACCAACCCCGACGGCTTCACGTGGATGGAGGCCCTCAAAGACGAGGACAAGGTCAACTGCCACGTGGCCCTGACCCCGACCTGGTCCGAAACCTCGTGGTTTGCCGACTACGTCCTGCCGATGGGGGTCAGCGCCGAACGCCACGACGTGCATTCCTATGAGACCCACGCCGGCCGCTGGATAGGGTTCCGCCAGTCCGTGTTCCGCCGCTATGCAGAGATCAAGGATCTGCAGCAAGGGGGCGACGGGGACCTCGGCCCCGACGCGAGGAGCTACGACTTCAACCCGGGCGAGGTATGGGAGGAGAACGAATTCTGGATCGATCTGTCCTGGCGGATCGACCCCGACGGTTCACTCGGAATCCGACAGTGGTTCGAATCCGAGGAACATCCGGGCAAGCCACTGACCATCGACGAGTACTACGCCAAGATGTTCGCCGAGAACGTCCCCGGCCTGGCCGACACCGCCGCCGAAGCCGGACAGTCGCCGCTCGAATACATGCGGGACCGGTCGGCCTTTGGCGTGCCGACCGACCCCTATGAGCCCTACGAGCGCCCGGTCGCCGACGAGGCACTCGAAGGTTGCGACATCGATGCCCAGGGCGTTTACCGAAAGCCGGGCACCCCTGGCTCATGGGACGGCAACCTCAGCACGGTCGACGACCTGTCGCTCGACCCTCTCGGCGACGGGTCGCCGGCGGTGGAGATCGACGGTGAGGCCAAGGAGGGCTTCCCCACCCCTTCGAAGAAGCTTGAGTTATTCTCGACCACCTTGAAGGAGTGGGGTTGGCCGGAGTACGCCACCCCGACATGGATCCCGAGTCACGTCCACTGGGAGGACCTCGACCTGGACGGTGACGAACGCATTTTGCTGCCCACGTTCCGGATCCCGACGCTTATCCACACTCGATCGGCCAACTCGAAATGGTTGAACGAGATCAGCCACCGACACCCGCTGTGGATTCATCCCAGCGATGCCGAGAAACTGAACATCGAGGAGAGCGGTCTGGTGCGGGTCAGCACCCGGATCGGTCACTTCGTGATCTCCGCCTGGCGCACCGAGGGCATCCGGCCCGGCGTTGTTGCCGCCAGTCACCATATGGGCCGATGGCGGCTCGAAGAGGACAAGGCGCGCTCCTGGGGTGCGGGGAAGGCCAGCATCACCGGTGAGGTCAACGATGACGGCGGCACCACGTGGAAGCTGAAACGCCAGAACGGCAATGAGCCGTACGAGTCCACCGACGCCGACACCAACCGGATCTGGTGGCATGACACCGGTGTGCACCAGAACGCGACGTTCTGCGTGCAGCCCGATCCGATCTCGGGAATGCAGTGCTGGCATCAGCGGGTCCGGGTCGGTCCGGCCCAAGCCGGTGACGACTACGGCGATGTCGTTGTGGACACCGCCAAGTCCCGGGAGGCCTATCTCGACTGGCTACGCCAGACGCGCCCGGCGGGTACGAACGACAGCGGGCTACGCCGACCCCTCTGGTACGCTCGCCCCCTCAAACCGGCAGCGTCGGCCTACCGCCTTGACGACGGCTGACGCCTGTCGTCGTAGACCTGATCGTCGAACAGATTCGGGCGCCCGGTTCAAGCCGACAGTCCAACCATCGTTCCCCTGTGCGAATGGTGCGCTGAATCACCGGGCGATGTGCTTCACGCTCGAAGCCCCGAACTCGATGTGCATACCTACGGCCAGCGGAGTCATTCGGTCGGTCGGGAATTGTTCGCTAAGCGCGGCCAGCGCTCGCCATCCGGTGCAATGTCCGGGTAGTAGTATCTCGACGTCGGAGTCGACGAGGTCTTCGACCGTATTGGGAATGATCTTCTCGTTTCCTCCGGAGAGGTGGAACCCTCCGCAGAGGCCGTAGACCCGGCGATCGAGTGTGGTCGTGGCGTCGCGCTCGACGTTCACGATGCCGGCGTGGGAGCAGGCGGAGAACACGAAGAGTCCGTGCCCGGCGATATCTACGGCGACATAACGCTCGTCGAGAATCAACGGATCCGGTTCCCAACGCTCCCCGTCGACAGATCGGCGCATGTGGCCGGGGAATCCCTGTTCATAGCTCGTGGTTCGGGCGATCTCGGCGCTCAGGTAAAACATGTCGTCGAGGAGTACTACGGGCTCGGTGGTGGCGACGACATCGGCTCCCGCGGTCTCCAGTTCGTCGA
>CALIFY010000022.1 GCA_938021675.1 uncultured Acidimicrobiales bacterium
CACATCCGCCTGAGTTCCGTTTGCGTGCTGTTGAGCTTGCCCGTTTAGGCGAGGCCCCGGTGTCCCAGATCGCGCAAGATTTAGGGATCTCTGATTCCTGTTTGCGTGGCTGGGTGAAACAGGCCGATCTCGATGAGGGCCGCCGATCTGATGGTTTGGTCACCGCCGAGCGGGAGGAGTTGGTGAAGCTTCGCCGGGAGCTGCGGGTCGCGAAACTCGAGAACGAAATTCTTAAGCGGGCGGCCGCCTATTTCGCCGCGGAGAACGTTCTCCCAAAATGATCTACGCCTTCATTGCTGAACAGTGTTCGGATCTACCGGTCTCGACGTGTTGTCGGGTCATGAAGGTGTCAACGTCGGGGTTCTATCAACGCCGCAACCGGCCGGTCACCGACCGAGAGCTTGCTGAGGCGTACGCAGCGAACGATGTTTGGGATATTTGGAAGATGTCTCGGCACTCCTATGGGGCGCCAAGGGTGCGAACCGAGTTGCGTCTCGGGCAGGGCGTCCACCGATCAATAACAACGTGCGAGCGTTTGATGCGGGTGTGTGGGGCTGTCGGGATTCACTACCGGAAACGCAACCGTGGCTGCACCCGGCCCGGTGACAGTGACACCAGCGACGACTTGGTGAACCGCGCGTTCGATCCGGAAGCACCAGACAGGCTGTGGGTCATGGACGTCACCGAACACCCGAAAACCACCGGCAAAATCTATTTGGCGGTCGTTATCGATGCCTGGTCAAGGCGCATCGTTGGCTGGTCGATCGCAGATCACATACGAGCCGAACTCGTTGCCGACGCTGTGCAAATGGCGACACGGAGACGCCAACCACCCGCGGCCAAGTCGTTGCGCATTCCGATCACGGAGCGGTCTACACGTCATGGCTCTTCGGGAACCGGCTCCGCGACGCCGGCCTGCTCGGCTTGATGGGCACGATCGGCGATTGCTACGAGAATTCCGTCGCGGAAGCGTTCTTCTCGATCCTGCGACGAGAACTCCTCGACCAACACCACTGGGACAGCCGAGACCAACTCGCCGGAGCGATCTTCGACTGGATCGAAACCTGGTACAACCCGAAACGGCGACACAGCTACAACCACGGCCCCAGCCCACTCGACTACGAAACCGCAAATGCGGCATAATCTCTAAACCAACCCGTCCGTAAGACCGGGGTACTTCCAGTCGGGGTTTGGCGGCTCGGCATCGGGGCTGAACATCCAGGTGGTCTTGTCGGCCCACTGATCTGCCATCGATGTGACGAGTTCGAGGGTCGGTGCGGAGAGAGCGACGGCTCGTCGGCTGCCAGTCTTCGTTGCTTCGACTCGTTTGCGAGGTCCGTCGTCGGTTCGCTTCGCAACGATGACCTGGCGATCAACGACGAGTCGATCCTCGACGAGGGCGTCCCATCGAAAGGCTGCGATCTCTGATCGTCGGGCTCCGGTCTCGGCGGCCAGGCGCATCGCGAGGTGGCACCACTCGCTGACGTTGGCGGCGGCTTCGATGACGGCACGCACATCGTCGTCGGTCATCGCTGCCCGTTGAATTCGTTCGGGTCGTTTGATCGGCGCGTTGGCTGCGGGGTTGGTGGCGATCCACTCCCAGCGCACCGCTTGTTGCAACGCGGCCCGAAGCGCACTGTGGCGATTGCGGATGGCTGCCTCACCCAAGCCGGCTTCACGAGAACGAGCGACCCAGCGGTCGATGTCGCTGACCTTGAGCTTGTTGACCTTCTTGTCGCCGATCAGGTCTTCTTTGATCTTGTTGTAGCGCGACGTGTACTCACGCAAGGTGTAGGCGGCCCAGCCCGCCGACTTCACGGTGATCCATTCGTCGAGCAGTTCGCCTACCGAATGTGCGCCATCGGCGGCCGGTGGTTTGAGGGTCAGCTTGGCGGCTTCGATCTCGGCGTCGCGCTTTGAGCCGCGAACGGTTCGAGAGACCTGTTTGGGTTTTCCCGACACGTCGCGCCCTGCGAAAACGCGAACTTCCCAGACCCCTTCGCCCCGCTTGCGAATCGTCGCCATATGGCGACGGTACCGAAAGTCGGCTCAGGAAAGTAGGGATAAAAGTAGGGATGACCGTTTTCTGTGGTCAATTTCCACCCAGAGCGCTTGCACTCCGAAATGGCGTCGAGCGGTCGAAAACCGCTCTATGACTACTTGATTCGCACGCCTGAGATGGCTCGGCTGATTACCAGCTGCTGGATCTGTTCGGTGCCTTCGAAGATGTCGTAGATCTTGGCGTCTCGGTGCCACCGCTCGACCGGATGATCGGTGACGTAGCCGTATCCGCCGAGGATTTGCATGGCCCGCTCAGTCGACCAGACTGCGACCCGCCCGGCCTTCAGTTTGGCCATCGAACCCTCAGCGTTGACGAACTTCCTCTGCTTGCCAAGCCACGCCGCCCGATGGGTGAGCAGTCGGGCGGCATCGATCTCGGTCACCATGTCGGCCAACATGAACGCGATCGACTGATTCTCGATAATGGGCCTCCCGAAGGCCACCCGTTCCTTTGCGTAGTCCAGGGCATACTCATAGGCGGCCCGGGCAATGCCGACGGCCTGAGCGGCCACCGCTGGCCGGGTGGCCTCGAAGGTCTGCATGGCGGCCTGTCGATCGTTGCTCTTTCCCTCCCGCACCCCGGCCAAACGCTCATCCAGACGCTCCTTTGAACCGAGCAAGCATCGACCCGGGATCCGCACATCGTCCAGCACCACCTCGGCGGTGTGACTCGCCCGAATTCCGTGCTTTGAGAACTTTTGCCCCATGGAGAGACCCGGCGTTCCCGGTGGGACGACAAAGCTGGCCTGCCCCTTCGAACCGAGCTCGGGCGCCACCACGGCGACGACGACATGAATATCGGCGATTCCGCCGTTGGTGATCCAGGTCTTGGTGCCGTTGAGAACCCACTCGCCCGTCGCCTCGTCATAGACCGCCTGAGTGCGGTAGGCGCTGACATCTGACCCGGCGTCGGGTTCCGAAGCGGCGAAGGCGCCGAGTTTTACATCGTCGGCGTCTCCATAACATTGCGGGACCCACTCCAACACCTGCTTCTCGGTACCCGATGCGGCGATACCGGCAGCGGCGAGTCCGGAACCCATGATCGACATGCCGATCCCAGCGTCACCCCAGAAAAGCTCCTCAAGGGCAACCGACATCGACAGCCCAGTTGGATCGTTGAGCATCATTTCGGCCATGAATTCCCAGCCGTAGAGCCCGATCTTGGCCGACTCGGCGAGGATCGGCCAAGGGGTTTCCTCCCGCCTGTCCCATTCGTGGGCCGCAGGGCGAATTACGTCATCAGCGAAGTCATGGACCCACTTCTGGAGTTGAACCTGATCTTCATTGAGTTCTAGGGAAAATTCGCTCATGTCGTCGAGTACCTCGCTTTCAGACTCGTCAATCATTGTCATCCGCTCGACAACGTGAGCTTAACACAACAAGTTACTCTTGAGTAACTCGGGGTTAATCTTCCTCCGATCGGCGTCGCCGACCAGCGACCAGGACAACGTCCCGGAGGCCACATCGGTTGACCCCGGTCGCCGGTGACACGGTCGAATCCCTGCACTCACCGATGGGGATCTATGGCAGCGGGATGAAGTTTTGACCGGGGTAGTCCTGGAGTGGACTGATCTTGGCCAACTGTCGAGCCGTACCGGTTTGACCGAATGAACAGTTCCTAGCTGCTTTCATACAGCCGTTGGTCCAAAGGTCCATCGCCTCATCGTTCCATCCGCCCCACCAATCGGCGTGGAGGCTCCCACCGCGTACTCCAGACGAATCGGAGGAGAGATGCCATCCGTTGGTAGAACCGGGTGGGAAGTACAGCAATATGGTGATCTGAGGCAAGCGCACCGGGTGCGAACCCGGACAGGGCGACTTCTCATCGACGAATCGCAAGTGGGAACGATGGTCGGCCGAATCGAGATTCCTCCCATCCCAACACGAGGGGAACTGGATCCAGGCGTTTACCGGATCGCTCCCGCAGTTGTTGGGAATGGTGCTCGACTGGCTATACGACCGGCCGCTCTTGCCACACGACCAGCCCAGCCGCTTGCTGACCGAGAACGACGCCGAGGACGTGTTGCCGGCGACCATCTTCAGCCCCTGTGGCATGCGTTGCACCGCCCCGGTTTGCTTCGTCTTGTAGTAGAGGATGATCTTGTCGGGAACGATGGCGTTGCCACGGCCGTCGAGAAGCGCTGGCGTCCAGTAGGCCGACCGATTCAGTTCGAAGCCGTTGCACGTCCCACCACCGCGATTGACCAGCGAGTCGGTTGTCGTGAAGGCGTCCGTCCTGGTGTTGCCGAAGAACATGTGAAGGTGGGACCGCCCGGGCTGGCCCGGGTAGACGATCGGGTCGTCTGACGAGAAGTGAGAGTATTGACACGCCGCTCGAAATTGTCCGTCGCCAACCGAACCGTTGTCCCGCTTATTGCCGGTCGAGGTCAACGCGCCGAGGTCGAGATTGGCCGACCGTACGGAGTCAAACTGCCGAAACTTCGGGTCGGTGTTCCGCATAGAGTCATATCCGCTGGACGGTGCTGGTGGAGTAGCGCTCCCCTGGCCGCCGCCGAGCAGATCGGCTACCGAATCGAGGGTTACCGTTGTGGGCCCCTCGGTTGTGGTCGTCGTCGCCCGGGTCGTAGTTGACGCCCGAGTCGTGGCCGTCGTCGCACGGGTCGTAGTTGACGCCCGAGTCGTAGCCGTCGTCGCCCGGGTCGTGGTTGACGCCCGAGTCGTGGCCGTCGTCGCACGGGTTTCGGCGGTTACCGAGCCAGTCGAAACGGTCGAACCTCCGGTTGGCTTTGCAGCACCACGAGGCTGAGTCGGAACGACCTGGGACGTAGTCGGGACGACCTGGGACGTAGTCGGGACGACCCGGGACGTAGTCGGGACGACCTGGGACGTAGTCGGGACGACCTGGGACGTAGTCGGGACGACCTGGGACGTAGCCGGGACGACCCGGGACACAGTCGGCGTGGCAACCGTAGTGCCCGGAGTCTTCGTTGAAACGACGCTGGATCTCGCCGTTGACGTGTTCGACGTGGAACCATCGGCAGCCGAGATCGACGTCGACGTCGATCCGCTGTCGCCTTCCGAGACGTTCCGAGAGGTGGTAGACGACGTCGGCGCCGGTTGGGCGTCTCGCTCGGTGTGTCGGCCCGAACCAGCCGGCGAAGTAGCCGCGCCAGTCGTCGATGGTGCCTCGGTCACCGACGTGTTCGGTGTACCGGTCCCCTGTGCCGTACTTCTCGGAAGCAGATCTCGTTCGATCGGTGGAGTTGGTGACACTGCACCCTCGGAAACCGACGACCTCTCGACCGACGTCTGGCGTTCCCGGACACTTGTCGCCTCGACCGGGACAGACGGTTGCCGGAGAGTGGTCGTCGAACTGTTGATGTCCGGTATCGGTGTTGCCCCCGACCCACTTGTGTCGGCCGGCGATGAGAACACGGTCGTTGTGGTCCCATGCTGCTCCGCCGCGGTCGGTAGCGTTTCGGGTCCCGGTGCTGCGGTCGTCACGGTCGGCAGTTCGGTGGCATCGGGACCAAACTCGAGAGCTGTGGTCGTGGCGGTCAAGACGGCCGGGCGAGAACTTTCGACCGTTTGGACACCTCCATCCCGGGATATCCCGACGGCAACAATCGCTGCGAGAATAGGGGTGCCGAGCACAAACCCGAACATCGCTCCGCTTCTACGGCTGATCATGTATCCCGGTATCGGAGCGCTCCAACGGCCCCCTTAGAAACTTCTCGTCTTACAACCGTAATATTTTTAAGTCGGGGCCACCGGGCAAACCCCCCCGGTCGATTCGCCAGATCACCGGCCTGTGCGCTCAACCAACAGGGCGGATAACGCCAAGATCTACGCCGATTTCGATCGTTTCACCGACCGATGGGGCGGTGGGCGCGTCGAGGTACACGCCGATCTCAGGGCCGCCGCCCTGTGACCGTTTGGCCACAATGTGGTATCGGCCTTGCCGAAAACCGACCGTCGGTGACGGTGGCCGAAAACTGACCACTTCCCGACCGGCGAGCCGATTGTTAGCCGTAGTCACGCAACGCTTCGTCTGGCTCAAGCCGTACGGCCCGGAAGACGCCAAATGACCCTCCAAGGAGCAAACAAATGGGAGGCAAAACAATAGCGAACAAAACCGATATCAGACTCGGTGGTGTCCAGGCATTGACCTGCAACAGTGGCAGGTCGAGCGATGCCACCAAACCCGAAGCTACGACCGCCCCGACCACCCCTAGGAGCGTGCCAACCAGCGAGATGGCTAGCCCAGCGAGAACGGCCACAGCAGCCAAGGCCGAGGCGATACTTCGGCTGCTCCAACCAAGTGCCCGGAGCACGCCGATCTCGCGCTTTCGTTGCGTGACCCACGCAGACCCTAGCGCCCCGCCAATTGCCAGGCTGACGATGGCCAACAGAAAGCGCAACCCGTCCTCGGCCCAAGACAGCACGCGGAACAACCCGCCAAGTTCTCTCAGTTGAGCCGCAACGCTCGATACCGCAAATCCCTCGTTTGCCAGCTCTGTTTGCACCGAAACTACCGTTTCCGAATCGACTGCCTCGGCGAACGCTCTCGGGTACTCAAGCTCCCCGCTCTGTCGTCCAGAAACCTGGACGAGTTCTACGATTTCGTCGAGACCTAGATACGCAGCTTGCGGACCATCGCGATCAATAACCGAATTGTCGAACAAACCAACCACCGTGAAACTCGTCTGCGCTCCCTCTCCCCGACCTGCGGACACGACGCGGGTGTAGTTGAAGACGACTTCTTGATTGAGAAGCTCAGACGTCGAGCCTCCCAAGGCTGCGTCGGGCAGAAGAATCTCGCCAGGTCCAAGCCCACCTTCGGGGAGGTAACCAGCGACCAGATCAGGCTCAAGACCGGGCACCAGGGGTGTTCCCCAAAAGGCGCCAGGATTGACAGAAGCGTCAGGCCACAACGCCTGATCGCCGAGCTCAAGGTCTATCTGGATCCAAGGGTGGACGGCTTCGACGCCATCCAAATCACTCACAGCGATGAGAGATGTGTCGGTGATAGGGGTTGGTTCGGCGCCGGCGAAAGCTGACGAAACCTCTATCAGGTTGAGCGCCGACTGGTAGCGAATCGAATCGGCAAACCGGGCGACCCCGGCGCCGATGACACCATTGCAGATCAGCACCACAGCAATAGCGAGCACGACAAGTGCCCCAAACGAGCGCTGACTCCGTCCGCTGTTTCGAAGCTCAACCCCTACAAACGTGCGGAAGCTAGACAATCCGGCCTTCCTCAATCGTTACGACCCGGTCGGCCAAAGACTCGGTGGCGGGATCATGGCTGGCGACCAGGACCCCACGACTGGCAGAAGCTGAGGACCGCAGCTGGGCGTGAACTCGCGCAACGTTTTCGCTGTCGAGTCCGGCAGTCGGCTCATCTGCTAGCAAGAACGACGGATCGTGAGCCAGACTCCGACAAAGGGCAACCCGCTGCGCTTCACCTCCAGAAAAAACTTTCGCTTTGCGATCAGCAATAGACTCAAGATCGAAATTTTGCAGCAACACCCGAATTTCATCTTCGGTTAGAGTTGAACCCGCAACTGCTAAGTTCTGAACGGCTGTCATCTCCGGGAACAAGTTGCTATGTTGGAATATTATTCCAACCTCAGACCGGCGGAGCGCATCCATCGGTTTACTCCAGTTAACCGGTGTCCCTCCAAAGATGACTTCCCCAGAATCAGGTTTCGAAAGCAGCCCTGCAATACGTATAAGAGTCGACTTTCCTGACCCTGATTTACCGCGTAGCCAAACTATTTCGCCACCTTCCACAGACAGCGACACACCATCAACGACCTTGACGCGAGCAGACCCGTCCCCAAATTCCTTCTCGACCGATCTCAATTCTAGCATCTAGAAATCACCATACTGAGTGGGGACTCAACTTCAACGTGTGGCATGAATCTCATCGCAAAGCTTCGGGAATGCTCTTGGCTTCGAGAGTTAACACCAAACTACAGGGCGAGCCCTTTTGTCCATCAATCGAATAGAGAGAGAGCCCACCTTCACACTCACGCTGGAGGGCCAGCTCGGTACCGATATCAAAATATGTCGATGCTTGATCGATTTCGTAACCGGCGGCCGCAAGGGTCGAGATAGCTCGCAGCCTCACAGCAAAAGGTGCGTTCTCGTCCAAAGCGACACCGCCAAGAGTCTCCTGCAAGTGAGAGAACATCGACCGAACGTCGACCTCGTTGGCGAACAAATATGATGAGCGAATGGCTGATGCCGCCAGGAGCTCACGCTGCGGATCACCATCAGTCGAAAACTCGGTCAAGTCCTTCTTCGGCAAGTCGGGATACAGGTGTCCAGCGCTGCTCATGATACTCAAGTAATTTGGCAAACTCTCAGCGTCTAGTTGCTGCGGCGTCGCCGCAGCAACTTCAGTCTTGGTTTGCTCTACGTCCAAGCCATCTTCCCACTGCTCATAACCCGCTTCACGCAGAGCATACGTAGCCTGCAAACGTGTGGGGAGGGGTACGGATGCATTCGACTGTTGCACCAATAACGCTTCAATCGTCTTCTCGCTCGCCACCTCAGAAAAGCTCTTCTCCATGACCCGGGCAAAGGCGAATGTCGCTTCAACGGTTGGCACGGAACGCGAAGCCGGGGTTAGCAGCCCCGTCTCCTCATCGATGCGGGCAACTATCGAAGCGCTGAGGTCAGCTTCAAGACCATCACCACCGGCCGCAACGTCAGAGTTGGCCAACAGTCCGAGCGTCGCGGCCAGCGCCAGATCATCGCTGACGAAGTCCGGAGCCACCGAGAAGGCGGCAAGTTCATCCAAGAACGTGTCCGACAGCCCAGTGTCGAGGCCCTGCTCGTTCCGCAATCGTTGAATCGCCAAGGCGTCAAGGACTGAGTTCGTCGATCGAGGCAAGGGCAACGGCTCCTCAACCATGGCCGAGACGAAGTTGCCAATTTCCGGCGATACCTGACCGGAGAGCAGCCGGTCGACCTGGGCCAGCCGATACACCAGGAACGGATGCTCGGCAGACTCGTCTATATCGATGGCGTCGAACCGTTCGACTAACGCATCACCGAATAGGTCATCGCCTGTGAGTTCTCCAGCCGACGCTGCGGCGCTGGACCATAGCCACACAGCCGCTACTTCCGAGCCAAGGTCTTGGCTCGGTTGCGGGGCGACCGAAGCAAGCAGACCAGCGTCAAGTTCTAGATTATTCGAGCCGGCGCCAGCCTTAACCATCAAGGTGAGGGCAGCCTGCAGGTTCCCAATGTCCATCGCTGCCGGATCCCCAACTTGGACCTCGGCCATCTGCTCGAGGTCCAGTTGACGCTCTGACCATTCGGGCGCCAGATCCATGTAGTTTGCTGTCGTGGCGATACTCGGCTCAGACCGATGAGAAAGGGACTCCGGCATGTAGAACAGCCCGTTTGCGGCCTGGAACTGTCTGACGGATTCAACCAAATCAGGCGAGACCGCTGGCTGTTCCCCACTTGACGAACTGCAGCCCGCTAAAGCCGCCAAGATAAACACGTACCCAACGACGCGGAACGACACATTACCTGGACTCACACTTCTCACCCGCTAATCCCACTTCGACTCATTCGAGACCATTGAAACACGCCAATCGGCAAGCCTGACCGCCGCTCGCCCGATGCGAGCGACAGTCAGACCTATCAGCCCGAATTCAACTAACCTTTTCTAGGTTAAATGTGTGCAGTAGCAATGCGAAAATTTCCGTAATGCAACGAGCTTGCAGATACGTCCATTCCGACGTAAATCGAAGCCCATCCACCACAGACCGTTCCACTGAGGTACGACCCGGTGACACCGGCCGAGTTCGTCCACCGAAGAGAGTTACTACTCTCTCTCGACGACTCGATGCTCACTCCCTTTATCGAAACGCTTCCAAGCCCTATGTCGTAAAAAGAGGTTTGGTTCGTGATATCCGAAGTAGCAGGTACGTTCATAACGGCGGAAGATGAAAAATCGCCGCAACCAGTCCAAGAAAAGGACTGGATCCACGCATTTGCTGTGATCGTGTTGCCGTTGTCGAAACTCGTGGTTCCACTATCACTAGTAGCACCAACCATTCCCGCTGATGCCAGTATCGCAAAAAGGCTCGACACAGCCACTACAGCCAATTTTGGCTTTATTCCTCGCATGTAGACCACTCCCAGGTGTTAGTCCATGCCACGCCCGTTGGGATACTATGTTCATTAACCGGAACTGTCAAGGACTCAAACGCCGAGACAGCACGAGATGCCTTACCATGTACTAGCCGGTCAAGACGCCGCCCTTTCTTACCAGGTTGAAAGCATTTAGCTCAAGTAGATAATCTCAGAGTAACAATATCGGCTTCGATCATTTTCGCTTTTAGGCATGCGCCGATAGCCGCAATCGAGGCCGAAGCCGTCGTCCTAAGCGGTCGGCGACAGCGGTCGAAACGGCTAGGAGAAGCAGCCGACCGTCCCTACAACCACCTGGGCGACCGACGATCACCGACGGGCACGCTCAATCAACAGGGCGGATAACGCCGAGATCTACGCCGATTTCGATCGTTTCACCGACCGATGGGGCGGTGGGCGCGTCGAGGTACACGCCGATCTCAGGGCCGCCGCCCTGTGACCGTTTGGCCACAATGTGGTATCGGCCTTGCCGAAAACCGACCTCGGTGACGGTGGCCGAAAACTGACCACAACCCGGCCCTCGAAGCGACAGAGCGGTGATGGGAACCACGACGACCTGACCAGGCGAGCGGCGGCGCCGCAACGGGTGCTCGACATCCACCTCCCCAAGCGACGCTCCCTGCCACCGAAGCCGCCCGTCGCCATCGAGATCGACGCTCCACAAATTTCGGTGTCCGAGAAACTCGGCAACAAATCGAGACCCGGGGTCAGCCCACAACTCGGCCGGTGCACCTTCGCCAAGCACCCGACCATCGGCAACGACAACAACCCGATCGGCCAACGCAAACGCCTCGGCCTGATCGTGGGTCACGTGAACGGCGGTCTGTCCGAGCTCGGACAGAAGCAGACGCAACTCTTCGGTGAGCTGATGCCGAAGCGCCCGGTCGAGCGAACCAAGCGGCTCGTCGAGCATCAACAGCCCGGGGCGAGGGGCCAGCGCTCGGGCCAACGCCACCCGTTGGGCCTCACCACCCGACAACTGATCGGCCCGGCGCGATCCGAGGTTCTCAAGACCAACAAGATCGAGTAGCTCAGCGGTCCGGGACCGCTGAACGTCAGGGTCTTCCCCTTGCATACGTAATCCGTATGCCACGTTGCCAGCCACGTCGAGGTGGCTGAACAGACCGTGATCTTGGAACATGAGCCCCAAACCGCGTCGGTGGGTCGGTACCCCGGCGAGATCGCGACCGTCGAGCACGATCCGTCCACCGCTCAACGGCTCAAGGCCAGCGATGGCTCGCAACAACGTCGACTTACCAGACCCGCTCGGCCCGACGACGGCCACGATCTGACCCGTGTCAGCAGCAACCGAAAACCGGTCCAGTGCGGTCCGGTCGCCATAACGAACGGATGCCTCATCGACCAACAATGCCGTCATCAGCCGCGTCGTCCGGTCACAGCAACGACACTCCGTCATCGCGACGATACTCGATGAGTGTGGCCATGGCCGCCACGAGCACGCCGATAACGACGCACAAGGCGAGCGCTTGTCCCCGGAGTTGCTGTCCCGGGTTTGACAGCAAACGGAACACGGCCAGTGGCGCGGTAAACGACCCCGCTCCCCTGGCCAAGAACGACGTCGCCCCAAACTCACCGATGCTTACTGCAGCAGCAAAACCTGCGCCGGTAGCGATGGCCCGACGAACGAGCGGCCAATCGACGGTCATCCGCACGGCCCGAGGCGATGCGCCGAGCACGGCCGCCGCTTCCCGAACCCGAGGGTCTATCGAACGGAGCGCCGGCACCATCGCCGCCAGTACGAACGGCAACCCGATGACGGCGTGAGCCACCGGAACGAGCCACACTTGCCGGTTGAGGTCGAATGCGGTTAACCCAACCAAGTATCCAAATCCAAGCGTCACCGCCGATACCCCCAGGGGCAGAAGTGCGAACGCTTCGAGGGCTCGACCGGTCGGCCCACCCCGTTCGATGGCGATAGAAGCCAAGATTCCAACAACTGCGGCCACCGCCGCGGCCACGATGGCGAACAGTATCGAGGTGACAAGAGCCTGGGCTGCCGATACCGGCAACAACGGGGACCGTTCCAAAAGCCGGGCGTAGTTCCCGAACCCGTAACCGGTACCGACCGTAAGCGACTGTTCGACCAGGACCGCCATCGGCACCCCGATAACCGCTATCGCCAGGCAACAGACGACTACTAGGTGCAGGCGTTGACGCATCGTCGTGACCTTTGTTGCCCGATCGGCTCGATTGCCGATATCGGCGTGCCGCCGCTGAAATCGAGCGGTGACCACCGCTAACACAGCAACAACGACTACCTGAATCCCGGCCAGAACGGCGGCAACTTCGAACTCCTGGCGGGCGATGGCGAACCGATAAATTTCGGTCTCGATGGTGGCTCGCCGAAGGCCGCCCAGCACCCGGATCACTCCGAAGCTGGTGAACGAAAACAGAAAGACGAGCAAAAACGATCCGGCCAACACCGGTGCCAACTGCCGCACGGTGATGGTGCGCAACACGTGGAAGGGCCCGGCACCGAGTGTGGCCGCCACCTCGGCCGGCCGCTGGTCGACGCGGGCCCAGAATCCGCCGACGATCCTGACGACGACGGCCACGTTAAAGAAGATGTGGGCGGCCAGAACGGCCCAGACCGAACGGTCCAACTCCAAGCCGAAACGGTCGAACAGCGCACCAAAGGCTGCGGCCACAACAACGGTTGGTAGCACGAATGGCACGATGACGACCGCTCGAATCACGTCGCGGCCCCAGAACCGGTAGCGGGCGAGAACGTGGGCGATGGGTAGCCCCACACAAAGCGTTCCCAACGCCGACACCGTGGCCTGCCACACCGTAAAGGCCAGCACCGAACGGACCGACGGACGGCCGACGATCTCCAACACATCGGATGCCCCAACGCCGGCCATGCTTCGCACGAGGACCGCGATCAGAGGCCAGATGACCAGAAGTGTCAGGAAGACAACCGGCACCCCGGCGGTGACCATGGCGGCGAGGAGGCGACGCCACACACCGGCCGAAAGACGCAGCGATCGGCCGATCAGCGGAGCACGATCTCGGCCCACCGCTGAGTCCATTCACTCCTATTGGCCTCGATATCGGCCGGATCGAGGATCAACGGGTCCTCCACGGTGGCGGCGTGGGCCGCGTAGGAGTCAGGCAATGGGACGTCGGCGTTGGCCGGCGCAACGAACATGTTCAGCGGAATATCGGCCTGGAAGGTTTCCGACAGCATGAAATCGATGAGCAACGCCCCGGCGTCTGGTTGTTCTGTTCCGGCCAGGACTCCGGCGAACTCGACCTGCCGAAAGCAGCTGTCGACCAGCACCCCGGTCGGCGGGGTGTCGACCGGAGGGTCAGCAAAGAGTACTTCGGCCACAGGGCTTCCGGCGTAGGAAGTCACCAAGGCTTTATCGCCACCGCCCGCTTGAAATTCTCCGTAATACGCTTCGGTCCAACCGGAGGTTACCGTTACTCCACCGTCTGCCAGCTGCTGCCAATAGTCTTCCCAACCGTCCTCGCCATACCGGGCGATCGTGGCGAGCAAGAAGGCGAATCCCGGCGATGACGTCTCCGGGTCTTGGGTCACGAAACTCGAAGCCACCGCCGGGTCGGTCAGATCATCGAGGCTGGTCGGAGCGGTGGCGACACCGTCGGTCCAATAGTTGACGCACACGTCACCGACATCGATAGGGGTAACCCGATGCTGATCATCGAGCTCCAGCTCATCTGGAACCGACTCAAGGCCCGGAGACTGGTACGGACGGAAAATGTCGCCGTCGAGACCTCGTTGGAGGAACGTCGTGTCGATGCCGAACAGGACATCGGCCTCGGGCTCGCCGGCGTTAAACAATGCCCGCGACACCAGCTCGCCGGCATCGCCGGCCTGGACGACCTCGACCTCGATTCCGGTTTCGTTGGTGAAGGTGTTGAACAGACCATCGCTCACGGTGAATGAATCGTGGGTCAGGAGCCGGACGGTGGTACCGGCCGGCACAGCCTCACGGTCTGGCGCTGCGATCTCGGACGTATCGCCAGCTTCGTCGCCAAAGAATGAGCAAGAGCCGAGCGTCACTATCGCTCCGAAGAAAAACGCCAACTTCTTGTACTGCATGAGATGCTCCCTTTCGCTGGAATGACCCAGATCAGGTTCGGCGGGTCGACAGGAGGCCTGTCCTCTCAGCCCGGTTTCGGGCTCCCCGGTCTGTGCAATTGTCCTAGCCATCGTATTGCTTTGACAGGCGAACCCACCGTTGGTCACCCGGCTACCGCCAGGACGATACCCACGGTCTCGGCGTCTCACCACCGTCACACTCCCGGGGTGGAAGATTTCGGTGTTGCGCGAACAGGGCGCGGCGGCGACACTCTGACGGTGACGCCAGCGGTTGACTTACTTCGACGCATCGGCACCGTTCACCGGGTACTGACCTATGACCATGACCCGATGGCGGCATCGTACGGGCTCGAGGCCGCCAACGCGCTCAACCTCGACCCTGCGACCGTATTCAAAACCCTTCTGGCCGAACTCAGCATGGGTACAGCCAGCGCCGGGACCGAGATGGTTGTTGCCGTCGTCCCCGTTACCGGACAACTGAACCTCAAGTCGTTGGCAAAAGCAGCCGGCGCCAAGAAGGCGACCATGGCCGACCCGACATCGGCCGAGAGGCGAACCGGGTACGTGGTGGGCGGCATCTCTCCTCTTGGCCAGCGACAGCGGTTGCCGACGTTCATCGACGAGAGCGCCCTGGCCTACGACAACATTCAGGTAAGCGGGGGGCGCCGCGGCCTCGAAATAGAACTAGCTCCGGCCGATTTGGCCGATGTCACCGGCGCCTCCTTCCATTCGCTGGCCTTAGCTGACGCCACATCATGATTGTCAACCTGCGATGACGGTCAACCGGCCCAGCACGGCGTTGCTGACCGACCGATACGAATTCACCATGGTCGATGCCGCATTGCGCAGCGGTCAGGCCGATCGCCGTTCGGTGTTCGAGATCTTTACCCGATCATTGCCTCCACAGCGAGGTTTCGGTGTTGTGGCCGGAACGGAGCGGGCGGTCCAGGCCATAGCCGATTTCCGGTTCGGGGATGCCGAACTCGATTGGCTACGGGACATCGACGCGGTGTCTCCCCCGACCCTGAACTACTTGGCCAACTATTCATTCACTGGAGACGTGTGGGGGTTCCGCGAGGGCGATCTTTACCTGTCGGAGTCCCCGGTGTTTACTGTCGAAGCCAGCTTTGCCGACGCGGTCGTGCTGGAGACCGTCCTGCTATCCATCTTCAATCATGATTCAGCGGTGGCATCGGCAGTGGCCCGAATGGTCGACGCTGCGGCCGGCCGGCCAGTTATCGATGGCGGTGCCCGACGAGCCCATGAAAGAGCAGCGGTATCGGCGGCCCGGGCCGCATACCTGGCCGGTGCCACCTCCACCTCCAACCTTGAGGCCGGCCGCCGGTACGGTATCCCGACCGTGGGCACGATCGGCCACGCCTTCGTTCTGGCCCACAGCGATGAGCGAACCGCCTTCGAATCACAGCATGATCTGCTCGGACCGAACACCACCTATCTCGTCGACACCTATGACATCGAGGTCGGCATACGCACAGCCGTTTCGGTGGCCGGCTCCACGCTGGGGGCGATCAGGATCGACTCCGGCAACCTGGCAGACGAGTCGAAGCGGGCACGGGCCGTCCTCGATCAGCTCGGCGCCAACGAGACCAGCATCATCGTGTCGGGAGACCTCGACGAGTGGACGATTGCCGAGTTGGCCGACTCGCCGGTCGACGGCTATCTCGTCGGCACCAACCTGATCACCGGGTCCGGGCATCCAACGGCATCGATGGTCTACAAACTGGTAGCCATCGAAGACGACGGCGGTGCGTTACAGCCGGTCAACAAACGCTCGTCGGGCAAGGCCACGATCGGCGGCCGAAAAGTTGCGTTCCGATGCGGTGAGGGCGGTGACCAATTTCGAGACCTGATCGTCACCGAAAACGACACCGCCATTGGCGACGTTGCCGGACCAGGGCGACGCCTCCAGGTGCCACTTGTTCGATCTGGTCAACCGCTCCCATCGCCATCGCTTGACAACATCAAGGCGTGGAACGCCGAGTGCCTCATGGCGCTACCGGCTTCGGGCCGGGCGCTCGATGGCCTCGAACCTCCGACGCGCATCGTCGATCGTTCCTGACCCCGACAGCCGCCCGTCTCGTCGGGCGGGCCAGCAATGAGCATCCGACGCCGTTCACGCCGCTACTGCTAGTCCGCTTCGAGCAGGAAATGCGCCCCCGGGCCTTGCTCGCCGGCCTTATCCCCGGGGTTGAACACCGCACACGCATCGAGGGTCTGACAACCGCAACCGATGCAGGCCGACAGCTTGTCTCGTATGGCCTCCAACACGGCGATCTGGTGGTCGAGCCGGGGTCGCCATTGGGCGGCGAAGTTCTCCCATTCATCTTTGGTCGGTGCCCTACCGGCCGGCAGCTCATCAAGCGATTCCCGAATCTCTGCCAGTTTCAAACCAACGCTTTGCGCCGCTCGAATAAAGGCGACTCTACGCAACACGTCGCGGGCATACCGACGCTGACCCCCGTCGGTTCGTCGAGACGTGATCAGCCCGTGGTTCTCATAGAAGCGAAGCGCAGAGGTGTTTATCCCGATTCGACTGGCTGCTTCCCCGATACTGAGTTCGTCGAACGAGTCGAGCTGATCTGACACGGTCGAACCGGGACGCGATCGGTTACCCGACCGGTAACAGCACCGGTCCCGAGGACGAATCCTCGACCCGCCAACCCAACTCGGTGATTCGGTTGCGGAGCTCGTCAGCGGTTTGGTAGTCCTTGCTTTGACGAGCCGCCTCTCGCTCATCGGCCAAGGCTCGCACAGTATCTGGTACGGGCTGGGCCTCGTCCTGGAAGTCCAATCCGAGGACCGATGCCAACTCGAACGCGGTGGTTGCCGCCTTCATTCCAGCTTCGGTCTCGCCTGCGTCGAGTGCGGTGTTGGCGTCCCGGACGAGGCGATAGAGCTGGTCGACCGCTCGGGCGGTATCGAGGTCGTTCTCCATGGCTTCGGTGAACGCGACGAGGGCATCCTCGTCTGGAGCGGCGTCGACCTCCACCTCCAGCGTTTGTACCCGTCTGGCGAGAACGTCGAGACGACCGAGGGCCGTTTCGGCGCCGGTCAAGGTCGTGTCGGTTACCTCCATCGGCGTGCGGTAGTGCGACTGCAGCACCAACAGGCGATACGCCCGGTGGTCGTACCGATCGATCAGGTCGAGGAGGTTGAGGACGTTGCCGATCGATTTCGACATTTTCTCCCCCTCCATTTCGACGAACCCGTGATGCATCCAGTGGGAGGCAAAGCGTTGGCCCATGGCCACCGCCTGGGCCCGTTCGTTCTCGTGGTGAGGGAAGACGAGGTCTAGACCGCCTGTGTGTAGATCGAATCCTTCACCCAGCAGATCGAGGCTCATGACGACGCACTCGGTGTGCCAGCCTGGCCGACCGTCGCCCCAAGGAGATGGCCAGTGTGGTTCGCCGGGTTTAGCCAACTTCCAGAGCGCGAAATCGGCCGGGTGACGTTTCTCATCGCCAACGATGTCGCGCTCGCCGGCCCCCTCCCGAAGATTGGCCAGTTCCTGGTGGGGCAACAGTCCGTAGTCGTCGACCGACTCAACCGACAGGTACACGCCGTCAGAGGTCTGGTACGCCGACCCGTTCTCGACCAACCTCTCGATGAGTTCAACCATCTGAGGCACATACTCGGTGGCGTGCGGGGTGTGGTCGGGGCGGCGAACGTTGATGCGATCCAACGCATCCCACCACACCGCTTCACACTTGGTTGCGATGTCTGCCGGATCCCGATCCTCGGCATTCGCTCGGTCGATGATGGCATCGTCGATATCGGTGATATTGGAAACGAACGTTACGTCCAGCCCGCTCCATTCCAGGAAACGACGGAGGACGTCGTACACCAACACCATCCGGCCATGGCCGATGTGGGGGGCGGCATAGACGGTCGGCCCACAGACGTAGATTGAGACTTTGCCCTCGTCGCGACAGGCGAGCGGAACGACCTCTTGGCGAGCCGTGTCGTGAAGCCTCATCATGACCAACACCGTACTCACCGCCGCCGATGGAGCGTCGGGAATTTTGGTTTCGAGATCCGCGATCTTCGAAGCTCGATCGACTACAACTGCTAAAGAGAAACGCAGGAGGAAGGAATCGCGTTTCATTTTCCGCTTAGCTGCCCCACAAGGCGACCGCGGGCCCGAACGCGAGTCCTTCCTCCCTAGACCGGCTCCTCACTTCTCAGCAGGCTTCCGGCTGAACGATGCTTACTTTCCCAGGTTGACACAAATTCGTCAAGAGACTGTCCCGACTCAACCAGTGCGATGAGATTGGGCTGGTCGAATGCAGAACTCTCTAGCTGCTTGCCCACAAGCTCACGTTGGGACTATGCCATTTCACCGCCTACCCCAACGCACTATGGCTGAGTTGGCCTGGTCACCTGCTCGGTGATCGGCCGTCGACACCCACCAGCAACGCCCACCACCGAACGCCCGCTGTCGATCGCATCACAACCGTTGGTCGCAAATCGACCAATCCCATTCGACTGCTCTACCGATCAGCCGGATTGATCAGCCGGCCGACATACGCCACATCGCGGTCAGTGTCGGACCAGCCGACCCGGGGTATGTCTCGTCGGCTTCGACCCGTCCATCTCGCTCGAGGGCGAGCAGATGAGAAAAGACCGAATTGGCCGCAGCCCGCCACAAACGCTTATCGACATCGGCATAGAGGGTGGGCACCAACGCCTTGATCGTCGTCGGGCCGGCGGCCAGAGCGTCGAGGATTTGGGCCTCGCGCTTGAGACGGTGATCAATGAAGCTTTGCACGTACTGCTGCGGGTTGTCGATGGCCGGGCCGTGCGTCGGCCAGTACCGGACGTCGGTGCGGTACTGCAACCTACGAAGGCTGGCCAGGTAGTCGTAGAGGTCGCCATCCGGGGGTGAAATGACCGACGTGGCCCATCCCATCACATGATCGCCGGTAAAGAGGACCCGCTCCTCTTTCAACGCAAAGCAGACGTGATTCGATGTGTGGCCCGGCGTGTGTATCACCTCGATAGTCCACCCCGGCCCTTCGATGAGGTCACCGTCGGCCACCGCAACGTCTGGGACAAAGTCAAGATCTGGCCCCTCGCGTTTCAGGTCATCCGGGGTGTCCCGCCAAGCGGCCTCGAACTGCTCACGCTCCTCGGCGGTGAAGTACTCGTCAAAGGTCACCGCTTCCAGCGGATCGTGATCCGGCACGGGCCCGTGAGGGCCAAACCCGTAGGTCGGAGCGCCGGTCCGCTCGACGAGACTGGGAACGGCGGCGGTGTGATCGGTGTGGGTATGGGTCACCAGAATATGGGTAATGCGCTCATCGGGCCCAAGCGCTCCGAGGATGGCATCGAGGTGTTCGTTCAGCGCAGGTCCCGGATCGATAACGGCCACCCCGCCTCGACCGACCAGGTAGACGCCGGTACCGGTGAACGTGAACGGGTTCGGGTTCTCGGCAACCACCCGACGGATAAGCGGTGAAAGTTCGTCAACCTGACGGTAGACGGGGCTGAAATCCTGATTAAACGCAATGGCCACGTGGCAGACCTCTCTCGTTCTTCAAGCTCGTCAAGGGTTCGTTGATCTCGGTCGGTGCCGTTACGAAACGTCGGGATCTTCCTGCAACGCCGCCAACGCGGGGAACAGCCAATCCGGCGGTTTGATGGGACGCCCCGACCGGTCGGTAACGGCGACGGTCACCTCGGCGGTAACCAGCTCATCGTCGCCGCTCCCGCCGTCTTCGGTTCGGATGATTCGTTGATGCCACGTACTGCTAGCGCGCCGCATCTTCGATATCTCGGTCTCGACAACGAGCTGCTGGCCAACCTCGGCCGGTCGTTTGAATTGGGCTTCGAGCCGGGTGACCACCAACTGGATTCCTCGCTCGACCATCGCCTCGAACGGTACCCCGCAGCTGGCCAACGAGTCGGTTCGGCCTACCTCGAAATAGGTGAAGTACACCGCATGGTTCACATGGCGGTACGGGTCTAGTTCGCTGAACCGCACCTCGATTGGAGTGCGATGGGGACGCTCGGCGTTGTCGGTCATACGCCATCACCGTAGTGCCCGAGTAGCGTGCCCTTTCCAGCGCGTGACCAACAAACGTTGGGAGGAGAGAAGATATATGTCATCAACGAACGAGGCGTTCAACTTCGTCGGGAGCCAGGGCACCACCCTCTCTGGGCGACTTCACCGCCCCGGTACTGAAACGGCGAACGCGGTGAAAGGGTCGATTCTTTTGGCCCACTGCTTTACGTGTTCGAAAGACCTTCACACGATGAGTCGATTGGCCGGGGGCCTCGCCGACGCCGGGTACGTCGCGTTGCGTTTCGATTTCACCGGACTGGGTCAGTCGGACGGCAACTTTGCCGAAACATCGGTCAGCGCCAACGTGTCCGATCTGACCAGGGCGGCCGCCTCCCTCATCGAGGCCGGGTTCGGCCCTTGTGGCTTGATCGGTCATAGTCTCGGCGGAGCGGCCGCCGTCCTGGCAGCCGCAAGACTCAAGACCGTTCGATCGCTCGTCACCATTGGCGCGCCAGCCGACACCGCCCACGTGCGCCACCTCCTTTCCGACTCGCTGTCGGATCTCGACGCAGGACGACCAGCGACCGTCGACATCGCCGGCCGACGATTCGACCTCGAACCGGGGTTCGTCTCGGACCTGGGATCCCACAATGTTCTTACCAGCGCCTCGGAGCTCGATCGTCCCTACTGTGTGGTTCACGCAAAGGATGACGCGGTGGTCGGCTTTGAAAACGCGGTTGCACTCCATGACGCAGCGATGGCTCCAAAGCGTTTGGCCGCTCTCGACACCGGGGGCCACCTCTTCGGCGGTCGAGAACACGCAGAGGAACTCCTCGACACCATCGTCGACTGGTTCGGTTCCACCCTTTGAACCTCACCGGGAAGGCCACACTGGCGAACAAGCGAAAATGTCGTAGCCATCAGGCGTGTTATCGTTGCGGGGGTGCAGAGCGACACCGTTCCCACAGATCCCCGGATGCCACCAAAGCCACGGCCTCGCCATGGCGGGTCGATCCTGATGGCGGCGATGCTGGGGTTGGCCGACGCCCTCGGATGGGATCGCGAGACCGCTGACATCGTGCATCCGGCCGACCCGGCCGATGGCGAGGGCCTCGATCTCGATTTTGGCGATCTCCCACCCCTCGACTAACCACCTCAGCGAAGTCGTTCGATGGCTCCGTCGACGGTTTGGGCCTCGGCCAGCAGGTTCCACCCAGGCCGCCGCTGGCCATCATCGGTGGTGAAGGTCGTGTGTAGAGCGGCCATGATCCCGCCGTCGACCCAGAACCCGGGCCGGTCTGGTGGATCGAGAAAGACCATGGGGGCCGGCGCCCCGAATGTCCGATAGGCATTTTGCGCGGCGTCCTGAAAGACCTCTTGCATCGTCCCAGGCCCGCCGGCCAGGAATACGATGCCGGACAACGCGATGGCCAACAGCCCGTCCTCTCGTTCACTGTTCGAGAAGTACTTGGCGATGTGGGTGGCAAACGGATTGGTCGGTTCGTGGCCGTAGAACCAGGTCGGCACCGACAGGCTTACCGACGCCGCCTCAATTCGACCGACAACGTCTAGCGCCGCCCCAACGAACCCGTCGGGATCGTTGGTGAAATCGGGAGCGACGGCCAGCCGTTGGACCAGCTCACCGGTCTCGTCCTCGGAAAGGCCGGCCGTTGCCGCGCCGAGATTGGCCGCTTCCATCGCCCCAGGGCCGCCGCCGGTCACGACACATCGTCCGGAAACGGTGATCGCTCGCCCCAAGGCAACCGCTTGGCGGTACCCAACCGAATCGCGACCCAGAGCGTGTCCACCCATTACACCTACCAGGCGCCGGGTCGCCCGGAATCGATCGAGTGCGAGGGTTATCCCGTGGTCGTGAAGCCGTTGGGCCAACGCCTCGGTCGGGCCGATGGGTCTGCCACCGGCCCGACGGGCCCGGACATAGATGACCTGGTCGGCGGTCGCCGCGAAGCCGCCATCATCGAATCCCGAGTAGAGATCACTCCAGGCATACAATGCTCCCGGCGTCGGGTCATAGGGCAGCGGTCCGAGGGATCGAAGGTCAGACACCAGATCGGTGACCTCATCTACCCAACCAAGATCTACCCAACCAAGCGCATCTTGTCTCGGCTCATCTCGTTCCCATGGCACGACGGCAGTGTAGGTGAACGGTCCGATAGCGCTGAACATAGGTCGTGGTGTGACGAATGCCCGTGACCAGATTGCGACCCGCCCCTTGTATCGATGCTCGGTCGGACCTACCGTATCCATCAATAACCGACTAATTCGATCAGGATTATCATCTTTATGACCGGACAACCGGTTCAAGTCATCTCTAGCCAAGATGCGGCCGATCTCGAACCCACCAATCTCGACGCATGGAACGCCGCGCTCGACGGATCCCAGCCGACGGAAATCGTCCGCTGGGCCATCGAGCAGTTCGGTCCACGACTCTGTGTCACCACATCGTTTACCGACACCGTGTTGGTTCACCTCGCGACCTCGGTAGAACCAAATCTTGAAGTCATTTTCTGTGACACCGGATTCCACTTCGCCGAAACCCTCGACACCATGAAACGAGCCCAAGCCCGCTATCGGCTTGACCTCCGGGTCACCAGACCCGACCCTCAGGCCGTCGACGTGTGGAACGCCGGAACCGAAGCCTGCTGCCAGGCCCGCAAGGTCGATGGTCTCCACCGGGCCCTCACCGAGGGAAACAAGATCGCATGGCTCAGTGGTCTCCGGCGGGCCGATTCACCAGAACGAACCAACGCCAACATCGTTCAGCGAGATAGATACGGCTTCGTCAAGGTCAATCCCCTCATCGACTGGTCTGATGAACAGGTGGCGACGTACGTCGAAGACAACGATCTGGTAGTCAACCCCCTCACCGAACAGGGGTATCCGTCCGTCGGCTGCTGGCCATGCACACAACCGGTGATAGACGGTGATACTCGAAGCGGTCGTTGGTCCGGTTCAGAGAAGACCGAATGTGGGTTGCACCGATGACGAACAACGGCCATCACAGCTCTCCATCGACCGTTCCCCCGACGTACCCGGTGCAACTCGACGTAGTCGATCGGCCCGTACTGGTAGTCGGAGGCGGGAAGGTCGCCACGCACAAGATCTCTGGCTTACTCCAAAGCGGCGCCGCGGTCACCGTGGTCGCCCCGGAGATTCACCCGGCGATCGAGGAACTCGGAGTAGCTCGTATTCTTCGCCGGCCATACGAACGGGGCGAAGCTGCGTCCTATCGGCTGGTCATCACCTGCACAGACGACCCGGAGGTCAACGACCGAGTCTTTCGGGATGCCGAAGCGGCCGGTGTGTGGGCCAATTCCGCTGATGACCCCAAGAACTGCTCGTTTATACTGCCGGCCGTCGCCAGACGAGGCGATTTGGCGGTGACCATCTCGACCGGTGGTCGGAGCCCGGCCCTCGCCACCTGGCTCCGACGTCGGTTTGAGGCAGAGTTCGACGAGTCATATGAGCAGCTCCTCGACCTGCTCGCCGAAGTCCGGGCCGAAGCCAAGACCCGCCTCGGGACGAGCGAGATTGAAGGATGGACGGACGCGCTCGATCAGGGTTTGCTGGAGCTGATCGCCCAAGGTGATCACACCGAAGCCCGAAGACGACTCCGTCAACGCCTCGGTCTGATCTCGCCGACCGGAGAAGTGAGCGCATGACCGTCTACCTCGAACTGGTCGGCCCGACCGTCGAGGTCACGGCATGACCGTCCACCTCGTGGGCGCCGGACCGGGCGACCCCGAGCTACTTACCATTAAGGCGGCTCGC
Source organism: uncultured Acidimicrobiales bacterium (assembly GCA_938021675.1). Lineage (GTDB taxonomy): Bacteria > Actinomycetota > Acidimicrobiia > Acidimicrobiales > SZUA-35 > JAHELU01. The sequence goes on from CALIFY010000022.1 coordinate 24,108, forward strand.
CTCTTGGCGTCAGCCGATGTGGTGGTCCACGACCGGCTGGTGGCAAACGAGATCTTGGAGTCAATCCCTCCCTGGTCCGAAGTGATAGACGTCGGCAAGGACCCGAACGGCGATCGGGTCGTCCAGGCCGACATCAACGCGCTGTTGATCGACCGAGGACTCCGGCATGACACGGTCGTCCGACTCAAAGGTGGCGATCCGTTCGTCTTTGGACGGGGCGGCGAAGAGATCCGGGTCCTTGAGGCAGCTGGCATCGCCGTCGAGGTCGTCCCCGGCATTAGCTCCTCAATCGCCGGACCAGCGGCAGCTGGTATTCCGGTCACCCATCGAGACATGTCGAGTGCGTTCACCGTCGTGACCGCCCACCAAGACCCGGCGACAGACCACTCCCTCGATTGGGAATCGCTAGCAAAACTCGGTTCCACCCTCGTCGTCCTGATGGGGGCACAGCGCGCCGCCGCCGTCCGAAACCGTCTCCTCTTGGCCGGCATGGCCCCCGACACCCCGGTGTCGGTGGTCGTGTCCGCTACGACGAAAGACCAACGAGTCGAACGGTTACAGCTGACAGAACTCGGTGATAGTCCCGTTCCCAACCCTGCGGTAATCGTCATCGGTGACGTCGCCGCCTTCCCATCTACAAGCGCTGACCTGGTCAGGGCTGCTACCGCCTAACGGCGACCCGACACTCAACAGGAGATCGCACGCCGATGACCATTACCCACCCCTCCCCTCCCGCCCGGACGCTCCCGACCCCTACCGTGACCGATCCGGCCATCCAAGCCGACATCGACAAATTCCGAACGATGCTCGATGGGTTCATGTCCGGCGAGATCGATGAGGACGTATTCCGCGTCTTCCGACTCACCAATGGGATCTATGGCCAACGGCAGGGCGGCTTCAACCAGATGGTTCGAGTCCGTATCCCCTACGGCGCCGTCACCGCACCGCAACTCGACACCTTGGCCGACGTGGTCGAACAGTACTCCCGCGGATGGGGCCACATCACAACCCGACAAAACATCCAGATGCATTACGTCCAGATGGAACAGATCCCCGAGGTCCTTGAACACCTCGGGTCTGTCGGTCTCACCAGTCGCGAAGCCTGCGGTGACACCGTACGGAACGTGCAAGGTTGCCATCTCGCCGGGGCGTGCCCGTTCGAGGTGCTCGACATCAGCGCCTGGGCCGATGCCACCAACGAGTATCTGCTACGCCACCCGGTAGGTCAACGACTGGCCCGGAAATTCAAGATCAACTTTTCGGGCTGCGACACCGATTGTGGCCAAGCGATGTTCAACGATGTCGGCGTGGTGGCCGCGAGTCAGACCCTCGAAGACGGAACGATCGAGCCTGGGTTCCGGGTGTACGTGGCCGGCGGCCTCGGCGCCAATCCCCACCCCGCCATCGCTCTTGAGCCGTTCACGTCCCGAGAAGAACTACTCCCCACGATCGAATCGGTTCTTCGGGTCTTCGAACAGACCGGCGACCGTGACAACAAGCTGCGAGCCCGGATGAAGTGGGTGGTTGGCGAACTGGGAATAGAAGAAGTCCGACGCCGGGTCTTCAATATCCGACGGTTCCTACCGGCCTCGGCTACCTGGCCCGGAGGCATTCCTGCCGCCGTCCTCGAACGGGGCGACAGCCCGGCAGGCCGGGCGACCGACACCGACGCAACGCCGATCGGTCAGGGAGTTCAGGTTTCGCTGCTCGGCACTCGTCCGGACCCCTACGCACGGTGGGAGGCGGCCAACGTGGTGCGGGGCGTGGCCAAGAAAACGGTCTCGGCCTACGCCTGGTGCGAGCTCGGCGACATTACCGCCGCCCAGTTCCGTGGAATGGCCGAGATCATGCGCCAGTTCAGCGTGGAAGTTCGTGTCACCAATCGGCAAAACTTTGTTGTTCGCGGCCTCACCGAAGACCAATTGCCGTCCCTCCATCGCCAGCTCGATGAGCTTGGCATGGCACAGCCGGGAGCGGAGCTAACCCGCGATGTAGTCTCCTGCCCTGGAGCGGATACTTGCAATCTGGCGGTAACCCAGTCTCGCGGTTTAGCCGATGCCATCGGTCAAGAACTTGAAGAGGAAGGGCTCGCCGACGTCGGCGGAGTACGGATCAACATTTCTGGTTGCATGAACTCGTGCGGGCAGCATCACACGGCCGACATCGGATTCTTCGGTGTAGAACGCCGGGCCAACGGACAACCCGCTCCCGGATACCAGTTACTCCTCGGAGGTTACGTCGGCCAAGAACAGATCCATTTCGGCGACAAAGCCCTTCGGCTCCCGGCTCGCACCGCGCCAAAAGCGGCGGCCAGGCTGCTCCGCCGCTTCGTTGATGAACGATCGGCCGGACAGTCGTTCCGGTCATGGATGGACGATGCTGGCGGTGCCCGCCAACTGGGCAAGTGGCTCGGCGACCTCGACCAATTCCCGCTTCCTGATGAAGACCCTTCCTTCTATGTCGACTTCGACGAAACCGGTCCGTATGTCGCCGAGGTCGGCGACTCGGAGTGCGCAACGTGATACCGGACGCCGATGCAACCGATGGTGATGGGGTTGCCCAACGCCATCGGCTCGCAACGGCCATAGCCGCCATCGATCTAGCAAACGGCGACGACCCAAACGAGTTCGAAGGCACGCCGCGGGCCCTAGCTCAGGGCCGGTTGGCCTCAGAAGAGCTCAGCGCCCTCGACGACGATCCAAGCGAGCTTCTGCAGTTAGCGTCACGGGCTCACCATCTCAAGCGGTGGGCCCTTGCCCGCGTCGACTACCCCGAGGGCCGGGCCGGCTACCTCCGCTGGCGGCGAGACAATAAGGCGGTTCAGGCCGACGCCGCCGGTGCTATTCTGAGCGACGCAGGCTACGAGCCAAAGGCGGTCGATCGGATGGCCGAGTTACTGAACCGCCGACGGCTGGCGTCAGACCCCGAGACACAACTGCTGGAAGACGTTGCCTGCCTCGTATTTCTCCAGACGGAGTTCGATCCGATGATCGCTCGACTCGGACATGACCGTATGGTCCACATCGTGAAAAAGACCCTCACCAAGATGAGCCCAGCGGCCATCGAGCGAGCCGGGACCCTCTCCCTTTCCCCCGCAGCCGGCGCGGTGCTGGCCGACGCTGCCGAACTATACGCCAACCCCGCCGTGGTCGAGCCAGACGGGGAGTCCTCCCAACCATGACCGGCGAACCGGACCACCGAAACGACGCTGTCGCCAGTAACGGAGTCGACAGCCGGGTTGACAGCGGAGGCGATGTTGTAGCCGACGGCGAGTTTCGGGAAGCAACCCGACTAGTTCGCGGCGGTCTACTTCGGTCCGCATTCGACGAAACATCCGAGGCCCTGTACCTAACGTCGGGGTACGTGTACGGTTCGGCGGCCGAGGCCGAGGCCGCTTTTGCTGGCGAACACGATCGCTACATCTATAGCCGGTACGGCAATCCGACCGTCGCGATGTTCGAGGAACGATTGCGCTTGCTCGAAGGGGCCGAGACGTGCCTTGCGACGACCAGCGGAATGGCCGCGGTGTTCGCGTCGCTCGCTTCGCACGTCTCCGCCGGCGACCGTGTCGTCGGCTCGCGAGCCCTGTTCGGTTCGTGCCATGTCATCCTCGCCGAGATCCTTCCCCGCCTTGGGGTTGAGACCGAACTCGTCGATGGCACGTCGCTTCAAGAGTGGGAACGTGCCCTGGCCGGCGGTGCTCGGGCGGTGTTCATCGAAAGCCCATCGAACCCCGGGCTCCAAATCATCGACCTGTCAGCGGTAAGTGAACTGGCTCACGCCGCGGGAGCGACGGTCATCGTCGACAACGTTTTTGCCAGCCCTATTCTCCAGAAGCCGCTGGAGTTGGGAGCAGACGTCGTCGTCTATTCCGCCACCAAACACATCGACGGGCAGGGACGAACTCTCGGCGGTGCGGTGTTGGCTAGTCAGGCCTTCCACGAAGACTATCTCGTCCCCTTTACCAGACATACCGGTCCGAGTCTCAGCCCATTCAATGCCTGGACGCTCCTCAAGGGTCTCGAGACGTTACGGCTGCGGGTTGAGGCGGCATGCGGCTCGGCGAACGAACTAGCCATGCGGCTCGAGAAGGCCGGAGGTTCGGTTCGCTCGGTCGGCTACCCCGGCCTCGAATCGCATCCGCAACACGCGTTGGCCAAGCAGCAAATGGATGCCGGCGGTACCGTTCTGACCATCGACGTTGGCGACAAAGACTCAGCATTCCACTTCCTCGACAGCCTCCGTTTGTTCGACATCTCGAACAATCTTGGCGATACCAAGAGCATCGTGACCCATCCCGCAACCACCACACACCGTCGGATCGGTGAGGAGGGTCGGGCGTTGGTCGGGATCGGGGAAGGACTCGTCCGATTGTCGATAGGGCTTGAGGACGTCGAGGATCTCGCCGACGATCTCGACCAGGCCATCGGGGCGCTCCGGTGAACGATTCGCCAAATCAAGAGCGGCTCCGCTACCGACTGCTCACCGGACGAGACGATCGTGCGTTCTGCGAACGGGTCAGCGAAGCGTTGGCCGATGGCTATGAGCTGCACGGTTCGCCGACAATTACCTGGAACGGAGACCACGCGGTCGTCGCTCAGGCCGTGACCCTTCCCAACTAACCATCGCTCGGCGCCTGGATCGTCCGAACTAGCCCAGAAGGGCGACGCCACTGCAGCGAGGCCGCATACTACGATCGGGCGCGCCGCGAACAATGGCCGTTGCCTACCGAGCGGCCGGTTGGTGTCGAACGGGGAACGCAATTGGCATCTGATATTCGTGCAACGCTACGGGCCCAACAACGTCGCCGACGCCTCTTTTTCCTGCTCGGCTTTTTGGCATTAGTCATCGTTGGAAGCGCCTGGGCTGCGCTAAGCACCGAACCGGTCCAACCCGATTTCTTCGATGAGTTCGGGCTCGACGTGCTCGATCGATCAGCGGGCGGCAGCCGATGAAGGCTACCGATTCACCGTCCGTCAATAGCCGCCTGATGGTGCTGGCGGCGATGGTCGCCATGGCATCGATTCTGCTATCGCCTGCAGCGCCGGCTCGGGCCCAAGATGACGTAGCGACCGTCGGAATCGAGACGCTCGGTTCGGTCGACTGGAACTCCGGTCGGCCCGTGCAGTCGAAGGTTCGCGTCGAGGCGGAGCGAGCGGTCAGCGGCACGCTTTCGGTTGTCGACAAGCCGGAAGGGCAGGCCGAGACGACGTACAGATTCGATCTCGACCTTGCCGCTGGCACTACCGCAGAGTTCCCGGTAACGCTGACGACCGGCTGGAACGGCGTCGCCGCAACTGCGACCATCCAGGCTGGCGGTGACACTCTGGCCGCCGATTCGATCGAGAAGTTCGCCGATGGGAGCGCCACGTCAGGGACCGTGGCAATCTTTGGTATCGACGACCCGCCGCAGCGGGTTGAGGAGATCGGGGAAACACAGCTGCCTGTCCTACCCCTCGATGATTCACTTCGAGGACTTGAGCAGTCGTCGTCGCTCATCACCACCGATACAGCTCTTCGAGCGCTTGACGCCGATTCCACCGAGCGGCTTCGCCTCGATGGGTGGATCCGCGGTGGCGGCCAACTCATCATCGACGGACCGGTAACCCCGCTCGACGACAGCTACAGCGCCGTGCCGACCGCCAACCCGAACCGATTCGCCTCCGGCGCAGGATCGATCCTCTACCGCGACACCTGGGGAGATGACGGAATCCCGGTAGGCGGCTATCTCGGCACCGTGGGCCTGCGCAATCTAACCGAGAGCCAAGGACTCGGCCACGGTGCGTCCGGTGAACTTGGCCTCCTGGCAAATGTGGGCCTTCCGGCCATCGGCCTGATCGTTGGCGTGCTGTTCGTGTACACGTTTGTCGCCGGACCGGTACTCTTCGGCATCCTCACTGGGCTTCGGTCACAGCGAAAGATTTGGATCCTCATTCCCGCGCTGTCGGCGCTGGTGGCCGGTGGGATCCTGGTCGTCGGACTTTTCGGTCGCGACGATCGAACCGAAGCCCACATCACCATCGTCGAAGTACACGATCGTGGCTCACGGGCGACCTCCAACCTGCTGTTGACCTCAAACTTCGGCGGGAACCGTCGGCTCGACACTCCGGACAGCTGGAGCTACTTGGGCCAAGGCCAATCGGAAGGTCGACCGGCCCAGGTACGTATCGGTTCATCGTCAACCGAGATCGCGTTGGACATGCCGCCGGGCAGCAACGCTCTGGCTCGATTGTCTGGTCTGGCACCACAGTTCGATGGGGTGCTTTCCATCGATGACGTCACCGTTGATGGCGATGAGATCACTGCCACGGTCACGAACTCGGGCCAGGCTCGGCTGACCGACGCCGTGGCCTTTCTCGGCGACGCCAGATCCGACGTTGGCAGTATCGACGCCGGCCAGACGGTCACCTTCTCGGTCGCTGGTTCCGATGACAGCGGCCGCATCATGAAGGAGTTGTTGATCTGGCCACAGGTTGAACAGGTCTGGGTCGGCGATGGGCGCAATGGCCCGGTTGCGGTCCCGGACGATCGATCCAGCCGGGTGGCGGCCGGCGCCTGGACCGAGTGGCGGCTCGATCAAGGTACCGGTGCAACTCCCGAGAATATGTTGGGAATAGTCGGCTGGACCGATGATCTCCCTAGCCCGGTCGGGGAGATCGACACCGGGCGGACCGCCCTGTTCGTTCGCACCAATATCGACGACGTACGGGGTGCGATCGGCTTTCGAACGACAACTCGACTTCCAGGCCACGAGGAACCGATCTTTCAGGACGACTTCGCTGGTTCCCCAGAGGACAGCCGTGTAACGTTCGGCCCGGAAGCCGATCTCGACCAACTCGCCATTCAAGCCAGCCCAAACAGTGCAGGCATCTCGGTCTGGACCGACGAGGGCTGGATGCACCTCGACCTTCCCGACGAGGGCAAGGCCACAATTGAAATTCCAAAGGACGCGGTTCTCGACGGTGAACTCCACCTGCGGTCGTGGGTTCCCGACACGGTACACGGTGTAGGCAAGACGGTGGCGGTCGTGGCAAACCCCGATGATGCACTTCCGGCCGAGCTACGTGACGAACAGGCCTTCCGGAGCAGCGCCGATGGTCGGGAGCAACAGTTGGATGCGATGGTTGAAGGGTCCGGTGTTCTCGACGAAAACCAACGAACCGAGCTGTTCCCAACAGCCGAAGAGCCGGCCGAGGCTGAGGGCCGCACGGTCGCCGGCACATACGACGCCTACATCGTCACCCTTGCCGAAGGACAGACGTTGACCGTCTCCATGCAATCGAGCGACGACTCGTACCTCGAACTCTTCGACGACAACGCCGACCTGGTGGCAAGCAACGACGACATCGACGAACAAAGAAACAGTCAGATCGCGTTCACCGCCGACTCTGACGGTGAGTTCGAGATCCGGGCGATGGATCTCGCTCAAGGATCGATCGACTACAACCTCAGTGTTGAGGTCGGCGAATGAGCCAGACACCAACACCCCCACCGCCCGGTTTCCCGGTCGACGAGCCGCGCCCGCCGGGGGAAGCAGGGCCGCCACCGACGGTAGACGACCCTTCCGGGACGCCGAATAACGGGGAACCCCCCGTGATGACCTCGCCGGTCGAAGACCAACCGTTCGACCCGCCAAAAGATGCCGCCATCGTCGCCATCGGGTTGACCAAGCGGTACGGCCAACTTCGAGCGGTCGATAACGTCGACTTTTTTGTACCGAAAGGCTCGATCTATGGCTTGATCGGCCCGAACGGCGCCGGGAAATCAACGTTGATGTCGATGAGCGCATCGCTTCTCCTCCCGACCGAAGGTCGGATCATGGTCGAAGGGCATGATCCGATCACCGAGTCGGCGTCGGTCAGGCTCAAGATTGGCTACATGCCCGATGGGCTCGGTGTGTATGAGGGCATGAACGTCTCCGAGTACCTGGAGTTTTTTGCCGCCGCCTACCGAATACCGCGAGATGAATGGGCCGACCTGACCAGCAGCCTCCTCGAACTGGTCGAACTCGAGGTGAAGCGAACGGCTCAGGTCAATAGTTTGAGTCGAGGCATGAAACAGCGTCTGAGTTTGGCCCGAGCATTGGTCCACAGCCCATCGTTGCTGATTCTTGATGAGCCAGCCTCGGGGCTCGACCCGAGAGCGCGAATCGAACTTCGGCATCTCATGGAGAATCTCAACGCAATGGGGAAGACCATCCTGGTCAGCTCTCATATCTTGACCGAGCTCCAGGAGGTCTGCACCCACGTCGGGATCATGGAGGCCGGACGGGTACTGGTGTCTGGGAGCCCGAACGAGATCGCTGAACGTCTAAAGCCCGAGCCGAGGGTCAGGGTCGCCTTCGAGGATGGGACGTCGGAGGAGCTTACCGTCCCGCCCGATACGACGAGGGCGGAACTGCTTCGTCGACTCGTCAACGACGATCCACGCCAGGTCGTCGAGTTCACCGACCTGAGCAATGGGCTTGAGGATGTCTTCCTGTCCGTGACCGAAGGGATCGTGCAGTGATTGCCATTCAGGACATCACCCGTAATCCGGTCCTCCGCCGAGAACTCATCGAGCGGGCGTCATCGAAACGAGCCGCGGTGGCCATGACCTTGTGGCTTCTGTTGTTGAGTGCGTTGGCGTCACTGGTCTACTTTGCGTACACCAGTACCGGCCAGGTCGATCCCATCACCACCGATGGAGCTCAAATCGGCAAGGACCTTTTCGAGTGGACGCTATTTGGCATGCTCGGACTCGTGCTGTTCCTGGTCCCTGCGTTCACCGCCAGCTCGGTCGCCGGCGAACGTACCCGCCAAACCCTCGTTCCAGTTCAAGTCACCGCCCTCAGCCCGCTGGCCATCGTGCTCGGCAAGTCATTGGCGGCGATCGCCTTTACGTTGCTCCTGGTCATCGCTGCCGCCCCGATATTGGCGGTGGCGTTCCTTATCGGGGGCGTCGGCCTCACCGACATCGCAAAGGGACTCGGGATGTTGGTGTTGACCGCAATCATGCTCGGCACGGTCGGCATCATGTTTTCGTCATTGTTCCGGAAGGTGCAGGCGGCGATCGTCATGACGTACGGGTTCGTGCTAGCGATCACCATTGGAACGTTCGTCCTTCTTGTCGCTGTAGCCATCGTCCAAGATGTAACAAACGAAGACGATCGGCAACCGGAGCCACCGAAGGAGCTGTTGATCGCCAACCCGTTTGTCGGACTGGCTGACTACACCGCCAGCTCTGACCCGTCGTTCGGGAACAATCCGTTCACCGGGCTTCGACAACTCATCTCCGAGCTGGAGACCGATGGGTTCGACGGCCCAGCCGCCGACCTGGAGGTCACCGCGGTGTGGCGTTGGTACGTCCTCTTCTGTGTTCTCATGATCTACTGCTCGCTGTACCTGGCCACACAGCGGCTGCGAATCCCAGCTGAGACCGAACGGTGAAACCGGCCGACCTTGGTCTCGCCGAAATATTCACCGCCGTCCGGCGAAGGCTCCGGGTGGCGTGGCTGATGGCGACTGCCCAGCACGCGGCGCCAATCCTCGGTGCTGGAGTGGTAGCTCTCGTTTTGGTCGGCTGGCTCCTGCCGTGGCGATGGCCCGAACCGGTGGCGCTGGCCATTGCCGTCGGACCAGCGGTGGCGTTGGTGTGCTACGCCACCCTGTTTCCGGTTTCGGACTACGTGGTCGCTCGGGCCATCGACCGTGGCCTCGACGGTCGTGACGCGGTAACGACGGCCTTAGAGGTCAACCCGGGGAATCCGTTCGCCGGCCGGCTGCAACGCCAGGTCACTCGGCTGGGACCCGACGACCCCTCACAGGTTGTCCGTCTTCCCTTCGATTCTCGTCGTTGGTTGGTGGCTGCGGTGTTGTTGGCCACGGCCTTGGGGTTGGCAGTAGTACGAAATCCCTCAGATGACGATCGGGACCGGTTGGCCCGGGAGGCGGCGGCCGTCGACGAAGCGGCAGCCGCTGTCGACGCCCGTGCCGACGATCTCGCCTCGGATCCGTTGACCTCTGAGTTGGCCGGCGAGCTCGACGCGTTGGCTGAAGAGTTGGCCGACGAATCAAGCCTTGACGACGCGGTTGAAAGGCTGCGGGATGTATCGAGTGAGCTCGACGAGTCGACCGGTGCCGAAGCGCTGGCGGAACGTGCTGCGTCATTGGGGTTGTCGCGAACGTTGGAGGCATCGCCGTTGGCTGCCGGAGCGACGCCGTCCGAACAGTTGGCGAGCCTTGCTGGTGAGACCGGCCAACTGTCACCCGAGGAACTATCGGCGTTGGCTGAGCGGTTGGGCGAGCTGGCGGCAACCCAAGAAGCCGGTGCCCCCGACACAGCCGAAGCTCTCGACGATGCGGCGGCAGCCGCCGCATCGGGCGATATCAGCGGTCTTGCGTCGGCCTTGGACTCCGCCGCCGCCAGCAGCGCGGCCGCCACCGACTCCACCAACTCCGGCATCGCCACCGATCTCACCGCCGAAGAACTCGACTCTTTGGCCGAACAACTGGAGAACCAAGGCCAGAGTCAGAGTCAGAGTCAGAGTCAGGGCCAGAGTCAGAGTCAGAGTCAGAGTCAGAGTCAGAGTCAGAGTCAGGGCCAGAGTCAGGGCCAGAGTCAGAGTCAGAGTCAGAGTCAGAGTCAGGGCCAGGGCCAGAGTCAGGGAGGGGGAGGCGCTCAGGCCACGGGGACCGATCCGTCGGGTAGCGGTTCCGGCAGCGGCCAAGACGGTACGAGCCAGCGGGACGAGGCCTCCCCCGAGCATGCCGACGCCACGGTCGCGGTCCCGGCCGGCGGCGAAACAGACGAGTTGCAAGCCGATGCCCGAGCGACGGGAGACGGCACTGCCATCGACCCCAACCGCACAAACGCCCCGACGAGCGAGGGTCGAGCGGCCGTGCCGGTGCGGGACGTGGTGACCGAATACCGGACCCAAGCGGTCGATGCCCTCGACTCTCTCTCGCTCGCCCCATCTGAAACCGATGCGGTGCAGTCCTACTTCGACCAACTGGCCGAGAGTACCGGCGCCGACGGACCATGACATGAAGCACGTGTACCGCCATGACAGCATCAAACGTTCGCGAAACCATATGCATGACGGAACGAACGCCACCGGGCCTCCAATCGCCCTGAACCGCAGGATTCGATGACCCAAAACCAACAGCCCGACTCACAGCAATCAATGACTCCCGATCGATACGCCGAAATAGTGGAGGCGATCGAGCGCGAGGTCGGCACGCTCATCGTCGGCCAACGCGACGTCGTCCGCACCGTAGTCCTGGCGCTGTTGTGCGAGGGCCATGTGCTGCTCGAGGGCGTGCCGGGATTGGGCAAGACCGCGCTGCTCAAGGCGCTCTCCGACTCGATTTCCCTTTCGTTCGGTCGGGTGCAATTCACCCCGGATCTCATGCCAGCCGATGTGACCGGCACCCAGGTCTTGCAGACCGACGAGTCGGGCAACCGTCGGTTCGAGTTCGAGGAAGGCCCCATCTTCGCCGGGTTGGTTTTGGCCGATGAGATCAATCGAGCGACACCGAAGACTCAATCAGCGTTGTTGGAAGCGATGCAGGAACGGTCGGTTACCGTGGCCGGAGCGACCCGGCCGCTGCCGCGACCGTTCCTCGTCATGGCCACTCAAAACCCGATCGAACAAGAAGGCACGTACCCGCTGCCCGAGGCTCAACTCGACCGTTTCCTTCTCAAGGCCGAGGTCGGTTTCCCATCGGGCGACGAGCTCCACGAGATCGTGACCAGGACGACGGCCGGCGCTCCACCCGATATCCAGCCGGTTACCGATGCCGCCACCCTACGATCGATGATCGAGCTGACACTTCGGGTCCCGGCCGCGGACCACGTCGTCCGCCACGCCGTCGACCTCGTCGTCGGCACCCATCCAAACGGGGCAGGAGCACCGCCGTCGATCAAGAACTACGTCCGAACCGGTGCTTCCCCTCGCGGCGCGCAGGCCCTGATTCTTGGAGCGAAGGCCTTAGCCTTGCTCGACAACCGGGCGGCCGCATCATGCTCCGACGTTCGGGGTCTGGCTCGATCGGCACTCGGCCATCGGCTCGTGCTCGGATACGAGGCGGCGGCCGATGATGTGGCTCCGTCGAACATGATCGACGACCTTCTCGACGCGGTGCCTGAGCCAAAAGCCGGGCTCCGCGGCGCGCCGTAGCTAGCCGCTGCCGTGCCACTAGACGACCCATCACTTCTCGGAGCACTGGAACGACTCCAACTCCGGACTCGGCGACCACTTGCCGGGAAGATCTCCGGCGGCCACCGCTCGACCCGCTACGGGAGTTCTCTCGACTTCGCCGACTTCCGTGAATACCAGCCGGGGGACGACTTCCGGCGGATCGACTATCTGACCCTGGCTCGCCTCGACCAGCTCCTCATTCGGCTCTACGAAGCCGAAGACGACCTGACGATCCGGCTCGTTGTCGACACTTCGGCGTCGATGGCCCTCGACGGCAAACTCCGCCGAGCTACCGAGATCGCTGCCGCCATCGGTTTTGTGGCCCTCGTCCGTCGAGACGTCGTCTCGGTCCACACCGCGACGACAGGCGGCGGTGGCGGCACGCCGGCCCGTTTTTCCGCCAGGAATTCCTGGCCACGTCTCCGTGACCATTTGGCCGAACTTCACGCCGAGGGTTCCGGATCGCTGGTGGCCACCGCGGCCGACCTTCTGAGCCGAGCCGGTCCGGCGGGGGTCACCATTCTGCTGTCCGACCTTCTCGATCCCCAGTGGGATGCCGCGCTCGGCCGGCTCCCCGCTCGTGGAGCAGATGTGTCGATCGTGCAAGTGCTCGGACCAGGCGAGCTCGAACCTGAAATCCTGGGGGATGTCGACCTCGTCGACATAGAAGATGGGCGGCGGATTCCAATGTCGCTAACCGAGGAGTCGATTCAGCGGTACGCGGACCGTCGCGACGAATGGCTAGCCAAGATATCGGCCAGAGCGGCCGGGCTTGGCGCCGGTTACACCATGGTCCGCTCCGATACCGACCTCCGGTCGGTGTTACTCGGATCTCTACGCGACGTCGGGGTTGTGTCGTGACGGGTCGTGTTGTGACCGGTTGTGTCGTGGCGGTGGTAATCCGATGACCTTGGCGAACCCCGCAGGATTGTGGCTGCTCACCGCTCTGATACCCATCATCGCCATCCACCTGCTGAAACCGCGCCGGTCCGACACCGTGGTCAGCTCCAAACTGCTGTGGGAACCGGACACCATCGGCGCCACAGCGGCATCACCGTGGCAGCGATTGCGGTCGAGTTGGAGCCTGTTCTTACAGATCCTTGCCGCCATCCTCGCCGCCCTGGCGCTCGCAAATCCGGTCGTTCAATCCGAGACCACGCTGGCCAGCCATACCGTCGTCGTACTCGACACCTCAGCCTCTATGGCCTCGCTCGATGGATCACCGGACCGCATGACCGACGCGAAACAACAGGCCCTCGACCTGTGGGACGAGTTGCCCGAAGGTGGCACCGCATCGTTGGTTGTCGGCGGACCTACCTCAAGGGTTTCGGTTACCGCCACCGACGACCGTGAAACATTCGCCGGTGCGGTAGCAACGGTCAAGGTCAGCGATGGGCCTATGGACCTGCGGGGCGCCATGTCTTTGGCCGATGGCCTTGAGTCAGCTGATCAAACGATCGGGATCGTACTCATCTCCGACGGCCAGCTTCCAGACTCCGAACTTCGAGGCTTACCGGCCGGTGTCACCCATCGCATGGTCGGCCGGTCAGATACGAACCGGGGCATTACTGCGCTCAACGCCATCCCCGACGACGATGGATTGTTGGTGACCGCCACCGTTGAGGCCACCGGCGGACCAGAGGTCACGGCGCCGATCCGTTTCGATCTCGACGGAGCCACCGTTGCGGTCGAAGAGGTCACCGTAGCCACGGGTCAACCGACGACGATACAAGTGCGGTTGCCGGCCGGTGATCAGGTCATCGCCAGGCTGGGCGGCGAAGACCTTCTGGCCATCGACGACACCGCGTATGCCCTCTCACGTCAGAAGCGTGAGATTTCGGTCTCGGTGGTCGGCCCCGACGATCCGTTCGTAGACGCCCTGGTGTCGTCTTTGGCCGGTGTCACCGTCGTCGACCAAACAGCCGAAGTTCCAGATCTCACGATCTTTGTCGGCACCGACGTTCCCGATGACATCGCCAGACCGTTTTGGGCCATCTCCCCACCATCGGGTTTTGCCGGAATCGAACCGGAGGGGACCATCGACCAGCCGGTCCCCACCTTGATACGCACCGGCGACCGACTTCTCGCCGGGCTCGACCTCTCACAGCTACGACTCGTCGAGGCCCAACGTCTGGCGGCACCGACCGCGGAAACCATCATCGGGGCGGAGGGAGCGCCGTTGATTCTGCGAGGCCAACGATCGGGGCTACCGTTCGTGTACTTCGCCTTCGATCTTGGGGATTCGTCGCTACCTCTCGATGTCGGGTTCCCGGTGTTGGGAGACCGAATCCTCCAAGAGTTAGCCGGCTCATCGGTAGTCCCCAGCACCCTCCGGGTCGGCCAGCAACTAACCCCACCGGCCGGGCGGGCGGCCACGGTGACCAACCCTCTCGGAACCGACATCACGTTGCCCGCCGGGGTCGGAACCACGACCGTCGACCGCCCCGGGTTTTGGACCGTGACCCCCGACGAGGGTCAGAGCGTGACCGTTGCGGTGGGGCTCCCGGCCTCCGAATCCGATCTTGCACCTCTCCCCATTTCGGACACCGAACCGCGAACGCTCCGAACTGGAGAGGAGCCGCCATCATCGGAACAATCGTGGCGATGGCTTGCCCTCCTGGCCCTCATCGCCGTCATCGCCGCCGAGTGGTGGTATTGGCGGCCACGGGCTGGAGTCCCCCGATGGCAGCGACGAGGAGCAAACGGTCTACGGGTTGCCGCCGTGTGCTGCATCGTCGGCGCGCTCTTCGGCCTAGCACTCCCGGTTCCGACAAACGAGGTGGCGACGGTGTTCGTTGTCGACCGATCAGCCTCGGTCGGCGGACGAGGTCAGGACACAACCGAACGGTTCGTGGAAGACGCCGTCGAGTTGCGGGCCGAAGACAATGGAACGGCTAGGTCGGCCACGGTGCTGACGGCAAACGGCGCCAGGGTCGAGCAGCTTCTGCGCGACCGTGAGCGAGCAAATACCAGCTCTTTCATCGAGATCGAACCGGACCGAACCGACCTCGCCGCCGGCCTGCGGTTAGCGGGTGCGATGCTGCCAGATGATGCCAAACGCCGAGTGGTTGTCCTTTCCGATGGGCGAGCGACCTCCGGTGACGCGATGGCCGAAGCGGCCCAGCTTGCCGAGCGAGGCGTCGCCGTCGACTACGTCCTGCTCGACGAGCCCGACCGGACCGACGCTTCGGTGGCAGCGGTCAAGGCGCCGTCCGTGGTCGACGACGGTCAGGCCGTCGTCGTCGAGGCCACCGTCTACTCGTCGGTGGACCAGCGGGGGCTGATCACGCTGCGCCGAAACGACGAAGTGGTAGGGACGACCGAAGTCCAATTGGCTGCGGGGACAACCGCTGTCTCGCTTCGCGACACACCACCGACGGGTGGGCTCATCTCCTACGACGTGTCGGTTTCGGTGGCGCTAGACGACGAGCCCCAGAACGACGTTGGGCGAGCATCGGTGAAGGTCGAAGGCCCGGCTAAGGTTCTCGTCGTCGAGGGGGCAGATGGTGCTGCTCAGTCGTTGGTGGCTGCCCTTCGATCCAGCTCGATCGAAGTCGACGAAACCGCTGCGGGCCAGATCCCGGGACTCGACCAACTCGCCGGCTATCAATCGGTTGTACTGGTCGACGTCACCGCCGAAGACTTGACCGATCAGCAGATGGTAAATCTCGCGGCCGCTACCCGCGATCTGGGCCGTGGCCTTGTCACCATCGGCGGTCCGCAAAGCTACGGCATGGGCGGGTATCGGGATTCGACCCTTGAGACCGTCCTCCCCGTTGTCAGCGACATCCTCGACCCTCAACGGCGGCGGACGGTAGCCCAGGTCTTTGCCATCGATACCAGCGAATCGATGGGCAACTGTCACTGCGCCGAAGACGGCAACCCCAGCGATCGACTCGAAGGGGGCGTGACAAAGACCGATATCGCCAGAACCGGCGCGGCACGAGCCATCGACGCGCTCAACGCCACCGATGAAATCGGCATACTCGGCGTCGATACGAAGACGAACTGGTTACTAGACCTGCAGCAGATCCCGTCGGATGACATCGTCGAGGCCGGCCTGGCAAAGGTCACCCCGGCCGGTAATACCGACCTTCAGGCAACTCTCACCGGTGCTGCAGAGCAACTTCGTACCTCCGATGCTGGCCTGAAACACATCATCCTCTTCACCGACGGATTCACCCAAACCGGCAACATCGACGCCCTTCGCGACGATGCCAAGGAACTTTTTGACGAAGGCATAACCGTGTCGGTTGTCGGAACCGGCGAAGGGTCGGCAGCCGAACTGCGCAGCATCGCTCAGGCCGGCGGCGGCCGGTTCTATCCGGGGCGAGACCTGGCCCGCATACCCGAGATTCTTGTCCAAGAGTCGGTCATCGCGTCCCGGAGCTTTATCAACGAAGGTGAATTCTTCCCCGTCATCACCGCGGCGTCGGCCATCACCGATCCCGTTGAGGCGACACCGCCTCTGTTTGGCTTCGTTGCCACAACGACGAAACCGACCGCTCGAACGCTCATGACAGTTGGGGCCGAAGAAGATCCGCTGCTCGCCACCTGGCAAACCGGGCTCGGCCGGGCGACATCTTGGACCTCCGATGCGGAGCTTCGGTGGGCTCAGGGATGGCCGGACTGGGACGGATACGTGTCGTTCTGGGCTCGTGTGGTTCGTGACAGCTTCCCCATCGACTCCGGTGGTGCGGTCCGCTCCACCATCGACGGCGACACGCTCGACGTTCGAGTCGAAGTGCCAAACGAACTGACTTCGACCGGCGAGGAAACATCCGGCGCCGGGTCGGTCGCGGTCACCGTCACCGATCCAGACGGCGTGCAACGTCAAGTCGAACTGACCGCAAGCGGTGAAGACGAACGAGGAACGGTGTACGTCGGTTCGACACCGGTATCGGCTGCCGGTAGCTATGCGGTCGGCGCCGGCGTCGCCACCGGCGAGGAGATCACCGCCGTCGGTTCGGATCTCGCAACGTTGTCTTACGCCGCTGAATATCTACCGGGAACACCGAATGAGACGCTGCTCGCCTCACTATCGGAGATCACGGGAGGCCGAGGCCAGATCACGGCTGAGCAGGCCTTCGATGGCACCGCACTCCCCTCGTCCAGCCGTCGCATCCCCGTCGCCGCCTGGCTGCTGGCCATCGGCACCGCGCTGTGGCTAGGCTCGCTCGTCCTCAGCCGGCTGTGGATCGCAGGGTCGGCACCGACCCTTGCCGCCCGTCGTTCGTCGACCGGTGTATCGGCTCGAGCCGTCCGAGGTACCGGTCAACGGATATCCCGGTGGCGTGGCGTTCGGTCCGGCCGGTCAGAGGCCCGGTCAGAGGCCCGGTCAGAGGCTACGCCTGCTGATCCCGACCGATCGGTTCCGACGGTTGGCTCGGAGACACCCCCGTCGACACCGGAGCCGCCCCCGGACCCTGACGCGACGCCGAGTCCGCCGTCGTCGATGGAGCAGCTGCTTCGGGCGAAACGCGACCGGAAGTAGATGTCCCAACCCCGGCCGCCACAACACCAAGCGACAGTAACCCGATCCCCCACCAGACCAGCTGGTTCCACGGGCGGATCAACACCATGAGCAGGGTCTGACCGTCGCTGTCGACGTCACGCAACACGACCTGAACGTCGAGCCACGGCCGCGTTCTCGTCGCCACTTCGGGGAGCCGCAAGCGCCGCTCGGGAAAGACTGCGACCGATGGGGTCAGGCGGTCACCGTCGACGTGTACCGTCGCCACCGCCTGGAGGGGGTCGTCGCTGACGATCTCGGTCGAGATAAGTTCGACGCGGTGACCGGCAACGCTCCGCGTCTCTCCGGGCTCCAACCGGACAAACGCCTCGGTCGATGCCGTACCAGCCACCGCGGCCCACAGAATCGCCAAGGCTCCGAGATGGGCCGCCGTTCGGGCCATCGCCCGCCGGTCAGCGGCTGGAACCGCTCCAAGACCAGTACCGATGGCCAACGCAAGGACAACCTGATACCAAGCTCGCCAGCCGACTACCGACACCCCGGCCGCTAGCGAGAGGGCCGTAGCACCGGCCAAACCAACGGTCTTCCGACCGGGCAGGCCGCGTCCCACGTGGCGCCACCTCATAGCGGAGGTAGCGCCGGTTGCGGGGCGACGCCACAGTGGAACGAACCCCACCAGGACCGCTCCGACGACAGCCAATGGATACAGGGACCGGGTGTAGAACCACCCCGCGGTCCCGTCGCCGCCGACAAACGGCCGGTACGTTCCTGCGGCCACGATCACCGCCGCGGTTACCAACACCACGACGGGAACCCGGCGTATAGCGGCACGACTTGGCCCGGTCCACAGTCCAGGGCTCGGCGTGGCACCCCTAAGGTGACCGACGATGCGAATGGCGGCGCCGCTTCCAGCCACCACCACCAACGGCCACAAGAATATGCCGAGCTGAGCGGCGTCGGCAAAGGCATGGACGCTCGTTCGTAGCGACGTACGGGTAAGCGCCGCCCCGCCGAGAACAGCGGGCCAACACACCGCGTAGATGACCGTGGCGTCGAGTGGCCGGGCGGACGGCGAATCGTCCCGGCCAGCCGGCCGATCGTGAATCGCCGCCGCCAGCAACAGCCACACGACCAGGGCGACGTTTTCGATCGGATCCCACGCCCACCAGCCCCCCCAACCGAGTTCCACGTAGGCCCAGACCGATCCGAGTCCGAGGGCGACGGTAAGCACCGCCATGGCCGCCAACCCGAAGCGCCGCGCCGACCGCCGGTCGTTCACCAACCCAGGCGCCAACGCGAGACACATGCCGAGATACAGCAGTGGCGGATGGATGACCATGGCTGGGTGTTCCAGGATCGGAGCCATCCCGACACCCGACAACGGGGGGAGGTCAAGACGTTCAAAGGGGTCGGCGCCGCTGATCAACGCAACCACAAGCCCGACGATGACGAGGCCGACGCCAGTTCGCTGCCACCGTGGCGCCGCTCGGTGACCGATGATCAGCACCGAGCCGCAGATAGCGGTAAACAACAAAAGCGACCCCTCGGACCCGGCCCACAGGGCGCTGATACGAAGCGCCAACGGCATCTCCGACCTTGTTTGCTCGGCCACGTAGGCCAAACTGGTGTCGAGGGTGACGATGGCGACGGTCAACGCACCGACCGCGATCCACAGGAAAGCGACCGCTCCGACGAACATCCAGGTCGACGATCCCGCCAGCGCCGGCACGGACCGGCCGGGACCCCGGCCAGGGGGCGAGTCAGCACCGACCACCGAGACGAGGCTCGATCCCGCTGCCAAGCTGGCGGCCAGCATCAACCATGTCACAACGTCGAACCCCCGGTAGCTCAGATTCAGTATGACCTGGGCGTCGCCCTCATCCATGTCGCCTGCGGTACGCCGCGGCCTCGGCCCCGACCGCCGAATACTTCCTCGTCGGTTCCGGTTGGCCGATTGCGCCGGGACCGACCGGGGTTGAGTATGATTTCGTTATGGAAATCGCAGCCAGCGACGAGGCACTGGACATCATCCGTTCCAAAGGCGGGACGGCCGCCATCGACTACATCGGCGCCATTGGTTGAGGCGGCGTTGAAGAGGTGTCGGTCGACACCTACCTCAAAGGGAAGAACACCTCGTCGTACAAACGCATCCAGCACGACGACGTCACCCTCCTGGTGGCGCACAAGCTCATGCAGTACGCCAGCCGACTTGAGTTGGTCACCCGAAAGAAGCTGCTCGGCTCGAAGTTGACGGCGGTGGCTCACCACCAACACACCGCGGCCTGCCGTCACTAACAACCATCTCGGCTGGCGGACCGAATCGTCGCCGCACCGCACGATCCGCTCCGGCCAGGTAGCTTCGAGGCCATGGAGACGGTGACCGATAGCGACGCCCGACCTGGCAACCGACGGGAGATCTTCGGGTGGAAGATGTACGACTGGGCGTGGTCGGCATTCACCACGACCGTCACCACCGCGCTGCTCGGACCGTACCTGTTGGCCCTGGCCGAAGACGATGGCGGAGTCCCGCTGCTGGGGTTGACCATAGCGCCGGCCTCATTCTTCCCCTTCGCCGTCAGCGCATCGGCTATCGCCCAGATCGTTGTGTTGCCGGTGGTCGGTGCGATCGCCGATCACACACCCCACAAGAAGCGGCTGCTGCTGCTCTTGGCCTATGCGTCGAGCGCCTGTACCGCGGCAATGTTTGTCATAACCGGAACGACGTTGTTGCTGGGTGGACTTCTGTTCGTGCTGGCCTCGATCGGCTTTGGCGCAGCCGGAGTGGTCTACAACTCCTACCTCCCCGAGATAGCGCCACCCGAACTTCGGGACCGGGTCAGTTCCGGAGGCTTCGCCTACGGGTACCTCGGTGGTGGCTTGTGGTTGGCCGCCAACTTCGGGTTCATCGCGCTGCTCGACGACACCGAGTTGGCGGTGCGAATAAGTCTTGGAGGAACCGGACTGTGGGCAGGAGGGTTTATCGCTCTGACCACACATCGGTATCTCAATGCCCGCCCCGCTGGTCGAACCCGTACGCCCGGATACGGGTGGGTTCGCTTCAGCCTGCGGTCCATTCTGATAACGCTTCGAGACATGCGCCGCCGTCACCCGATCACCCTCCGGTTCTTGCTGGCCTACCTTGTCTTTAACGATGGCATTCTGACCGTGATCGCCATCGCCACCTCCTTCGCGGCCGATGAACTCGACGCCGAATCCGAAACCCTCCTCCTTTTAGTTCTGCTAATCCAATTTGTCGCCATCCCTGGGGCGATCGGCTTCGGTCGCCTTGGCGAACGATTCGGATCGAAACGGAGCCTAATTTGGAACTTGGTGGTGTGGGCTGGACTAGTAATCTACGCCTACCTCGAACTCGACTCGATCGGCGAACTGTGGATCATGGGCACGGTGCTGGCATTCGTCCTCGGTGGGTCGCAAGCCATCAGCCGCTCGCTGTACTCCCAAATGATCCCCTCGTCAGCCGAGGCCGAGTACTTCGGGTTCTACGAGATCGCTTCTCGGGGCACCTCGTGGATCGGCCCACTGGCGTTCGGCGTCGTCAACCAAATCACCGGATCTCAACGTCAGGCCATCCTGTCCTTGATCGTCTTTTTCGTTCTCGGTCTGGCGCTGCTGATCCCGATCGACGTGGCGAAAGCAATGACCGATGCCGGTAACGACCCGAAGAGGATCAGACAGTCATAGACGGCAGGGGTCGGTCAGTGGCGAAACTCGTTTCGTCCAACAGAAGGGTTGGTCGTAGCCTGGCCCGGTGCGCACTTGGCCCATTTATCTCACCAACTTCTTCCTCACCTCAGCTCTCGGCGTGGTCTTTGTCTTCCTAGAGGATGTGCAGACCGATCGCCGCCTAGCCGATTGGGAAGTCGGGGCCATCGCCAGTGCCGGTTTCGGTGTTGCGCTGGTCGCACAGCTGGCGTTTTCGCCACTCGCCGACCGTGGCCGTACCCGATCGTTGGCCGCGGTGGCGATCTTGGCCGGCGTCGTTGGACCAATCGGCTTCGCCTATGGCCAGACTGTCTTGATTCTGGCCCTGAGCCGTGGACTCAGTGGCGTAGGTCTCGGGTTGTTCCAGCTGCTGGCCCGAAAAGCGCTGCTCGGGTTGGATGCCAGCGGCGGCGGCGCGAAACTCGGAACACTCCTCTCCACTGCGGTTGGCGGTTTTATCGTAGGGCCGTTGATCGGAGCGGCGCTCGAACCGTTCGGTTTCGAAGCGCCGTTTCTCGCGGTCAGCGCCGCTATTGCGGTGGTCGGTGTGCCGGCAACCGTCACGATCCTGGGCACCGAAATTGCCGCCGCCCCGGTCGACTACTCCGATCTCGGTCGGCTCATTCGCCGGCCCCGTGTCCAATCGGCGATGCTTGTCTCGATCGTCGTCATGGGGTTCATCGGCGTGTTCGACTCCATCATCGACCGGTTCCTCACCGATCTCGGGGCCGGGACGGGCATGGTAGCCGTCGTCATCCTGTTCGTCGGTGGGCCGCTGTTAGTCTTGCCTCGGCTTGCCGGCAACCTCGCCGAACGGCGAGGTGGATCGCAAATCATGCTGTTCGCCCTCCCCGTTCTGATAGCAGCCCAGCTGGGGTACGGCTTCGGCGGCGTTGTCGTAGCGGTGACCATAGCTGGCTTCGTTCACGGGTCGGCCGAGTCGTTCGCCGCCGTCAGTGCCCAGGTTCTGGTTCTCGAGGTGACCGGCGCTGAGCGGGCGGCGGTCGGTTCAGCGTTGCTCGACACGGCCGGTCTCGTCTCGGCCACCGTGACCTCGGCGGTGGCTCCGGCCCTATACGGTCAAGTTGGCCAGCAGCTGTTTCTTTGGTCTGCGGCCGTGGGCTCGATGTTGAGCCTCGCCGCTCTGTTGCGGGTTCGGCAAGCCCGCATCGAGGAGTTCGTGGCCGCGGCCTAACGTGCCGGTACACCGTCGTTACTTGTAGAGCAGCGAGGTGAATCGGCGAGCGGCGAGGCGACTGCAGACAACGGTCATCCCGAGCAGTACTGCGACGTTTATCAAGTTGTACCAACCGACGGTGCCGAGAACCAGATCGCGACAAAGGTTGGCCCCGTGGAAGAGCGGCGAAAGCTGAGCGACCATCTGGATCGGTTCGGGGTACACCGAAAGGGGATAGAACGTCGCCGAGAACAAGAACAGCAGCATCTGGCCAAATACGATCAGGTCGATGTCTTGCCAGGTGCGGAGCACGGTCACGACCGCTAGTCCGGCCGCCGAGAACGCGACGCCGATCAGCACCGCCGCCGGGAGCGCCAACACCGCCCACCAGCTCTCAACCAACCCAAGTACCACCATGGCGAGCAGAAAGATCGTGCTGTACAGCGTGCCTCGAAGTTGGGCGTAGACGATCTCGCCAACGGCGATATCGGTTGGCGTCAGCGGGGTCGCGGTCATGGAGTGGTAGATGCGATGCCAGCGAAGCTTCCCGAACGTGTTGAACGAGGCTTCGGTAATTGCACCATTCATGGCGGCGCTGGCCAGCATGGCCGGGGCGACAAAGGTCGTGTAGTCGTAGGTTCGGCCGTCGACATCAACGTCGCCCACGAGAACGCTCACCCCAATACCGATCGACGCCAGGAAAAGAAACGGTTCAAATGCTCCCGTCACGGTGGCGAACCACGCCGACCGAGTGGACGCATAGTTACGGGCAACGACGTGGGCCCAGCGGTGGCTGCTGCCGGGAATTAAAGCGGCCACTACCCCGGAGGCGTTCATGGATAGAGCCGCCGGGTGTATGTGCGCTTCCCGTACAGGCATCCGGCGATGACGTATGCCACGAGAACCGCGACGTGGAAGAAATCACTCATCCCGGCCGTCCCCAGGGTTAGGCCGCGGGTGAGTTCGATGGTATGCCACAGCGGTGCCACTACAGCCACCGCCTCAAGCGGTGCGGGAAGTTGCTCTACCGGGAAGAAGACCCCAGACAGGAGAAACATCGGCAACACGATCAGCCGGAAGACCACCGAGAATTTGTGGTCGTCTTGCTGGCTCATGGCCCATGCGGCCAACGGTGCCGAGAACGACAGGCCACCGAGAACGGTCGCCAGCGGAGCCAGGACAACGAGTGGCGAAGCGACCACCCCGAAGACAGCCAGTACCAAGGTGAAAAAGATGGCGGCTGCCAGTGCCAAAATGGCAAACCAGGCCTGCAGGCCGACAACCAAGTCGACCGGTCGCAGAGGGGTCCCGACCTGACCGTATGCGGTGCGTAACCACTTCACCGAAGCCAGCACGGGATAGAGCGATGCCGCGGAGGCGGACTGCATCGCTGCGGCCGCCATCAAGCCCGGCGCCACGAACGCCAGATACGAACCACCGGCCAGATCGACAGCGCCTCGCTGGTCGACGAGCGAACCAACCCCGATCCCCATGGACAATAGATACAAGATTGGGCTAATGACGATACGAACGATGCTGCCCCGCCACATCCGCCGATAGCCGACGAGGTGATACTCCACGACCCGAACGAATCGAGGGGTGGTCCAGGTACCGGCTGGCGGTTGTACCGAGCCGACCGATGGGTAGCGACGGTGACCGATCGGTGTCGTCATCCGGCCTCGACTAACGTCCGCCCGGTCAGGGCGAGGAACACGTCCTCGAGAGTCGACCGGCGGATCAACGCCGACTCTGGCCGCAACCCCACCCCATCGGCAAACGAAAGGGCTGCCTCACCATCGTCGGCGTAGATCAGGATGCGGTCTGGCAATACCTCGACCTCTAGACCATCCCGGCGAAGATGACCCGCCGATCGCTCCAAGTCGGTCGTTGCCGCTAGTCGTAGCTCGACAACCTCCTTGGTGCAGTGCCGATCGATAAGAGCCCGAGGCGAGCCGTCGTCGACGATGCGGCCATTGTCCATGACCACCAACCGGTCGCAGAGCTGCTCGGCCTCGTCCATGTAATGGGTGGTGAGGATAAGCGTGGCCCCCTGTTGTTTTAGACGGTAGAGCCGATCCCACACCAGGTGCCGGGCCTGGGGGTCGAGGCCGGTGGTCGGCTCGTCGAGCAGCACGAGGTCGGGCTGGTTGATCAACGCCCGGGCGATGGTGAGCCGACGTTTCATGCCGCCCGACAGCGGCTCTACCCGGTCGTCGGCCCGTTCGGTGAGTTGGGTGAACTCGAGAAGTTCCTCAGTGCGGCGACGGATCTCGCTCCTCTTGAGGTCGAAGAAACGACCGTAGACGTACAGGTTCTCGCGGACGTTCAGCTCGACATCGAGCGCATCTTCTTGGGGGACGACCCCCAACCTGGCTCGAATAGTGGACCCGTCTCTGGTGGGGTCGAGCCCGAAAACGGTGAGGTCTCCCGCGGTGCGGGGCGACACACATCCGATCATGCGCATCGTAGAGGACTTACCGGCACCGTTCGGCCCGAGAAATCCGAAGGCCTCACCGGGCTGGACCTGAAAGTCGACGTCGTCGACCGCCCGGAACGATCCGAACGTTTTTGTTAGCCCTCGAGCTGCGACAGGTACGGAGAGGCCAGCATCATCCACCCCGTCACCGTAGTGGTGGTCGGTGACAACGTCAGATAGTTTTCGACGGGTCGCCGACGCTTACTCGTCCCGTAGGACTTGCACGTCGTGGGGGTGGCTCTCGCGAAGCCCGGCACCGGTGATCTTCGTGAGACGGGTTTGGGTCCGAAGCTGTTCGAGGTCTACGGCACCGGCATACCCCATACCGGATCTCAGGCCACCGACGAGTTGGGCGATCAACTCGCCCAACGATCCCGCATACCGAACCCGAGCTTCAACGCCTTCTGGAACATGCTTGCCCGGAGCTTGCCCGGAACCATACCGATCGGCGGCCCGGCCCCGCATGGCACCGGCTGAACCCATCCCGCGGTAGGTCTTCCACATCGAACCGTCTACTAGTTCAAGCTCGCCCGGAGCCTCGTCGACTCCTGCCAGAGCGTTACCGAGCATGACCGCGTCGGCACCGGCGACGAACGCCTTCACGATGTCGCCGGAAGACACGACGCCGCCGTCGGCGATGACCGGCACACCACGAGGTCGGGCCACGAGCGAAGTCTCATAGATGGCGGACAGCTGAGGCATGCCGGCCCCAGCCACGATGCGGGTGGTGCAAATCGAGCCGGCGCCAACGCCGACTTTTATCACATCGGATCCAGCTTCGATGAGGGCCTCTGCCCCTTCGGCGGTAACCACATTCCCCCCGACGACCACGGTGTCTGGCCACTTTGCTTTGAGGGTGGCGACGGCGTCGACTACTCCCCTGGTGTGGCCATGGGCGGTATCGACTACCAACATGTCGACCCCGGCCGGGATGAGGGCCTCGGCCCGTTCGACGGCATCGGTCACACCGACCGCTGCCCCGACCCGCAACCGATCGTCTTCATCGACGGTTGCGTGGGGCTTTTCCCGCCGCTGATCGATGTCTTTGACCGTTATCAACCCTCCGAGACGCCCTTCGGCATCCACTAACGGCAACTTCTCGATCCGGTGCTTGTGGAGCACGGCGACCGCTTCGTCGATCGAGGTACCGACCGGAGCGGTCACCAGCCCTGATGCGGTCATAAAGTCGGTCACCGGGCGGTCGTACTCTGTTTCGGTACAGAACCGGACGTCACGGTTGGTGAGGATCCCAACCAACCGATGCTCATCATCGACGATCGGTACTCCAGAGATCTTGTGGCGAGCCATGATCGCCTCGGCATCGGCTAGCGAGGCCGTTGGCGGCAGGCTGACCGGATCGGTGATCATTCCGGCCTGGGCCCGCTTGACCCGGTCGACCTCGGCCAACTGATGCTCGATCGACAGGTTACGGTGCAACACCCCGATCCCGCCCTCGCGAGCCAAAGCGATCGCCAACGGCGCTTCGGTCACCGTATCCATGGCGGCGGAAAGCAACGGGACTTGGAGCCCGACACGGGCCAACGTGGTAGCGGTCGATACCTCGGCCGGCACGACCTCGCTCCAACCGGGCACGACCAACACGTCGTCAAACGTCAACGACTCGAAACCGCAAAGAAGATCGTGATTCTTGGCCACCGACGATGGATCACTCATATCTGGTTTCCTCCTCTAGGACGCTCCCAATGCTTTCTACCAACAACCGGTGTTCCATGGCGTGTATCCGCTGTTCAAAGTCAACCAGGGTGTCGTCGTCATGAAACGGCACCTCCTGCCACGCTATGACCGGGCCGCTGTCAACCCCTTCGTCTGGCACGAAGTGAACCATGACGCCACCACTCGTAACCTCGCCCCGCTCCCACGCTTCGAACGACCGCTCGATGGCCCCGAGACCAGCAAAGGCACCCGGTTTGGCCGGATGGAGGTTGATGACCCGGTGGTGGGCAAGAAACGGATCGGTCAGGATTCGATTCCAGCCGGCGAGTATCACCAGATCTGCTCCGGCGAGCCGGGCTTCGTACGCCAGCTCAGCGTCATATTCGCTTCGGTCTCGACCCTGGTGGGGATACACGGCGGTCGCCACACCGGCCTCCGCTGCCCTGTTGAGTGCGTAGGCCTCCGATGCGTTCGAGATCACCAGAACGACGTTGGCTCGACCATCGAGCGGCCCGCCGGGCGCACAGGCGTCGAGCACCGCTTGGAGGTTGCTGCCGTTGCCCGAGACGAGAACGACTAGCCGGGCTATCGACGATCTGGTGGACACACCCGCATCGCCGACCGCCGGGGCGTCGGACTCACCGCCCTCAGCCACTGGCCAAGGCCACCCCTCGACCCTTGACCACCCGGCCGATGACCTTTGTCGGTTCGGGAATGGCTTGCTGGGCTCGATCGAGCTGATCGGGGGCGACGATGGCCACCATCCCTATCCCCAAGTTGAGCGTCTGGTGAGCTTCGACCCGATGAAGTCCGGCCAAGCCGACCAGGAATCGGAACAGCGGCGGCCACGTCCAAGACGAGGTCTCCACGATGGCACCGCATCCTTCGGGAAGCACCCGGGGGATGTTTTCGACCAAGCCACCACCGGTGATATGGACCAACCCGGAGATGAGATCATCGGCCAGTGCCTGCTTGAGAGGCTGAAGGTAACTGCGGTGGACGGCCAGTAACGCTTGACCGATCGAAACGTCTTCGTCGCCGGGCAACGGATCGTGTAGATCCATCCCGGACAAGACCTTGCGGGCCAGTGAATAGCCGTTGGTATGAAGACCTGACGATGCCAGGCCGACCAGGAGGTCGCCGGGTGCGATCGAGGTTCGCGGCAGCAGGTTGGCCCGATCTACCGCTCCGATCATCGTGCCGGAGACGTCCACCGCTCCGGTCGACAACACATCGGGCATCTCGGCTGTTTCGCCACCGATCAGGACACACCCTGCAGCGCGGCACGCCTCGGCCATACCGCCAACGATTCGTGCCACGACGGTGGCATCGAGTGAGGCGGCGGCAACCGTGTCGAGAAAGAACAGTGGGGATGCCCCTTGGACCAACACGTCATTGACACCGTGGTTGACGATGTCGGCGCCAATTCCTTCCCAGCTGTCGATCTGCTCGGCCAGGATGGTCTTCGTCCCGACCCCATCGGTGGTAGCTACCAGCAGCGGATCGTCGAGACCGGAAAGTGAAGCCAAATCGAAGACCCCACCGAAACTTCCGTGACCGGCGACTACTCGCTCGTCATGGGTGCTGATAACCGCGCCGGCGATCCGATCGCCCACCTCGGCCGCGGCGTCGAGAGACACACCGGCCTGGGCGTAGGCCGTAGCGGCCGAGCCGGTGACCGATCGTGGGGCGTGCCGCCATCCGATGTCGGACCGGGCAAAAAGCTGGTCACTTCTCATCTCATCGACGACCGAATAGACGTTGTCCAGCGCCGCAGCCAGATCGGTTCCGGTGCCAACCACGTTCAGCACGCGTCCACCACAGCTCACCACCTGGTCCCCGTCGACCCGGGTCGAGCTGTGAATCACCGAGACACCGGCCGGGGCATGAATCTCGGGAATCGGGATTGCCATCGCCGGACTGGTCGGATAACCGGCGGCGGCGACCACTACCGTCGCGGCCGTTACCCCATCGACGATCTTGACGTCGGTCTTTGCCAGGTTTCCGTCAGCCGCGGCCAACACGAGTTCGAGTACATCGGAGTCGAGCAACGGAAGAATAACTTGGGCTTCGGGATCACCGAACCGGCAGTTGTATTCGATGAGTCGAGGCCCTGAATCGGTCAACATGATGCCGGCATAGAGCACACCGACGTACGGCGTTCCCTCGGCCGCCATGCCCGATACCGCAGCTCGCAGGAACCGCTCGACCAACTCGGGTTCGATGTCCGCCTTGCCCGGCACGGGGGAAAATGCGCCCATGCCGCCGGTATTGGGCCCGGTGTCGCCATCGCCGACCCGTTTGTGATCTTGGGCCGTTCCGAGGGAGATGACGTCTGCGCCGTCGGCGATCCCGAACAGTGAGAGTTCTTCGCCCTCTAGCCGTTCCTCAAGGACGACGGTTGCACCAGCGTCACCCATGGTCCGTGCACTGAGAAGATCGAAGATCGCCCGTTCGGCTTCCACCCGGGTTTCCGGAATGATTACGCCTTTTCCTCCGGCCAGACCATCGGCTTTGACGACGACTCGACCATCGAAATCGTGAAGCCACTTGAGAGCAGACTCCACCGAGGTAAACGACTCACAACGAGGTCCGGGGATGCCATGTCTGGCGGCGAACTCTCTAGCAAAGGACTTTGAACCCTCGAGCTGAGCGGCCGCCGCCGACGGTCCGAAGCATCGAATTCCGGCCTCGGAAAGCGAATCGGCCAACCCGCTCACCAACGGCTGCTCCGGTCCGACGACCACCAAATCGATCGACCGGTCGACGCAAAACGACGCTATGGCCTCGAAGTCGGTCACATCGATATCGACGTTATGAGCGATCGTGCCGGCATTGCCGGGGGCGACGTTGAGTTCGCCCAACCGGGGGGACGTTGATAAGGCCGTGGTGATGGCGTGCTCTCGCCCACCCGACCCGATGACCAGCACGTTTACCTTCACTGCAAGACTCCGTCGAAGCGTTGTTTAGTGTTGACCAACGACAGCTGGACCGGCACTGGGTACTCACCGGTGAAGCATGCGTTGCAATAGCCGTCGTCGCGCCCGAGGGCCTTCATCATCCGCGACACCGACAGGAAGCCGAGGCTGTCTGCTCCAATGTGGTCTCGGATCTCTGGGACACCGAGCTGGTGAGCGATCAGCTGATCGTAGGAACCCATATCGACGCCGAAGAAACACGGGTGGGCGACCGGTGGGCAGGTGATTCGGACATGGACTTCGGTGGCGCCGGCGTCGCGGATCAAACGAATCAGCTGACCGGAGGTCGTGCCCCGAACGATCGAATCATCGACCACAACCACCCGGCGGCCGTCGATGTTTTCGGGAAGCGTGTTGAACTTGAGGGCCACGCCCTGTTGTCTCAGCTCGTCGGTCGGTTCGATGAAGGTTCGCCCGATATACCGGTTCTTGACGAAGCCATCGTTGTACGGAATGCCCGACACGTTGGCGTAACCGATGGCGGCCGGCGTCGATGAATCGGGGACCGGAATAACGACGTCGGCTTCGATCGGATGTTCTCTCGCCAGTTCTTCGCCGAGGTTCTGGCGGGCCTGATGGACGTTCAATCCGTCCCAGGTGGCGTCTGGCCGCGAGAAATAGATGTGCTCGAACGTACAACGGGCCTGTTGAGCGTTGGCCGGGATGGCCTGATGGCTCCGAACGATCTGACCTTGGAGTACCACCACCTCGCCCGGTTCGATCTCCCGGATCGACTCGCAACCCACGGTCCGCAGTGCTCCGGTCTCAGAAGCCACGACGTGTCCACCAGAGGGGAGTCGGCCCATGGAGAGGGGCCGGAACCCCATCGGATCCCGGGCGGCCACGACCTTGGTACCGGCCAATACCACCAATGAGTATGCGCCCTCCCAACTTGGCATGACGTTGGCCAGCCGCTCCTCCCACGTCTCACCATCGGCGGCGGCCAACATGAGCGCGAGGACCTCGGAGTCCGACGAAGATTGAAGCCCAGCGCCGCTCTCTAGCAGTTTGTTGCGGAGTTGGTCGGCGTTGACCAGGTTCCCGTTGTTGGCGACGCCGAGCGGTCCGTGGATCGTCTCGACCACGTAGGGCTGCACGTTGCGTTCGCTCGAACCACCGGTCGTCGAATACCGGGTGTGGCCGATTGCCAGTGACCCGACGAGGGGATCGAGGGTGCCGGGCTGGAACACCTGGCTGACGAGTCCCTGACCTTTGTGCACCCGAACCGACCGCCCATCGGCAACGGCAATTCCCGCCGCTTCCTGACCGCGGTGTTGGAGCGCATAAATACCGAAAAAGGCCACGCGAGCGGCCTCGGTCGATGGTGAGGCAACGGCTACGACGCCGCACTCCTCGCGTGGTCGGTCGAGCTCAGCCACCGTACGCGTCGTTGCGTTCATACCAACCATCACAGCACATAGACGCCCGAGTTGGCCCGACCGTCGCGACACCCACGTTGGGAGTCGGCATCATCACCGCTCAACCAGCTCGGGGGAATCGGTCAATACCGCATCGCCATCGAGAACCCTGGTGGCCGCGGCGGCCTGGTAATTCTTTACCCTCGCTCGCAGCTCAGGGTCGTACAGGGCCAGGATCTTGGCTGCCGCAAGCGCCGCATTAGCCGGCTCCAAGGCCACCAACGGGGCAACCCCAGGCGGGGTCCGCAAGCTCGACAATACGTCGAGCCCGGCAAAGGCGTCGGCCCGAGGCGGGCAGGCGATCACCGGAGAAACCACGTTTGCATCGGTCAGTCCCGACAGAGCATCACTCATGCCGGCGACGGTAATAAACACCGTGGGGTCACTGTGATCAGAGGAATCAGGCGATGCGTCGTAGCTCCGAAGCATGTCGAGCACGTGCTCGGGCACGCGGTGAGCGGAGCCAACCCGGCGGATGACCGGCACCTCCAATGTCTCAAGTACCGCCGCGATTTTGTCTACCCACTCGGCGTCGCGGGGGGATCCAGCGAGGATGACGACCTTCACGATGTAGTACCTCCAGGTAGGTGTGGGGCGAGGTTGGTGGCGATTCGTTCCTCGATCGGCCGAGCTCCCGGCTCGAACGTCGTGCCGGTCAGCGATTCGAACAACTCGACGTAGCGTGCCGAGGCCAATTCCCACGTCTCTTGAGGGAGTTCGGGGGGCTCGCCTTCACCGCGGAATCCGGCGGCACCGAGCGCGAGCCGAACCGGCTCTTTATCGTAGCTCTCCGGCCCTTTACCGGCGGCCAGACGTTCGTCGAGGGAGTCCATGGCCCAGTAGCGCGAAGAATCGGGGGTATGAACCTCGTCGATGAGCAGCAGCTCGCCGTCGGGGGCCAGCCCGAACTCGTATTTTGTGTCGGCCAGCACGAACCCGGCATCGGCGGCGACCTCCGTCCCCCGCCGGAACACCTCGAGGGCAACGGTCTTGATCCGCTCCCAGAGCTCGACCTCGACCAAACCCCGGGTCACCACCTCATCGCAGGTGATCGGCTCGTCGTGCTCGCCTTTTTCCGCTTTGGTCGTCGGGGTGATGAGGGGCTCGGGAAACGGCCCGTGAGCCTGCAGGCCGTCCGGCAGTTCGTAGCCGTACAGCATCCGCTCCCCCGCCTCGTAGCGCGGCAACACCGACGTCGAGGTGCTCCCGGTGAGGCGGCCACGAACGACGACCTCCACAGGAAGCGGACGGGCATCGACGGCGATCAGCACGTTTGGATCCGGCACATCGACCACGTGGTTTGCCACAAGATCTGCAGTCTGTTCAAACCACCATGCTGCCAGCTGATTGAGCACCTGCCCTTTGTGAGGCACGGTGCCGATGATCCGGTCAAAAGCGCTGAGTCGGTCGGTGGTGACGAGAAGTCGCCTTCCCTCCGCCAACGGCCATGCTTCGCGAACCTTGCCAGACGTTCGACCGGCCAGATCAAGATTAAGATCGGCTAGCGTCGACGTCGGCATCTCTGTTGAAACCCGATCTGCTACCACGGGTTCCATCATGGCGACCACCCCGTAGCAGACGGCGACAATCAGTCAAATTGAACAAAAAGTACAACCGATTGTCGTCGGCGGCTAGCTAACCGCTTCTACGCCGGCCAAGAACAGCGGGAGGCAGTTACCACCGACGGCGCGGCGTCGCTGAGGGTCCTGCCGGCTGAACACATGGTTTTCCGGGTGCGGCATGAGGCCGAGGACCAGGCCGCTGTGATCGATAAGACCGGCGACGTCGCCATCGGAATCGTTCGGGTTCAACGGATAGCTCCCGCCGGCCGGCGTTCCGTCCGGACGGCTATAGCGGAAGGCCACTCGCTTCGTTTGATTCAGGGTGGAGAGATCGGCGGCCCGGAAGCGTCCTTCGCCGTGGGCCACCGGACATCGAAGCGGCTGGCTGAGTGACCCGATCCACACCGAATCACTCCGCTCGGGCGTCATGTGGATCCACCGGCACTCAAACTGCCCGTTGCTGTTGGCGGTCAGACTGGCGTCGTATGGCGAGCGGCGCTTTGGCCGCCACCCTTCGGAATCAAATCTGCTTCCCGACAGCGACTCCGACTCTGGAGGACCGCCGGGCAGAATTCCCGCCTTGACCAAGGCCTGGAAGCCATTGCAGATTCCGATGATCGGCATCTGCCGGGCTCTCGCGTCTCGGACCTGGTCGGCGAACCAGCCGCCGAGATCAAGGCCGAGTAACCGTCCGGCACCCAGGGCGTCGCCATAGGAGAATCCGCCGGGCAGCGCCAGCAACTGGTGATCGGCCAACTTCACGTCACCACTACGGATCGCCTGTAGCGGATGCTGGGCCACCTCGGCACCAGCGGCCTCGAAGGCCATGGCGAGGTCGTGGTCGCGGTTGGTTCCGGGGGCGATTGGAATCAGAACCGAGGGAGAAACGGTCATCAGGCACCATCCTCTGTCGGTTCATCGGTCTCGGATGACTGCGCGCCGTCGGTATCGCCGGCATCGGGTGCGGCGGCGTCAGATACACCGGCGTCAGATTCACCGATATCGGATGCATCGGAGTCAGATTCACTGGCGTCAGATTCGCCGGCGTCAGATTCACCGGCCTCAATTACATCGGACTCGGTGGCCTCATCTCCGTCGGGGGCAGCGGCAGTATCGGCGTCAGACTCGCTAGTCGTCGGCGGAGGGGCCGAGAACGACCGCTGCTGAGAGGTAAAGGCGATTCCGACCTCCTCAAGACTCACATCGATCTCCGTACCGATTCGCAGTCGGTCATCGTCGGTGACCCAACCAACTCGACTCGCCTCAGGGACGAGTTCGGCAAACCGATCCGCATCGTCGGGTCGAACCTCGACCACGTAGCGGCCGGGACCCTCTCCGAACAATTCGTATGGGCTGTGGGTGTTGGCGACTGCCAACGTGATGCCGAGCCGACCGGCGAACGCCCATTCAGCGGCCGCCGGAGCCAAACCACCCTCGGAGATGTCGTGGGCGCTCACAACCAACCGCTCACGTATCGCAGCGTGTAGCTGTCGATGACGATCGGCGGCATCAGGGTCGGCCGCCGGCACATGGCCGCCTTTGTCGCCCCCGGTTACCTCGTCCAGGTAGCTTCCACCGAGAACACCAGCCGATGGACCGAGAAGCCACACATCGTTCCCGGCCGCAACGACTCCAACGGCGGGAACGATCTCCACGTCTGGCACCACGCCGACAGCGGTAATGATCAGGG
Source organism: uncultured Acidimicrobiales bacterium (assembly GCA_938021675.1). Lineage (GTDB taxonomy): Bacteria > Actinomycetota > Acidimicrobiia > Acidimicrobiales > SZUA-35 > JAHELU01. Next base: position 58,460 of record CALIFY010000022.1, read on the forward strand.
TCGGGGTAACCGGGTCGCTCGTGCCATCGGCATCGACGAACTCGTTGTAGAGAGAATCCTTGCCGGACACGAACGGCGCCCGGTATCCGATAGCGGCGTTGTAGCACCCCCGGCAGGCGGCAACGAGCTGACCGAGGGTCTCCGGGTCGGTTGGGTTTCCCCAAGCGAAGTTGTCGAGCAACGACAAGCGATCGGGGTCAGCTCCGGCGACGACCGCGTTTCGGACCGCCTCATCCACCGCAGCCCAGGCCATGGCTTCGCAGTCGTGACGGCCGATCAGTGGAGCAGCCCCAATCCCGATGGCGACCGCCTGGAGCGGTGTCGCCCCTTCGGTGCCAGGTGGCACGATAACGGTGCCGTCGGCCGGACCATCCATCGCTACACCGTCGTACGGTCGGACGACCGTTCCGCCCAATACCTCGTGATCATAGGTCCGTACCACGGCTTCATTCGATCGCAACGACGGGTGACCCAACAGCGCCTTCAACGCATCGACCGGCTCGATCGAAGACCCGACGGCTTCCACCGGGTGGCGAGGTAGTCGGGCTGGATTGGCGTCTGTTGCCTCCAAATGAAGACGGGGACGCCCGCGGTGGAGAAAATCGACCTCAATATCGACAACGACCTCTTCGGCATGGCGAACCAGGAGGCGGCCCTCGCCGGAGAACCAACCGATCACCGTGGCCTCAACACCCCAACGTTCGGCCAGGGCCAACAGCGGCACCGGGTCGGGGACGGCCATAACCATGCGTTCTTGAGCCTCCGAGAGCCAAACCTCCCATGGGGCGAGACCGGAGTACTTTCGAGGCACCTTTGCCAGGTCTATATCTGCCCCGAGACTTGCCGCCATCTCACCGACCGCTGACGAGAGGCCTCCGGCGCCACAATCGGTGATGGCGTTGTAGAGCCCGGCGTCTCGCGCCGCTACCACCAGATCTATAAGGCCCTTCTCTACCACCGGGTCGCCGATCTGGACCGAAGATCCGGCGACAAGCGCTGTCTCCACCCCCATCGACTGGGAAGAGAAGGTGGCACCACCAACGCCGTCACGGCCGACTGCCCCGCCGAGGGTTACGACAAAGTCACCGGTCTTTGGTTCGGTCGGGTGACTCCCCTTCGGCAATAACCCGAGACAACCGGCGAACACCAGGGGGGTCGTCGTGTAGGACGGGTCGTGAAAGATGGCGCCGGCGATGGTCGGTACGCCGACTTTGTTCCCGTAGTCGCCAACGCCAGCTATGACACCGGATCGAATCCGGCTGGGGTGAAGGACTCCCTCCGGCAATTCGGCTGGATCGAGATCATCTGGTCCGAAGCACAACACATCGGTAATGGCGATCGGTTTCGCCGAGACCCCGACGATGTCGCGAACGACCCCTCCAACCCCGGTGTTGGCCCCACCAAATGGCTCGAGGGCCGACGGGTGATTGTGGGTTTCGGCTTTGATGGCGATGTCGAACCGATCGTCGAAGTGAACGATCCCCGCGTTGTCGACGAAAGCACTTTCAACCCAGGGGGCGGCCACGGTGTCGGTGGCCCCTCTGAGGTAGGTGTCGAGCAGCCCGTCGATCTCACCGTCTGGCGTGGTGATGCTGGCCCGAAAGGTTTTGTGGGAGCAGTGTTCGCTCCAGGTCTGGGCCAGGGTTTCGATCTCGGCATCGGTCGGTTCGCGATTCTCGGCCGCGAACCACTTCTGGATGGCCACCATCTCGTCGACGTTTAGGCCGAGACGGCGATAGCGACTGACCTGTTCAAGGTCGCCGTTGTCCAACCCGCTGAGATGTACGAGCTCGGTCGGCGGTGCCGATGTTGTTGCGTCGACGTGGGACGGAGGAAGCTCACCGGGGGCCCATCGTTCGATAACGGGGTTGTGGAGGACACGCTCGGCCAGCTGTTCGACCTCATCTTCTTCGAGATCGCCGTAGACCATCCACCGCTTGGCCACGGCCGCCGCCACCACTTCGACGCCAAGCTCGGCAGCAGCCCTCACCAGTTCGGCGCCTTCCCGGTCGGTCACGCCAGGACGAAGGCCGGTCTCCACTACCGATACCTGGCCTTGGGTGCTCGGCGCAACGTGCTCGTGGCGATGCATCCACCATTGCTCGACCGGGTCTATCAGCACCGATTCCGCCAGCTGATCGAGCTGGTTCTTGGTCATTGATCCACGGAGGTGAACGAGCCGGTATTCGACGATTCGTTTGGCGGCGAGGCCGAAGAACGCCGCTTTGGCCAGCGGGCCTTCCGGACCGCTGTCGACCACACCAGGGCCGATAACGATCGCTGTGTCGCCGTCGGTGCGGTTCGCCGTCTCGCTGTCGCTCTCGACCGCTACGTCGCCATTGTGCTGCCGAGTAAGGTCCACTAATACAGGATGTCGCCTGAGGGACCCGACGTGGCAAGAACAACCACGATTTTACAAAATGTCAATCTCGGATCTCCAGGCCTCACCAACAGAGGCATCGGCCCGCCGCCCCGTACCGGCACATGCCGGCTAGCGTGCGACGGGTGAGCTCAAGCTTCGTGCTCGGGGTCGACCTCGATGGCGTGTGTGCCGACTACAACCTCGGTTTCCGGGAGATAGTGGCGGCCGATAAAGGTCTGCCTCCATCGTCGTTGCCGTTACCGACTTCCTGGGGATTCGGCCATTGGGGCCTCGACGACGACGAATTCCTGCGTCTCCACCGAGCGGCGGTGTGCGAAAAGCGGATGCTCCGCAGCCTGCCGGTCATCGATGGTTGCGCCGACGCCTTGTGGCGGCTGTCCGACGCCGGAATCTGGATCCGAATCATCACCCACCGCCTCTACACCAACTGGGGCCATGCCATCGCTGTCTCCGACACCGTGGCGTGGATGGATGAGCACCGGATCCCGTACCGAGACCTCTGCTTCCTGGGGGCGAAGCCACAGGTTGAAGCCGATGCCTATATCGATGACGCCCCCCACAACATCACCGCACTCCGAGAAGCGGGAAACACCGTGGTGATCTTCGATCAACCGTACAACCGAGACCTCGACGGGCTCCGGGTGACGGCTTGGGACGAGGTAGAGGACGTCGTGGCAGAGTTAGCGAAAGAAAAGGGCGCCATCCAAACCCAACTTCCCGGCATCGATGCCGGCGCGGAACGACTAGACCGGCGCCGAGAATCCCGCTAGCGGGCGCCGTTGAGAAGAGTCAACCGGTCGGCACCCAGGATGCCACCGCGGCCAGTTCGTCAAGCGCTTCGGTCCACCACGAATTCGTGACCGTAGTACGACCTGGCATGTCGACCAACAGGCGATCGACGGTGATAACCATTTCCGGTCGATCGGCGGCGGCCAACCGGACATCGAGCAAATGATCGACCAGGCGCGAGCGATCGCTGATCTCTCCTTCGACCTCGGTCCGGATCTCGTTAATGAGGAAGTTGATCACATCGCTATGGTGCCACCCCGGACCCCACCCTGACAGATGCATTGGGAGAGGTTGCTCAAGGTGGACGATGATTCGACTCGTCCGACCCATACTGACAAGAGCAGAGAGCTTCCTGTCTACCGAGTCACTCGCTACCCGGTCGCTATCTACCGAGTCGCGGTGTTGGCCCGGTTGCGGTAGCAACCGGGTTACGCTCGCCGGTATGTGCAGGTCGTCCCAGCCGGGCCGGCAGCCGACCGGTCAGCGGCGGCGATGCGGGCCGTAGCCGCCGTCGCCGCCATCACCCTGGCTGCCGTGTTGACCGTAGCCGCCATCGCTAAAATCCGGCGACCAACGGAAACGATCTCGGCGATGACGGTCATCGGCCTTCCGGTCCCCCATCTGGTGGCCCGAATCCTCCCGCCGTTCGAGTTGCTCGTTGCCAGCATCCTTATCGTCGCCCCGGGGTGGGGAGGCGTCTTCGCCTTCGCCACGCTCGCCGCCTTTACCACGCTGCTCGCTCAAATCGTTCGGTCCGGCCGCACCGTGTCGTGCGCCTGTTTTGGCGAGACCTCCTCCCGCCCGGTGACCGCCGTTCACCTCGCCCGCAACGCCGTACTCCTGGGCCTGGCCGCCACGGCCGCCACCTTCGATGGCCCCATCTGGTCGATCGTTTGATGACCTGGTCGATCGTTTGATGACTGGACTGCATCTCGCCGGATTCGACACCGGCGTGATAAGCAGTCGCCGGGGCATCCGCCGCCAGGCGGTGGTGTCCCGGACGGGGAGCCCCGTCATCGACCGGCCGCCGTCGTTTACGTCGGTCGTACCACTACACGAAAGGTACATTCCATGGATCTAGGACTCGCTGGAAAACGAGCGGTGGTTGCGGGGGCATCGGCCGGGCTTGGACTCGGTTGCGCACAGGCCTTGTCTGCCGAAGGGGCAACGGTGGCGATTGGAAGCCGATCGGCCGAGCGGGTTGCCGAGGCTGCGGCCACGATGGACGGCGCCACGGGCATCGTCGGTGACGTGTCGACCACCGAGGGCGCCGTGGCGTTCGTGTCCGATGCGGCAGCCGCGCTTGGAGGGATCGATATCTTGGTGGCGAACGCTGGCGGTCCGCCGCTCGGTGACTTCGCCTCGACCGAACTCGACGCATACCAGTCCGCCATCGACCTGAATCTACTGTCGACCGTAGCGATGGTTCATACCGCGGTGCCGCATATGCAAACGACCGGGTGGGGCCGCATCGTGGCCATCACCTCGCTCTCGGTTCGTCAGCCCATGGGGCAGCTGATCCTGTCGAACACCGCCAGGGCTGGCGTGACCGGATTCCTGAAGACGGTGGCCACCGAAATCGCCCGCGACGGGATCACCGTCAACTCTCTCCAACCGGGCTCCCACGCCACGGACCGTTTGATACACGCCGGTTTCGATCTTGAAGAGGTGGCGGCCGCCACCCCAACGCAATCGATCGGGTCGGCCGAAGACTTTGGCAGGGTGTGCGCGTTCCTCTGTTCGGATGCTGCGAAGTTCATCACCGGAGCGGCGATCCCGGTAGACGGCGGAGCCAACGCCGCCCTGCAGTGAGGTCCAAACCCGAGACTCCCGTCCAGCGCAATTGACCGACCGGTCAAGTTATCGTTACATTCGATTCAGATCGATTCGCAAGGAGTGACATGGCCGAGCCCGTAATCGTCGCCACCGCCCGCAGCCCGATCGGGCGCGCATTCAAGGGGTCAATGAAAGACGAACGACCCGATGACATCACCGCCCAGATCGTTAAGGCCGCACTCGACAAAGTGCCGCAGCTCAGCCGAGACGACATAGATGATCTGATGCTCGGCGTCGGGTCCCCGGCCGGCGAACAAGGCTTCAACATGGCCAGAGTGGTTTCTCTCATGTCCGGGCTTGAGAACGTTCCAGGGGTAACCGTCAATCGCTACTGCTCATCATCGCTGCAAACGATTCGCATGGCAGCCCATGCCATCAAGGCCGGCGAAGGAGACACGTTCATCGCTGCTGGCAGCGAGTTCGTCAGCCGGTACGGCGCCGGCGTGGCCGACCCAGCCCCGGCAAGAAACCCAGTCTTCGACGAGGCGATGGCCCGATCGGCCGAGCGGTCCGAGGGCGGCGCCGAAACCTGGGCCCCGGCCGAGGGATTGCCCGACGTCTACATCGCTATGGGTGAGACCGCCGAGAATGTGGCTCAATCCGAAAAGGTTAGCCGTGAAGCTCAAGACGAGTGGGGTGTCCGCAGCCAAAACCGAGCGGAGGACGCCATTAATCGTGGCTTCTTCGAGGTGGACATTACGCCGATAACGCTGTCGGACGGCTCGGTTCTGCAGAGCGATGATGGCCCCCGGGCCGGCACCACCATCGAGAAGGTCAGCCAGCTCAAACCGGTGTTTCGTCCCGACGGAACCGTAACTGCCGGCAATGCGTGCCCGCTCAACGACGGAGCTGCTGCGGTCATCGTGATGAGCGACACCCGGGCCGCGGAGCTCGACATTACGCCCATCGCTCGAATCATCGCGTCGGGGGTCACCGGACTGAATCCCGAAATCATGGGTCTCGGACCGGTCGAAGCGGTTCGACAAGCCCTCGGCCGGGCCGGAATGACCATCGATGACATCGACCTGGTTGAAATTAACGAAGCCTTTGCCGCTCAAGTCCTGCCATCGGCCGACCGGCTCAACATCGATCACGACAAGCTCAACGTCAATGGCGGCGCTATCGCCATCGGCCATCCATTCGGTATGACCGGCGCTCGAATAATGACGACGCTGCTAAACGGGCTCGCCGATGCCGACAAAACAATCGGCCTCGAAACGATGTGCGTCGGCGGCGGCCAGGGGATGGCCATGATCGTCGAACGTCTCTAATCGACAAAGGAATGTAACTAAACCGACCAACGGCCGGTCAAACCACGTAACCGTAGTTGTTACCAGTCAAAACGGTTTCTCCCCTCGAAGCCTCGGTTCCGATTCGTCGGACCGAGGTTTCGGCGTTCCAGCTAGCTGCTCGGAGCGGGTCCAACCTGCACGCAGCCGGCCACCGTCTCTTCGTAGAACTCGGTGAACCCGGGAACTCCGTCCTCGCCATCCAGGAAGTCAAAGCTTGGAGCGGCTGAGATCGCGCCGAGGGCATCCTCATCATCCTCGTATCGATCGAACACTGCATCGGTAATACAGGTTGCCTCTTCGGTGGTGAGATTGTCATCACGAGTCAACACGTCGATGAAATCGTCACGACTCCCGGGGCCGCCGCCACAGGCGGTGGCAAGCAACGCAGCACCGACGAGAAGTATCGGCGCCAGTCGCAACGTTCGCCGATGCGCCGGACTGTGTGCCGTAGAGGGGTGGGACTCGGTGGAAATGGCCATGACGCCACTCTTTCTAGCCACCGTCGACACGCATTGCTACCAAGCGACGCTGGTGAAGGAATGACCAGACCCGTCCGGCCAGCCCGCCAATGAAAAATTGGCGTCGACACTACGCTTGGTGTTGTGACCGAACCTCCGAGACGTTTGGCGTCCTCAACGAGCGACCCAACGTCTCGCACCGGGCGTTCGATCAGCCGTAGGACCGCCCTCGGACTCGGTGGAGCAGCTCTGGTGGCGACCACCGTCGGTGTCCAAGATCCGACCGACGCTCGGGCAAACGAACCACTCGTTAAACAACAGAACCCCGGCGGCGTACTGAACCTACAACCAACGATTCGTCCTCGGGCCGACTGGGCCGGAGATCTCCCGGTAACCGGCGAAATTCAGCCGGAGGAGGAGGTCCGATTCCTTCTCGTCCACCACACCGCCTCGTCCAACGACTACGGCGCCGACGAGGTGATAGGCCAGATTCGTACCTTCTACGAGCTTCACACCGGGCCCGACAAAGGCTGGCCCGACGTTGCCTACAACTTTTTTGTCGACCGGTTCGGCACGATCTGGGAGGCTCGATCCGGCAGCCTCGATGGACCTGTTCGAGGGGACGCCACCGGCGGATCGCAAGGTTACGCGCTCCTCTGCGCCTTGATCGGCGACCACAGCGCAGCACCGATCAGCGATGAGGCCCTCGGTTCCCTCACCCAACTCCTCGCCTGGCTCGCCCATCGACACGACATCAATACCGAACCCGGCCAAACCGTCGACTTTGTGTCCCGGGGGTCGAATCGATGGCCGGAAGGGGCCGCTGTCACCGCTCGAACAATTTCGGGCCATCGGGAAATGTCGACCACCACGTGCCCTGGCGATTTCGCGTTTTCGTTGCTCGACTCCGATGTGCCACGGCGAGTCACCGAGATCCGAGATGCCACCACCGCGACCACGACAAGCAGCGCCGCTACCACGACAACCAGCGCCGCGGCCGCGACCAATACGACGATGCCGAACACCACGGTCGCTCCCACGTCGACGAGCACCACCACAGGCACTCCCCCGCCGCCGGCCTCAGGAGCGGTCGAGAATAGCGCCGGGAGGGCCGAACCCAGCACCGGGTCTTCCCTCCCGCAGCTCGCCCTTGGCGGACTGGCTGCCCTATTGCTGGCTGGCACCGCCACCATTGTCCGACTTCGACGACGGGTCGAAGACGACTGGTTTAGCTAACTCAGCCCGCCGCGAGCTGACCCGACTGGTGGGCGGCCTCAATCTCCGCCGGTGAGACCTCGTCATCGTCGTCGGTGTCCACAAGATCGAAGAATTCACCGAGACCTATCTTCCGATACAGCCTTCCCGGTTCGTTCACATAGGCCTCTACTTCAGTGCGGTCAACGGCGCCATCGGCATTCGAATCCGTTCCGTCGAAAGCGAATTCGGGTTCTACCGCGGCCAGCTCGTCTCCATCGATCGTCCCATCACCGTCGGTATCGTTTTCATCGAAAAACGCCACGAGACCGACCCGGTGCTCCGAACCGGCGTCCATATAGGCGTCGATTTCAGCTCGGGTCACGGTGCCATCGCCGTCGGCATCCGATGCGCTCAGCGGACTATGTTCTCCAGGACTGGTTGGACCGCCGGATAGGCTCGCATCCGATTCGTCCCCTTCGCTTTGGTCTTCGTCCAGCGGACTCGACTGCCGTTCGATAGCCGGAGTTTCATCGACGGGCTGGCTTTGTGTGTCAGAAGAATCTGATCCGTCTTCTTCGCTCGACCCACAAGCAGCCAATCCTACGCTTATCACCAGCAACGTCGATACCACCAGAACGTTCTTGCTCGTGCGAACAGCCATGATCCTCCGCAAACTTCGTTGACCACGGCCGTCTCTTCTTTGAACCGACCATGACACGGACCGTCATCCGATCCGCGGGGACCCGACCCTCTCCATGACGATTCGTTCGGCGGTTCCCTGGGTTCGTAACCCATTCGTCAGGGACCATCGCTACCCCGGAACCGGCCAGCGTTGAGCGGCTACGGAACCACTCACCTCGTGGAGACAGCCCTATGGCCCGCCTCCGTCAGCGCGGCCCGCAGCAAGCCGAGGTGGGTATCGAGGGCAACCTGATCGGGCGCCGGGTCGGCGTTTGCAAAGTCGAACTGCGCCATCGACGTCACCGGGATCACGTGGACATGGGTGTGGGCCACTTCGAACCCAGCGACCAAGAGTCCGACCCGAGCCGGGTCGAACACGGCTCGCTGAGCAAGGCCAATGGCCTGAGCCACGCCCATCAAGTGCGGACCGACGTCGGCCGGGAGATCGACCCACTGATCGATCTCGACCCGAGGGACCACCAGGCAGTGACCGGGGGCCAACGGCCGAACATCGAGGAAGGATACGCAGAGGTCGTCCTCCCACAACATCCGAGACGGGATCTCGCCAGCGATGATGCGAGTAAAAATTGATGCCATGAGAACGACCGTATCCGACTACTCGGGGACAGGTTCGGGCCAACACCACGTTGCGCGGCGAACAACTGTTCGATAGGATTTCATCACAGCTGGGGGGTCGGCACGTGACTGCGTCGAGAGCGGGCCGGCCCCCAAAATCCACACCGCTATCGATCACCGCCGACATGCCGACAGGCACCAGGTGGCACAGCCGCAAACCTACTCCGAGTATGAAACTCCCGATGTCACGAGCCCGTTATGGCTAAGTCACCACTGGCCTGGGGAGTACCACCCACGTTGCCTCCGAATCGGGCGACATCATGTTTGTCGTCGCTGCCTTGCCCTATACCCACTTGGGTTCTTAGTCGCCGTATTGTCGGCGGTCGGGCTGCCCCCGTGGCCAGGGGCGTTCGACCCGGCGATGATTTGGATTCTGTCTCTCCCGGCGACGGTGGCCTTCGTCGGCGAGGCCACCGGCCGCTTCTCCTACGCCCCAAAATGGCAGGTAGGGACCACCCTGATCACCGCGGTGGCCTTCGGCCGAGCCCTCGGCTACGAATTGGTCCAACGGTGGAGTCCAGAATTCTGGCAGCCAGTCACGGTCTTTGGTGCCGTATGGTTTGCCGCTTCTTACTACCAACACAACAACCGCTGAACCCTCCAGTCGCGCCACGTTAAAAATCGGCCGAACACCCAACGGCAAAACCAACCTCAGAAATCGATGCCCTTCTTGGCCACGATGCCGGAATCAAAGGCGTGTTTGATCTTCCTCATCTCGGTCACGGTGTCGGCTACATCGAAGATGGCCTGGGGCATATCCCTCCCCGTGAGGACGACGTTCGTCCGTTCTGGTCGATTCTTCACCACGGCCACCACCTCGTCGGTCTCGATCCAGCCCCAGCTCATGGCGTAGCTGATTTCGTCGAGCACCAGCAAGCGATGGTCGCCCCGTTCGATCAACTCGACGGCAAACCGCCAGGCGGCCTCAGCTTTCGACCGGCTCTCATCGATGTCGTCGGAGTCCCAGGTGAATCCATCACCGGCGGCAAACCAGTCGACGCCGAGTTGGCGGCAGATTTTCTCCTCACCTGTTCGCCAGTCTCCGCTCTTCAAGAACTGGACAACGCCGACCGTCCAGTCTTGGGCCGCGGCTCGCAGCACCATACCGAAGGCAGCCGTCGACTTTCCCTTTCCATCACCGGTATTGACCACCACCAGCGATGGAGCCGTTCGGAACTGATCGCTCTCGGCTCTTTCGAGCGGTGGTTCATTCACCGAGTCACTCATCGTTATCTCTCCTTCTATTTGGGTCCGCTGTCCAATGGGACCCGTTGTGGTACGACCACTCGACACCCGTCCGGTCCGTCGATTACGGCGATCGGTGTGCGGTAGTGGGCGGTCAACAGCTCATCGTTCAACACATCGTCAGGCCCGCCGGTGGCGACCGATTGACCGTCGGACAACAGCAACATTCGATCACCGAATCGCCCGGCCAGGGTCAGGTCGTGCATTGCGCTAATCACCGCCAGATCGTGGGCATGCCGAAGTTCGTCTACCAGCTCGAGCACGGTCATGGCGTGGGACAGATCAAGCGAGCTGGTCGGCTCATCGAGAACAAGAATCTGCGCTTCCTGGACGAGTGCCCTGGCCACGCTGACCCGCTGCGCCTCGCCCCCGGACAGCTCTGTCACCGGCCGCCCTGCGACCGAGCCAAGATCGAGCTGGTCGAGGACGTCGGCCGCCCGCCGACGATCAGCGGCCGACTCCGACCCGAACCAACCAAGGTGAGCGGTACGCCCAAGCAGCACGTATTCTGCCACCGACATCCCCGCCGGCAGCACTGGATGCTGAGGCACGTAGGCCACTGTCCGCGCCTCGGCGGCACGACCGGTTTGGGGTCGACCGAGAATGGCCAACTCCCCCGAGAATTCCATGATTCCGACGATGGTCTTCAACACGGTAGTTTTTCCGGCACCATTCGGTCCGATGATGACCAGCCAGTCGCCAAGCGACAGCTCGAACGTCAACCCATTCACAACCGTCGAGCCGCTGTAGCCCACCGAAACGTCGACCACATCCAGCGCCAGCGATCGCCGCGTCGCACCAAGGGTCGACTGTGGCCCCTTCGATACCATCATCGAAAAACTCCCTTCTTTGACCACATCACCGCAACAAAAAATGGTGCACCGAAGAAGGCTGTTACCACGCCGATGGGCAATTCGGCGCCGCCGGCCAAGTTTCTGGCGCCGACATCGGCCAAGACGAGAAACGCTGCACCACCGATCGCCGACAACGGCAGCAACGTTCGGTAGGTGGACCCCACGGTGAGCCGAATGAAGTGCGGCACAATAATTCCGACAAAGGCGATCAGACCGCTGACCGAGACGGCGACCGATGCCAACAGCGATGCCGCCACGATCAATACGATCCGCACCCGCGGCACGGCAACCCCCAGCGCCAGGGCCTCATCGTCTCCGAGTTGGAGCACATCCAGCTGCCGTCCAAATCGCAGGATCACGATGGTACACACCGCAACATATGGTCCGAGAATACCGACCTCCCCCCAGCCGAATGTGCCGAGCCGGCCAAGCAGCCACTGGTACACCTCGGCGATCACATCGGAGTTCCGTTGCAACAGAAAGGTTTGAATCGCCGCCAGAAACGATGCCACCGCAACTCCGGCCAGAAGAAGAGACGCCGTTTCCCGGGACGCGCCGAGTCCGACGACGGCCGAACAAGCGATGGCGACGAGGCCACCGAAAAAGGCCAGGAGCGGCACGGCGTGGAACGGACCCCAGCCGACATCGAGTCGGGTAACCACCGCCACGGTGGCTCCCAGACCGGCCCCAGCGGCCACCCCAAGCAAGAACGGGTCGGCGAGTGGATTCTGGAATACCCCTTGATACGTCGCACCCGAAACCGCCAACGAAAGCCCAACAAGCGCACCGAGGACCGCTCGGGGCATGCGCCATTCCCAGATGATCGATCGTTGCGGATCGCTGAGACCGGAGTCGGCATGCACTCCGGGTATGGCATCGACGATTTCGATGAGGAGCGGCCGAACTCCGATGTCGCTACTCCCAGTGGAAATACCGAGGATCATGGCACCGATCAGCACGACACCGGCGACCAGAAAGGCACGACGTGACGGGCGAAAGGCCCGCTCGGCATGATCTCGCGCCGAGCGAACCTCTCCGACTCCCCCAGTGACCGACCGGGACGGGAACACCCGCCCCGAACTCGTCATGCGTCAGCCTTGGTCATCACCGAGGCGATGACCTCCATGAACTCGACGACCCGCGGCCCCCACCGAGAAGCGATATCGGCATCCACTTGGACAACCCGACCGTTGGACACAGCCGAGATCGTCTCCCAACCCGGTCGTGCGGAAATGTCATCGACGCCGTACGTCACTTCGTCGGTAAAGACGATCAGCGTCGGATCGGCGGCGATAATGGCCTCGCCGTCGATGAGGGGGAAACCGCTGCCGTCGTCGAGAGGGTCCGCCACGTTCTCAAAACCCAAGGTGGCATAGACCTGACCGATGAACGAGTTCGAAGTTGCCGTGTAGAACGAATCGTCGATCTCATGGAAGACCCGAACGTCGGAACCGGTCTCGGGAAGCGTGGCAACCACATCGTCGATGCCTTGGCGAATCTCGGCATTGACGGCGGCCGCCTGCTCGAGCTGTCCCGTCGCTTCGCCGAGTTGAGCCACTTGGTCATACGTGTCGTCGAACGACCCTGCAGCCGGCTGGAACAACACCGGGATGTCGTTTTCGGTCAGCCCGGTCGCCACTTCCTCCGGCAGACTTGACGCCACGACCAAGTCGGTTTCGGTGGCAAGGATGGCCTCAAGGTCAGGGGTGAATCCGTCCAAGGTCCCTTCGGGCGCCTCTGGCGGGTAGTCGGAGGACAGGTCGACCGCGGCCACCAGGTCGCCAGCACCGATGGCAAACAGAATTTCGGTAGCGGTAGGCGAAAGCGAGACGATCTTGGTCGGCGCAGCACCGATGGTCACGACGCCCGCGGCAGTGTCGACATCGACCGGGTAGGTGGCCGGGGTGTCGCCGGTTGACTCAGCATCGTCTTCGGGGGAGCCAGCACCTTGGCTGGAGCCATCATCGATGGAGGGACCGGCCGCTTCGGCCGACTCTGTCTCATCGCCGGAGCCACAGGCCGCGACCAAGGTCAATACGACCACTAGCGCTAGCCGACGGGAAATGGAGAGCAAGTTCACGATTACGCATCCTCCGTTGACTCGGAGAAACCCTCGTGGACTATCGTCGACAAGCGGGCCTTGTTCCGAGGACCTTCGTTGCACTCGCATCGAGCAGGCGGCCTGGCTACACGCCAACCGGCGCGATCACAGTTGCGGCACAGCGCCGGATTCACACCGGACTTCGCTGCTACGGACGAGACGAGCAGTGGTGCCCGCACCCGTACTATACGGCGTCGGCCGGAATCCCAACCGGCCACCTCATCCAGGGCACGTCTGGCCGGCACCAACCAAAAAGTTGGAGCCGGGCCCGGCCGCCGGAGGGAATGGCGTCCGGACCCGGCCCCAGATGACAGCGCCCCGCGGAGGGTATGCAGGGGACACTGGGTGTTGCGTTGTGCATCGGGTATGACGCAACGCAGCCAGCGGAAGTCGCGAAGTTTCTCAAAAAGTTTGGCGATGGCCCATTTGACCTACCCTGGGCGGTCCGATGCACCTCATCGCAGCCGAGATCTCGCTACTAGAACTGCCGCTTCACGAGCCGTTTGTGGCCAGCCACGGAACGACGACCACCCGAGCCATCACCATTGTCCGGCTCGAAACAGACCACGGACCAGGGTGGGGCGAATGTGCGGCCCTCCCGGCGGCCACCTACACGAAGGAGTCGGCCCGCGGAGCGTTCGAGGCATTGACCCAACGCCTAGTTCCGCCACTGTTGGGGTCCGAGGTCGGCCCGGATCAGCTGGGCGGCGCCGATGGGACGACAGACCATCCGATGGCCATCGCTGCGGTCGAGATGGCCGTCCTGGACGCCAAGCTCACATCTGCTGGACGCCCCCTATCCGAACATCTCGGAGCAGCGACCTCGTCGGTTCTGGCCGGCGTCAGTATCGGGCTCGGTACCGTCGAAGAGACGGTAGCGACCGCTGTGGACCTGGCCGACCAAGGGTACGGCAGACTCAAATGCAAGATCGCTCCCGGCCACGATCTCGCCCTCGTGACCGCCCTGAGACAGGTGGTGCCAAACGTCGAGCTTCACATCGATGCAAACGGGGCGTACCCCCCAGACGCGGTCTCTCATCTCGCCGCGGTGGTGGCAGCCGGCGTGGACGCGATCGAACAGCCATTCCTCCCCGACGAGGTGGACGCGGCGGCAGCTCTGGTGGCGGCGATAGACCCGATCCCGGTGGTAGCCGACGAAGCGGTGACGGCGCCGGCCGACGCCATCGCCCTGGCCAGAAGAGGGGCTGCCACTGCAGTCTCGATTAAGCCGCCCCGGGTTGGGGGGCTCCAATCTGCGACCGATCTGCTCCGGGTATGTCGAGCCGAGGGTTTGGCGGTAACCGTTGGCGGAATGCTCGAATGCGGTCTCGGACGCCACGCCCTGACCGCATTCGCTGCGCTGACCGATTTTGACCTGATCGGTGATCTTTCTCCGGCCGGACGGTGGCTCGCCGCCGACCCGTGGCCCGACCTCAGCCTGGTCGACGGGCGTCTGAGCGTCCCAAACGAACCCGGTGTTGCCCCGCCCCCCGATCACGATCTGCTGATCGCCCACACGACAACGAGCCGGCGCTTGGAGACCGGGTGAGCCTGGCGACCGAACGAAGCGGGCGGGGTCGACGTCTCGCCCTCACCCACGGATTTACTCAAAATTCCCAATGCTGGGGGCCGGTCGCCGGTCTGCTGGCTGAACACCACGAAGTGGTCCGTATCGATGCCCCAGGACACGGCCGTTCGGGTCATGACGACGCCGACCTCTGGGCCTCAGCAGACCTCCTGGGTGAGGCCGGAGGTCAGGCCATCTACGTCGGCTACTCCATGGGTGGCCGAATGAGTCTCCATCTGGCCTTGTCGACACCGGAACTGGTCGACGGGCTCATCCTCATCGGGGCGACGCCGGGCATCGAGGATCGCCTCGATCGAGACACGAGACTCCGGGCTGATGCCGTATTGGCCAAACGGCTTCTGACCGACGGCCTCGACTCATTCCTCGACCGTTGGCTGACGAATCCGTTGTTCGCTTCCCTTCCCCCGGACAGCGCAGCAAAGAACGCCCGTTTGACAAACCGCCCAGAGGGACTGGCCGCCAGCCTGCACCATCGAGGCACGGGAAGCCAGGAATCGTTGTGGTCTCGCCTCCCCGATCTTACGATGCCGGTCCTTATCATCGTGGGCCGCACCGACCACAAGTTCTTGGCCATCGGTGAGCAAATGGTGACGGCCATGAGCGGCACCGACGCCGAACTCGTCTCGATCCCTGGGACACACGCCGTCCACCTCGAACGCCCGGACCGGGTGGCGACCATCATCGCCGAGCGCGCCGCCTCCTGGTAACACCGAGCGGCGACCTACCCACAGACCATCTGGGGCGGTCGATGCCCCGAGCCGACCGCTGACTCGATACCTTTATCCCCCATGTCGACGACCGCTGCCACATTCTGCGCGACGTTGGTCGATGAGTGGGTCCGTGCCGGCGTGACCGATGCGTTCGCATCCCCCGGATCCCGTTCGACACCGATGGCGCTGGCCCTTATCGGCGACAAGCGACTCCGACTCCACGTCTTCCACGACGAACGGTCGGCCTCCTTCGCCGCCCTAGGCAATGCGCAAGCGACCGGTCGCCCCACCGTGGTGACCTGCACCAGTGGGACCGCAGCAGCCCACTTTTATGCCGCCGTTATCGAGGCTGGTCTTGCTGCCGTTCCCCTCATCGTCTGCACCGCCGACCGACCCCCGGAACTGTGGGATGTTGGCGCCCCGCAAACCGTCGATCAATCCCGCCTCTACGGCGGAGCGATCCGCTACTTTACCGAACCGGGGGTCCCCACCGAAGATACCCGGTCGTCGTGGCGCTCCATCGGAGCGAGGCTGGCAGTTGAGGCGAACGGCGGCGGTGGAGCCCGAGGCCCGGTCCATGTCAACTTGTCGTTTCGCGATCCACTCGTGGCCACACCGGGCGAACTTCCGCCGGGGAGGGCGGCCGGCCGCCCGTGGCACGAAGACCTTCGAGGCGATCGATCGAACCAGACGGTGTCGGACGGTGAAGCGGCCGTGGTGTGGTCTCGCCTCCGGGGCCTGTCCGGCGTTCTCATCGCCGGGAATGACACATCCAATCCCACGTCTGTTCTCGGTTTGGCGAGACGGCTTGGGTGGCCGGTGTTGGCCGATCACCGCTCCGGTTGTCGAGCCGAGGGTGAATCCATCGCCCACGCTGACGCCATGCTCCGCAGCGAGCGGTTCGCGGCCGGAAGTTCCCCGGACGTGGTACTGCGGTTCGGTCAGCCGATGGCTAGCAAGGTTGTCAGTCGCTGGCTGTCGAACCTCGACGCCGAGACGATCGTCGCCGTCGACCGGAACCGTTGGATCGACCCCGAACGGACGGCCTCTCTCGTCGTCACCCAGGCCGGTTTGGCGGCCCGGCTCCTTCGCTGTATTCCAGATGATTACCGCCCGGCAAACGCTGCAGATCGGTGGCGTCGGGCCGACGAATTGGCGTCGTCGGCCATCGCTGAGCACTTGGCAAACATCGATCACGTGACAGAGCCAGGGATCGCCAGGGCAGTGCTAGTCGGGCTGGACTCTGGCTCGTCACTCGTCGTCGCCTCGTCGATGCCGGTCCGCGATATCGAGTGGTTCGGTCCGAACCGGCGGGATGTCCGGGTGTACGCTAACCGGGGAGCAAACGGCATCGATGGCGTTATCGCGACCGCGATCGGTGTCGCGCTGACCGGTTCGCCGACGACGCTCCTCATCGGCGACGTCGCGTTCCTTCACGACAGCAGCTCGCTCATCGGAGTAGCGGACCGGGGCCTCGACCTCACGATCGTCGTCGTCGACAACGACGGTGGCGGCATCTTCTCCTTCCTCCCCCAGGCTGACCAGGTCGCCGCAGAAGACTTCGAGCGCTTGTTCGGAACACCCCATGGCACGGACCTGGTAGCCCTATGCCGAGCCCACGGCCTGCAAGCCGACCCGTGGGAGCCAGGCCAAGCCATGTCGCGGCCAGCCAAAAAGGGGGTTCGGGTTCTCGTCGCCAACACCGACCGGAGGGACAACGTAACCGTTCACGACCAGCTACATCAGGCCGTGGCATCGGCCATCGAGTCGTAGATGGTGTGGCGAAACGACCGGTCGACGAGCGGGGACCGATCGCCCGACTATCGGGCTATCAGTGATCGACTCATGGTCGGTCGCATCACGGCCAGTCCAGCCTGGCGGGTGTTCACGACCGCAACTAGAGCGATTGCGCACGCTACCGACGCCATCAAAATCAGATCGGACAACAATGCCGCCCACTGCCAATTCGACCAACCGATAGCCGTCTCGGGCCTGAGTAACCGAAGGCCGACCTGGATGACTGCGCCCTCGATAAACAGGATCCACCAGCCGAGAACGAGAATAGGTGTCAACCCGCCGACCTGGGACGGGTCGGCCGGTTTTTCGGCCAGTTCGCGCATCATGGCCGGCGGACGTACGAGGTTGAGGAGCGGCACAACCCAGGCGACGACGGCCCACCACGACGGTAGGCCAGCCATACCGACGGCCGCTAAACGCCGGTAACAGCCGAGAAACCACCATCCGAACCCTGCGGCGGCCATGAGCACGGCGAGCAACACGGCGACATTGGCCACCGTCGAAAGTGTCGAGCTGAAGTCAAGACCTACGGTGTCGATCGACGCGCCGCCTCGCAGCCGGTTGCCTTTGACGATGTCTACCGAAAGGGCGGCAACGTCGATCGTGAGAGCCATCATCACGGCTCCCAACCCGACACGGGCGGGGACGGCAGAACGCGGCGTGGTCACCTGATCGATGGCTCCTGCATTAGGCCCATACATAGCACATGGTCTTGTCCGAGCAGGCGCACCGGCCAAAGTTCACGGTCCGAACCGCTGAGCTCTTTGGCCGGACGCCGGTGCCATCGCGAGGGTCCGACCACGCCATCGGGCCGTCGGACTCATCGGGGAGCTAATCTCCGACGCCTTCTGCGCGACGGCTCTGAAGAAGCAACTGCATGAGGGCGAGAGGAAGCAGAGCGGGGCACCGATGTCTGGCTCCGCCGACCAACTCGGGGCGGCGACTCGGGTGACGTCTCCGGTCGGGGGGCCGGAGGTGGACTCGCCAAACGTTCTGCGATCTGGCCCCTCCATTCTTCGACTTCGATCGGTGGAACACCAGACGGCGGCCCGTCGGCCTCAGATTGCCTTGGCGCTGCCGACCCATTCCTCTCGGTGGTAATCGACACCGGCGGGACCGGGTCCGCCCAGTTTGGGGGAAACTTCGGCTCAGCACCTATCGCCACTCCAAGGTTGCGACCTACCAATTCGATAGGGGTTTCCATTCCCGCATTTACCCATAACCACGATCCGTCAGTAGCGACGACACCTTTGGGTTCAAGTCGTGGGATGCCATCGGTGAACACGACCGTTCGATTCAGAGTATTCGATAGTTGGACCGCGAAGGGAGCCGTTCCCGGTCCGACCAAGACCAGCACATTTCCGTCGGGCACAAGACCCCGCAATGACTCAGCGAACCTTTCGGCGGTTCCATCCCCAGCGATCAGAGCAGTGCCATCGACGTTCACAACAGTCGTCGCCTTGAAGCTTGGCACGGCCCGGGCCCCAATCGCACCATCGAGCGAAGACCGGTGGCCACGATCTCTTTCTCCCGGTTCGTACCAGCCAGAACGCGTCCGCTCCCGCGTAAGCACGACACCTTCTCGATCCGCTCGTTCGGGGGACATCTGGACGGTGACTGCGTTCGCTGCTTTGAACGTTCGCTGAAACACCGTCTTTTGACCATCCCACGAAGAGGTGGCGTCGATCTCGATAGAAATAGTTGCGTCAGCCGTTGTCTCGATAAAGACGCCGCTGACGGCGCTTCGAGTATCTTGGAAACTCCAGACACCTTGATTGCTGGCATTGGTCCGCCCTCGCTCGAATCCGAGTGCACCAAATCCAGCTTCTGAGAACGCATCTACACCACTGGCGCCTCTTTCGGTGTTGACCGGCATAAATGTAGATCGGGATGCATTCGTTTCGGTTCCCAGGAAGTGTTGATGCACGTCGACATCGCGAATCGTGATCTTGCCGAGCTGCGAACCGAGACCTCTCGGGTTACTCAGTGTTACCGCCACCCGAAGCTTCCCATCCAGGCTTCTCCAGACCGCGGCGCTACGTCCGAGGTCCCGGGTGACACCGCCCGGCACCGCGATCGCGTTCTCTAACAGCTGCCTCAGGCCACCTAAATTCAGCAACGTCCGCAACGATTTACCGGTATCGCTGGAGAACCGGCCAAGCTGTTTCGCTTTGTTTTTCTCCGGTCCGGTATCGAAATCGAGCTCGGCGAAGAACCGCTCTCGCAATTCGCGTACAACGTCGGTTGACAGGTCGGTAATCACCGCATCGATGCTGTTCGCTACCAACGGCATGTTCGGTGTCGACTCATCGGAGCCAACGACCTCCACCCGAGTTCTCGGCTCGTTTCCAGTTGAGAGATCAACACCTTCTAAACGCAACGATGGTGTACTAGCCGGCACCAACACGGCTTCCTCGAACATAAATCGCCCCAACGCGATCTCTCGCGGACGGAAGCTTCCCGGATGGGACGAACTATCACCAACCGAGCGACGACTAACGATTTCACCGAACGCTCCGGCCGACAGATGATTGACGGCCACGCTGGGAACCCTACTCGTGCGTAAGGTCACCGTTAGCTCAACAGTGCCAACGTACGTATTGGCGCCCTGTTCGTAGATAAAGTCACGAATTACGCCACCGTATTCCGTCCCGCCCACCTCGGATCCAAAGGAGCGCTCAGCCGCCGTGATACCAAATCCAGCCTGACCGTTCACCGGGCCCTTTGCTCCCCCGTCACCCAATCCACTCATTGCGACCGCATTCTGTTTGACACGCGAGTTGTCGACTCGATCGATACCGCGACTTCTCCCCGAGATCCCAGCGGCTGGGTCGTGACCGGCAAATGTATATGACCCCGCACGCTTTGCCGTGAGAATCAGTTCGGACTCAAACTGGCCGAAGTACCCATCCGTTTGCCGTAACGGGATACTGTATCCACCAGCGAGCATTTCGGAGAGTTTTGCCTTAAGTGCCGCAGGAGAAAATGCTGCTCGTATCGGGCCGTCAAGAGAGCGGACTGGTGGAAACAGGCTGGTTCTTTGGCCATTCAGAGACCAACCTGAGGGTCGAGCGTTCACGTCTGGCCTTACACGCAGCAGTGGATTTGAGTTGACTATTCGGTGCTCGATCGCCGCGCCGAGTTGACCCGCCCAATACTCCACTTTTCGGCGTAATCCACTGGCAGTTTCACGTCTAGTCCAATCGACTGGCAGTGACGAGTCTCTCGACCTCATTCTGACCGATTTCTCGATCGAACTCTCAAACCTACGACCATCACCCAGGTTGCCGATAGGAGTCAACGATCTCGTGTATCCAGAACCGGGAATCTTCGCCGAGTCGACCACTTCTTGCAGCCCGGTGGGGACTTGCACAGTCTCAGCAACGTCCGAACGTTCTCTAAGTAACGAGAGGCCGTTCGCAAGCTCTACTGTCCGAACAGTCCGCTTCGGTGCCGACCCACCGACACCGGTCATTCCGGTCGATTCGGTCAACGTGACTGTAGCTCGCACATCCGCTGTGAACGGCTCCATAAGAGCCTTCGCTCTATAGACGGCGGCCTCGATTTTTCCAACGCTCGCACCCGACTCCGCAGTACCAGCACGGGGCATACCGACGTTGCTGACACCTACGGACCCAGCACCGTCACCGGCGATCCCGAAGTTCACACCCTTGCGGACGACATGGCCGCGCTCACCGCCATACTCGTGACGAAGAGTACTATTATTCCCTTGAATTACTGCCACTTCGAGTGGCGAACCCGTAGACCGCAACTCGCCAATCGCCAGCTCGACCCTCAACGCTCGTTTAGTGTAGGCCGGCGAAGCAACACTGAATCTTTGGGTGCCTATTTGATGATGTTCTTCTTGAATTTGGAGGGTGAGTCCTCCCGGCCTGATGAACTCAGATAGATTCGAGCGAGCGTTGTCTTGAGCGGTAACCATATCCAACACGCCACCGGCATCGTTGTAATTTATTCCCGCTGAATCGAGTAGAGATTCGATCTCTGCCCGAAGCTTGCCCATGCCGGGCACATCGATAATGTTGTCTAACCCGACATCGGGCTCCACGGTCCGCACAATCGACCCAGACGCTAAATCGGTTTGCGTCGAACTGTTGGCTACCAACATCGATGCCGGCAGCCAGAAAAAGGCACGACTAGGTGACAGCGAACGAAACGATTCTCCATCGTTCTTCTTCCGACTCGAGACATCGTCTGGCTCCTTTTCGTTTTCCACAACAAGGTCGATGTCAAAGTTAACCGGGGCCTCAAATGACACACTCGGATCGATGAACGTGATTTCAGAGTGCCGACCGTCCTGCCCTTCTAGTGTTGTGCCGTACTTCTTATTGTACGCCCAAGCAGCACCGGCTTTCGCAGCATATTTTCCACCCTTTCCTGAGATGTTTGCTCCAAAGCTCCAAGTCGTCTTGTCAGTCGCAATACGACCAGTAGTCGACTTGTGGAGGACTCTTAGGCTGAGAGAGTGATCTTTCGACACTCCTGTCTTGACGATTTCCCCCACATCCATTGTGGCGGCAACTCTTGCGATGATCTTTCTCCGTTGAGCCACGAGTACACCGGTTGGCTCAAGTATTCTGTTTGTAACAGGAATCGAGGCCGACACCCCTGCGCCGAAAAGTTCGTCTTGCCGAGCAACCAGCGACTGAGGACTAAAGACGGCCTCGAACACTCGCCGAACTTCTACTTTTTCTCGAAAATCTAGGCGATCGAGCGTAGGGGTTAGGTGACTCATCAACTTGTCAACTATCGAGCTCGATCCCGACAACGTCTCGATGAACGCGCCGCCAAGTCCGTTGCCGTTGGCAATGTTCGCCGGAAGGCGCTCACCATCGGCCAATCCACTCCGACCGCTGTCGTAACCCGACACAGAACGAGGTGAACCCTCTTGCAGAGTGTCGCCCCCCTCGGCGGCACGTTCAAACCTGGACCTGTCAGCACTCGGCACTAACACGTTGGCCGGAGCTTGTGCTGTACTGATCCTCCTCTCACCTAACCCACTCACTTCAACCTGAGCGTTAAAAACAGCTTTGTAGCGCACTACGTTGCCGGCGAACTCGATAATTCGACCAAAGTCACCCAGAACCCCTGCCCGTATAGCGCGACTACTCTCTCGTTCGAAACCAAGCCGAGCGAACCCACTTACTGGGGCCACATCCTTGAATAGGGTTGCGACAGGCAGACCCAAGGAGCCGGCATTTGAACGGAGAGTCAAAGCCCGTCGATTTAGTTTCGCAAGGCTGCGTTTTTCAACATAGTGGGGCGTTTCGCCTACTGCTTGTATACTCTCTGCGACCAGGCGAACGGTAACAACAAACTCTCGACCATTGCGGTCAACCATGACTTCCGATGTAATTCCTGCTGCCGTCTCAGTCGGAAATTGAAGGGCTCTACCTTCGGACAAGAACTGCGAGACCTGAGCGAAAGCCTGACTACCTACCGGAACCTCATCTCCGACACTACGACGGAATGCGTCGACGACGGCTGATGTGTCTATCGATTCCAGAACAGCAGCACTATCACTTAATAGCGACCCTGCATCGGCGGCGACATCGATTCTTTCGGCCCTTCCGAATTCTCGGGCATCGTGTTGCGCCATAGCGTCGGTAACGGTCGATTCGTTTGGTACATCGATGCTACCGGTGATGTCTATCTGCCGAGAGGGACCTGCGCTATCTACACTCTCAACCGTCAAAACTCCATCGACCTTGAACACGGTGCGGTCTCCGTCACCACGAGGTCCAGCGGTGGTTCTGATCGTAGAGCTGGCATTCATTTCTCGCGACCTACCGGTTCTACTTCCCAAAGATAGCCCGGCGGCGAGAAATGGAGAAATCGGATAACTGGCGGATAGTCCAAAAAATTTGGCCCCCGTGCGACCATAATTGGAGTCTGCCGAACGCATGGCAAACGGTGACAATTTGACCTTCATCCCCGGAGGCAGATCAGTGGCAAGAGCCGTTGCCTGTTGCCACTGCTCGGGACTCACCTCGAACCGCAATCGATACCCGTGGTCTCCCGATGCCACGACGAGGCCTTCTAGCAAGGCTCGCATATCGGTCGAATCGATGCCCGCATCGGCTACGGCTGCCGAGATGTTCCCTGGAACGTCTAGCTCTGCAAGAAGCGAAGAGAGCGATCGACCGTGTCGACCTGCAACTGTCAGGAGACGGGCTTGCCCGAGGCCCCGGCGTGGAATCAACGTTCGTTTCGGCTCGTCAGCTCGCTGATAGCTGTCAAGGTCGTTTCGGTATGCGGTCATGGCCTCGCGGAGAGCATCGCCTGTTTGCTGATTCGCGGTCTGAGCCAAGAACACCGCCTCGTCGGCGGTCTCCCACGGTCGAAGGTTGGCCGACACCGTACGGGCCTCTGCGGCGGCAGCTCTCGCCCTCGCTACGGCGTCGTTCGCCTTTGAGACACTTCGGCGAATCTGCGACTCGAACTCCGGCCCAAGGAGTTGCTTCGCTTCGTGCGCACGCGCTCTCCCGTCGACGGCCGCCTTATCGGCCAGCGAAGCCACCTCCGTCGCAGTTCGTGCCCGTGCGATCTCACGGTCCCGGGCGAAAGGAGCATCAGCCCTCGCTGTATCGGCCTGAGTCCTGCGGCTCACCAAATTCCGCCCACCGGATGAGCGATCGACGGTAAGCGCTGGGTTCGCTGGATCCGTCCTGCCCGGCCAGGCGGCTGCGTGGTGAGCGTCCCGCGCCCTGTTGCGAGCGTCGTCTGCCAATCGTAAAACCGATTCCAGACGATTGCTGTGATCTCGAAGCCGCGTACGCACGGCGTCGAGTCCGTTCGCCAACGCCGTGGCACCGTCACCCCGCGATCCCGCTGCAAGCCGATGGCGATCGTCGACGATGGCAATGTCGGCCCTGACCGCCGCCACCTTCTTTTGAACGACGTTGTACCGATTGTCGGCGTCACGTACCGCATTCGCGGCGCGCTCGCCGACCGATGGGACGGTCGTGTTGTGAGACGCTCTGACCGAAGACCGAGACCTCGGCGCCCCAGTTTCGCCCTCCGAGTCGGTCGAGTCGCCAGACCCGGCTTCGGTCGCCGCCACATATGACTGGAGGCGATGGCCCCAAAATCCCGAGCCCGGACTGGCCGAGAATGGCGCCCGGACATCGGCAGACGAGGCGCCGCCTGACGGTTGAACAGCGGAGGGTTGGACACCAGATCGAGGGCTGCTGACCGTTCCGGGTGCTGTGCCGGTCCGACCTGTAGGCGCGGTACCCGACGGTGCAGTTCCTGTTGGGGCAGTCTCGACGACACGTCGTTCCAGGCGGTTCACCAAGGAGCTCCTTTGGGCATCATGTGACGTGGTGCCAAGCCTGGTTGAGCTGCTGCTGTCGGTGTTGTTCAACACTCCCGAAATGTTTCGGGCGCTGGGCTGCGACCCGGTCGGAGTGGACGCCTCCGAGGTATTCCCGCCACCAGCTTCAACTCGACGGTCGCCAACCGACGGTGACCCAACACCAGCTGGTCCGTCCCGATGGGGATAGGTGGCAGGGCCGGCCACTTCGTTTCTCGAACCCGGCCAGCCGGTGCTGCTGCCCTCCGACGTCGTCTCGCCATGCAGGACTGTCGCTACTGGGCTCCCAGATTGAGCGACCGACCGAAGTGGCTGGCTCGTCGACTGCCGATCGGATGCTCCGAGCCCCGCCAACCCGTTTCCGCTCGTTTCGGCACCCGACAACGACCCCTCAGCCTGACCTGCCCCGGGTGCCCCTTGGCTCAGCACCATCCCGTCGGTCGGCGCGTCGGCCGCTGGCGAGCCGCTCGCAAGATCACCACCGACCGAGGGTTGTGGCCCGTGGTTGCCCGTCGTGAGATCGTCGACCGAGAGGTCTGACGATCTGTGGTGTGCCGAAAGCACGTCGACTCCGTCGTAGTGGCCAGCCACTTCTCCTGCACCGTCAACTCCTCCCTCGGCCGCACCCGACGTGGCGGACCTCCAGTCGGCGATCCACCCAGAACCGGTTGCCAGCCCCGAAAACCCATCACTCAAGTAGCCTTCGGCGGCGCCGGTCGCTGATCCGGAACCAAGCTTCCATGACGCGGTCGCCACCCGCCCCCGAACCTGGCTCCCTACCACCCCTCGGCCGAGCCCAAAACCGGCGCTAATCACTCCTCCAATCACACCAGACAACGAGCTATTGGCCAACATAGACGCGTCTAGCGAATGGCGTTTACCTGCGATAATTTGAGCAATTTGCACTGCAGCATCCATTCCAACTTCTATCACTACCCCAAAGACGATCGACTTGACCAACACGCAAATGACCCGCATCGCGAAGTGTCGTCCGACGGCGACAATTGCTGGAATCGCCGACAACGACGCGCCACCAGTGGGGATAGCGAGATGAATGAGATAGATGATCTGCAGAGCAAGGATCAATAGTTCTGCGGCGATTATCCACTTGGAATACTGCACATTCAGAGCAACGTCATACAAATATTGACCGAGCTCGCGGCATCCGGTAGCCAGCCCACCCAGAACTGGGGGGTTTCCAGAAACAAGCTCTACCAGTGCGGCACGGAACTCCTCCGATGCGGTGCCCTCGAAGGCCCCTAGTGCCGCCCCGACGACCGTGATGACCTCATCGGTAAACTGCTCTACCTCGTTGGCCGAGTCGAACCACACCTGAGCAAGTGCCCACAGCTCGTCCTCATCGACTTCGGGCCACTCCATGCCACCGAGAGCTCCGAATACCGCCCGAACCTCAGAGGGAAGGGAAACAGCCATTGCCCCACCAGTTCAGGAACATTGCGTTCGGTTTATGTGACAAAAAGTACCCCATGCTGAACGGGGAGAAGAGTCATACCCATGCCCTTCTTTTTACACAGAAAGACTAACCGTCAGGCTTCAGCGAGGCGAACTCTTGGTGTCGACAACCTTAACGCTAAAAAAGCACGTCCTCACCGATTCATACGTGACGACTGTCGCTAGCGCCCTGCACGTGAATCGACTACAATGCGCTACTTATACCCAAACAGAACGGGAGTATCCGATGTCCCTGTTCCGTTGAAATTCGCCGTCACGGGACGATCAGCGCTCCCAACATGGCCCGAAATTTGGCCCTGGTTTCGGCCAATTCTGCCGAGGGGTCGCTATCGGCGACCACACCGACTCCGGCAAATAATCGAGTTTCGAGTCCGCCTAATTGTGCCGACCGGAGACCGACGGCAAACGCTCCATTTCCACCGCTATCGACCCACCCGACGGGGCCGGCGTAGCGGCCCCGCTCAGCCTGTTCCACCGCGCCGATCAAGGCCAACGCATCGGCCTGCGGCATCCCGCCGACGGCGGGGGTTGGGTGGAGGGCGGCGACCAGTTCCAACACCGATGATGCCGGCCCCGATAACCGGCCCTCCACCAGGGTACCGAGGTGGTGGACGTTGGCCAGCGTCACAATCGAAGGCTCCGGTTCCGCATCGACGTAGGAACAAAACGGGAGCAGATTATCGAGAAGCCAGTCGATCGTGATGCGATGCTCCCAACGATCCTTCTTCGACCCGAGCAGACTGGCGGCCTGCCGTTGATCGAGTGCCGGATCGGATGAGCGAGAGGCCGTGCCGGCGAGCGGATGCGCTCGTACCACGTCGCCCAAACGGGAAACCAGAAGCTCCGGCGACGCCCCAACGAAGCCATCGACAAGAAACAACGCGGCGGTGGGGAACACCGCGTGAAGCCGATCGATCACCGATTGGGGCCGGATGGCAACGTCGGTCTTCAGTACCAACTCCCGGGCCAGCACCGCCTTGGTCAGCTCCCCGTCCCGGATTCGAGCCGTGACACCAGCCACGATCTCATCTCGCCACACCTCGGGCGGAAGTACCGACGCTAAGTCAAAGGTTGTCGGCTCGTCACCGGTGGCCGGTTCGGCCATCAACCCGTCGATCTCAGCCTTGGCGGAGGCGGCAAGGTCGGCGGGCGAGGCATCCTGGGGACCGATGACCGTCAGCCAACGCCGACCTTGACCGTCGCTGCCGACGACGATTCGGGGAACGACAAGTTCGCCTGATCGTTTCGGGTCGAACGGCAACGCAGCAAGAGCAACCGGGCCCGTCCCGGGCCAGTCCGGTGTGGCCGCCGACTCATGACCGGGACCAACCAGAGCCCCGAGCGCCTCTGCGGCCCGACCGTGACCGCCCGGCCGGTCTACCCGAATTCGGCCAGCCTCACCGACGCCGGCGAGTGTGAAGCCACCATGAGACCAAAGGAGCCCAGCCCTCGCACCGATAGCAACCGTCGACACGTCGTCGTCCAGGCGAACGGTTACCGCGTGGCCATGAGGTGGCTGCGGAGGGTTGTCATCAGCGGTAGCGGTCAACTTGGCTGGCTCGGACACGGCCTCGAGGGTAGAGGGCGCCACAGCGACGGGTGAGACCGGGCACACTGGGAGCGTGCGACGAGAGTACTGGGCCGAAACCGAAGCCTCCCCCGACGGGCTGTTCGCCGTTGTTGGCGAACTGACCACCTACTCCGAATGGCTCGACGTTGTCGATGCTGTGGAGCCCGACACGGACGGCAACGGCTCGGCCTGGATCGTCACGCTGCGGGCACGCATTGGGCCGCTGTCCCGATCGAAGCGGCTTCGAATGGTGTCGGTGCCCCAGGGAGCGCCCTACCACGCTCGTTTCGAACGCTGCGAGCTCGACGGCAAGAACCACTCGACCTGGGTGTTCGAAGTCGCCGTCGATCCCCTCGACCGGCCGCCGCTGGCCAGCAGGGCCAAACTAGAACTCACCTACGATGGGTCGCTCTGGTCAGGAATGTTGGACGGCGTGCTAGATGCTGCAGCTGAGAAGGCAACCGACAATCTTCGCCGTTACATCGCCGAGCAGGCCTGACACCCACTGCGGAGCCAACAACGAAGTGCCGGCACGGTCTTAGTCAGCCGACGAGACCATCGAGGGGCGTCAGCCAAACCTCGCTCAGTTCGTGATGGCCTCGAAGTGTGTCGGTCACACAGGCCGCTATTGCCGATGTCATAGGACCTGGCGCCTCGAACGGGATCTCGTCGAGGAGTTCGACCGGCTGAACAGGGTTGTTTGTCGAGGTCAGCATCAGCTCATCGGCCTCAAGAACCTCCTCCCAGCCGATAACCCGAACCTCGGTAGGAATTCCGAGATGTTGGGCTGCGTCGAGGATGAGGCGTCGAGTAATGCCGTCGAGCACCGAGTCGAGCGGCGGAACCGCAATTTTGCCGTCGGAGAGCACGACCATGCTCAACGTCGTCGACTCGGCCAGGTCGCCGTCCATAGTGCGAAACACCACTTGGTCGTACCCCTCCGCCTTGGCGGCCAGCACCTCACGGACACCCGGGGTGTAACCGGCCGCTACTTTCATCGATGGCGGCAAGATTTCCGATGGGATCTTGGGCATCGAGGCCGTTTTTACCTTGGCCGGAGGGCCCAGACTGTCGACCTCGTGTTCGCCGACGTGGGGCAGCGCTAATACGTACACGGTTGGCCGAAGTTCGGCCGGCAACAAGCCAACGCCTTCTTCAGCCCACCCGGCGATCAATTTGACCACAACCGGACCGGTCCGATCAGCGTTCTTGCTGACCGGGCTGGAGTTGGCGATCACCGTTTGCGCCACGGCATGTTCAAGTTCAGCGACTTCGCCGGTCTCGATCATGCCCATCATTTCGGCGGACCGGAGAAATCGGGTGACGTGGGCCCGAAGGCCAACAGCGCACGGGCCGACGTCGGTTCGCGTCACCAACAGAACGTCGAAGATCTGTGAACCGCGAGCCGACATATGAGACAAGACGTGGGTCGTAGCATCGGCAAAAGGCATCAACTGCCCATTACGCCACACCACTCCCTGGTCATGCACTGGATGCATGATAGCCAATGACATTCTCTATGTATCGACAGCTGTCGTATAGAGCTGAAGATTCGCGCCGAGGTTACGCTCGAACCATGCGTGAACTCGATCGGCTGGGAACCCGACCATGCCGACTCTAGTAGCGGTGACGATGCCGGGCGGACCGGCGTTCGTCGATGCCATCACCCGGGTGTGGGCCGCGGGAGACGCCATCGCTCCGATCGACCCTCGACTCCCGTCCCCCGAAGCACGGCGGGTACTCGACGCGCTCCGCCCCGGTGCGGTCATCGAATCTGACGGCAAACGCCGGTCGCTCGACGACGGACTACCGACCGAGGCCGGCGACGCCGTGGTGGTGGCCACCAGTGGCACCAGCGGCCGACCAAAGGGGGTCGTGCACACCATGGGTTCGGTCGAAGCGTCTGCGATGGCCACCAGCCGCGCCCTAGGCGTAGACCCGACCGCCGATAGGTGGTTGGCTTGCCTCCCCCTTGCCCACATCGGCGGGCTGTCGGTGGTGCTGCGGTCGGTGGTAACCGGCACTCCGGTAGAGGTCCATGACGGTTTCGATCCCACGGCGGTGGTCGACGCCGCCCGACGAGGCGCAACCCTTGTCTCGCTGGTCACCCGGGCCCTCAACCAGATCCCGCCCAAAGCATTCCGCACCGTGTTGATCGGCGGCGCCGCACCTCCCGCCGACAGGCCGAGCAACGTCGTGGCCACCTATGGCATGACCGAAACCGGCTCCGGCATCATCTACGACGACACCAAAACTCAGCGACACCTCGACGGACTAGAGATCCGCATCGGCGACACAGGAGATGGAGTGCCAGAGGGGGAAATACTGGTTCGCGGTCCCATGTTGTTTCGCGGGTACCGCCAGGGGCCAAGCCCGTTCGACCGGGACGGCTGGTTCCCGACCGGCGACCTTGGCTCGCTCGTCGATGGCAGGTTGCGGGTAGCGGGGCGGAGCGACGATGTCATCGTCACCGGTGGCGAAAAAGTATGGCCGGAGCAGATCGAGCGACACATCGCCACGCGACACGATGTTGCTCAGGTGGCGGTCATCGGCAGACCGGACCCGGATTGGGGCCAACGAGTGGTGGCGGTTGTCGTCCCTCAGGCCACCGAATCGCCACCTACGGTGGCACAGCTTCGGGATACCGTCATCGAACGGTTTCCCGTCTGGTGTGCCCCCAAGGCCATCGAGCTGCGGAGCGAGCTCCCGACAACAGCGATCGGAAAGGTCCGCCGGCGGATGCTGTAGGCACCTACCGGCGGACACATGACCCGGTGATGGTTAGCGGTCGGCCAATGCCTTCTTAGCCAACTCAAGGTCTTCGGGATTGGTGATCCCGATCCACCGTTCCGGCGACTGGATTACCTCGACCTCAAGCTTGTTGGCATCCATCAGGTCGCCGACCACCGTCGGGAGTTGGATCTCCGCCTTCTCCTCGTCGGCGTGTTCTGCGAGGAAGCCATCCCACTGATGCTGAAAGTCGCCCATGATCGAGTGGTGGAAACACCAGAAATTCATCGAGACCGGGGTGGTGGCCGGCACGGTTTCCCCACCGGCTGAGAATGTACCATCGGCCAGACGCTCGCATTCGTCCGTCTCGACGATGGCGGTCAATCGACCATCCGTTACCTCGGTCACGGCTCGAGTCACCGAACCTGATGGTGGCACGGTATAGCCAAGCTCGAATGCCACGTTTCCAGCCTTGCCCGGCGCGAGCCGACCCATGAGTTCGGCACCGAGCACGAAACTCTGCGGGCCGTAGTAGTCATCGGCATTGATGACGGTGTATGGACGGTCGATGACACCGGCCGAACTCAACACGGCGTGGAGCGTGCCCCAGGGTTTGGCTCGGTCAGGACCTAGATCATCCTGACGAACGTATCGGACCGGCAACTGCCCATGCTGCGATGCCACGTGGGTCCGAACGTCATCTTCGATCTCAGACCGGACGATGATGGCGACGTCCCCGTATCCGGCGGTCAACGCGTCTTTGATCGATAGATCAAAGAACGCTTCGCCCTCGGGTCCGACTCTTGCCAGCTGTTTCACTCCCCCAAAACGGCTGCCGAGGCCGGCGGCCATAACGATCAAGAGGGGCTTTTCGGTGGGTGCTAAATCGGTCACCCAAACATAGTTGCGGGAACCAACCTCACATCCAACGATCGACACCACCTTTCTTTGCTCCTTAGGCTGTCGTCGTGCAATCACCCGGCCTGGCACCCCGACCGACAACATCGATCTCGATGCTCACGGTAGCTATGTTGATCCTTGCCGTTTTGGCTATTTCAAGCTCGGCTATTCTCGTCAGATGGGCTGCCATTCCCGCGGTTTCCCTGGCCTTCTGGCGCACTGCGGGCGGCGCCATCGCCCTCGCCCCCGCCGCCCACCGGTCGTCTTCCCGGCTCGCTCGCTCCGATCGGCGGTCAATCGCGATCGCCGGGATCGCCCTCGGCGTGCATTTCGCGGCCTGGATGGCGTCGCTCACCCTCACGTCGGTGGCGTCTTCGGTGACCTTGGTCTCAACCGCTCCCATCATGATTGCGTCGTTTCAAATCGCATCCGGCAAAAAGCCCTCGAAGACTACGTTGTTTTCCATCGGACTAGCTGCGCTCGGTACCGCCATTCTTGCCGTTACCGACGCCCGGATCGGCGGGACCATCGCCGTCATCGAATCCGACGGAGGCGGCATCGGTGCCCCGTCGACCCTCGGCCGGCGACCGCAACTCGGAAACGCCCTCGCCCTGGTCGGGGCGGCTGCGATTGCCGTGTACCTATCGATCGGCGATCGCCTCCGGCAACGGTTGTCCACCGCGGCATATGCCGGTCGAACCTACGCCATTGCCGCCATCGTGATGGCCCCCATCGCGCTGGCGTTCGGTCGACCGGTTATCGCGCCGAGCACCGGCGCATGGCTGGCCATTTTGGCCATGATTCTCGGCCCGCAGCTCGTTGGCCACACGTCGCTCAACTATCTACTCGGTCGGCTCGGTTCGCTCACCGTCTCCCTTTCGCTCCTCGCTGAGCCGATCGGGGCCAGCCTCCTTGTACTGCTGTTCTTGGGCGAACGGCCAACGCCGGGGGCCTGGTTCGGCGCGCCGATCATCCTTGCCGGGGTAGCGCTCCAACTCGTCGCCGGATCGTCACGACGCACCGGCGGCCCCCAGTAGGCTGCGGTGGTGACGGACCGCTTGGATTTGCCGCGACCAACGGTGACCGACGTCATCGCCGGGATCAGCGTCGCCTTGGTGCTGATACCGCAGTCGCTGGCGTACGCTCAGATCTCCGAGATGCCGGTGGTAGTCGGGCTGTTCGCGGCCTCGCTCCCGCTTATCGGCTTTTCTCTGTTCGCCTCATCGCCATATCTTCAAACCGGTCCGGTGGCCCTCACCAGCCTGTTGACCCTCGCTGCGCTTCAAGGTGCAGGGTTCTCGTCTGACAACCCGGAGTGGGTTCGCCTTGGGGCCCTACTGGCATTGATAGTCGGCGTCTGTCGCCTCGCCCTCGGACTCGCCCGTCTCGGTTGGTTGGCGTTCCTCATCGCTGAGCCGGTTCGTATGGGGTTTACCTCGGCGGCCGCCATCGTCATCATGTCGTCCCAGCTGCCCAAGACCCTTGGAACGAGCCTCACCGCGCCCCAAGGATCAACCATCGGACAGGCTGCCTGGTCGATCGGCAACCCTGGCCGGTGGTCGATCGGCGATCTCGTGTTAGCGACCGTCACCCTCGTGGTGATGCTTGGTGGCCGTCGACTCCACCGCCTCTTTCCTGGGGTTGCGGTGGCCGTAGTGGTCGGGCTGGCCTATGCAACCGTGTCGGACGGCGGTGTCCTTACCGTCGGAGACACCACTCCCATCCCCCAAGGTTTCCCGACCCTGTCCTTGGCGTTGCCGTGGAGCGAGGTCTCGACCTTGGCTCTCGGTGGGCTGATCATCGCGCTCGTCGGTTTCGCCGAACCGGCGTCGATCGCTCGATTGTTTGCAAAACAGGATGGATCGGTGTGGGATGCCAACCGCGAGTTCGCCAGTTCTGGATTCGCCAACCTCATCTCCAGCGTGTCCGGCGCGGTCCCCGTCGGTGGGTCGTTTTCCCGGAGTTCGATCAATCGCTTGGCCGGGGCCAAGACCCGCTGGAGCGGTGGCATCACCGGGCTTGTCGTCTTTGCCTTCCTCCCGGTGGCCTCGGTGCTCGATCGGTTGCCGCTGGCCGTGCTGGGGGCCATCGTCGTCGGTGCCGTCGTCGGTCTTGTGCAACCCCGAGCGCTTCTCGGTTTGTGGCGGCGATCCCGCTTGGAGGCGGCATTGGCCTGGCTGACCTTCGTCGTCACTCTGGTCGTCACGCCAGCCGTTCACTGGGCGGTGCTGGTCGGCATCGGGGCGACCGTCATCGCTCACGTCGTTCGACCGTTTACCCTCCGTCCGGCGCCGTCGTCGAACGGTCGGGTGGCCGTGCGGTCAGATGGCCTTTTGTGGCTTGGTTCGTATCGGTCGTTCGAGCGCCAGTTGCGGGCTGCGGTCGAGGAGAATCCCTCGGCCGATGTCATCGTCGATTTTGGATCGGAGGCAGATCCCGATCAGGCGGTTGAGATCGTCATCGATCGGGTGGCGCAGGAGGCTCCGGGGAGATCGATCACCATCGCCGGCAACGGGTAGGCGATGGACTGAACCTCGGCGGCCCAAAATCACCGACGGAGGTTGGGGTCTTCTTGGCGGACGCGGCTGCGGACCGTATAGACGCTGTCTCCCGAGAGTACCGCACCGCGGCCAAACAGCCGGCCCGACTGCCAGTTGGATAGACCGAGTTCCGGTTTGTTGAGTGCGTATTGGCCGTCCACCCAACGGGTGAACCCATCGCCGACGAACGGCGCGTCGATGCTCGACCAGAATTCTTCCTGTTCGGCTTCGTCAGCGCTGACGATGCTGGCCACGAAACGGGGTGACTGCCGATTGAATCGCTCGACCGCATCGGCCACCGAGTCGACGACCGCCACCGTGATCTCCGGCGAATCTTCCCACTCCCATTCGTGGCCGAGTTCATCGGCGCCGATTCGTTCCGCCATCGGTTCTTCGACGACCCCGGCGGCTCGCGCTATGGGTACCCGGGTGTTGAACCAGCTGTGATCGACATAGGCCTCGGCGTCGGGGGCTACGTGGAGCTTTGGCTCTACGTTGCGGTCGTGGGCCGCCGCACGCAGCCCGGCCAAGACTCGGGGCATCAGTTCGTCAGCTCTCGACCGGAGCACGCAACACGTATTGAGGGTGTTGCAGACTTTACGGTCGAGCGAGGTGCGAACGACGGCCTCAAGCCGGTCGGCGTCGCATCCCGCCCCGGTGACGATCCATGCGCCGCCGGTGCCATGAAGGCTGACCGGCGTCCCCACGCTGCGAGCAACGGCCCCGAGTTGGTCGACGGCCTTGCCGCTTCCACGCGCTACGGCCAAAGAGAGGCGAGGGTCGCCAAACATGGCCCAACCGGCGGCGTGGGTTCGACTGTCGACAAGGCCGGCGGTTCCGGCCGGTAGCCCGGCGTCGGCCAGGGAAGGATCGAGGGCGTGACGGACGATGGCTTGGGCGGTGCCGAGCGCGTCGGACCCGATCCGAAACACCACCGCGTTGCCGCTGCGGATGACTCCGCAGGCGTCGGCGAACACGTTTGGTCGGCCTTCGAAGACGAAGCCGATGACGCCGAGCCCGGCGGTTCTTTGCTCCAATCGCCACCCGTCGTGGTCGATCGCGTCGACCGTCGAATCGCGGCTGGGAGCGGTGTCTCGCCATGTCGCCAGTCCTGCGATCATGTCGGTCCGCATCTTGTGCGAGAGTTCCAGCCGGGTGGTGGATCGACCTCGAGATTGGGCCGACGCAATGTCTTTGGCGTTGGCCGCGGCGATCACTTCGAACACTTCGTCATCGGCCAAACGACTGGCGAAGCGGTCGAAGAAGTCGCGTATGGCGTCGTCCGATACGGCGCCGAGCGCCAGGAACGCCGTGGCGGCTCGTTCGATCGTTTCGGCCGCGACCAACCATTCGGCCTGCGGGACGTGGAGCAGGTCGCCGGTGTCGGCGACGACGATAAGCCGATCCCCTGACTCAAATGCGGCCGCCAGTTCCGGCCCGACGTGGGTGACCCGATTGCCGCCGTACACGATCGGCTGGCCGACCTCCAGACCGGTGAGTAGGCCAGTCTCTCCGGGCGCACCATCGGGTTGCTGGTCAGGGTCTGTGTTTTGCTTAGACGCGTGGTCGGTCGACGTGGTGGTCACGGTCATATTCTGCCACGCTCAATCGGGTTCGGAGACAGGCCGGCGCCGTCGGCGGAACGATTCGCTTGGTCAGAGACGTCGGCCGTCTCACTCCACTGGCCCGACGAGTCGGCGGACGATGAGATCGACCAGCGAGTCGACGTCGAGGTTGGGCGCCAAGGGGACCGTTAACCGATCGAATAGGAGGCCGTCGATGGCGTAGTGCAAGAGAGCGATCTCCGTCGAGGAGCCCGGAAGTCCTCGCTCGCGGTTGAATGCGACGTCGTCGGCAAAGGCTGATTGGAGCGTCGGCCCGAGTATGGCGGCCAGTCCGGGGCGTCGCCGAGCCTCCAAACGGAGTTCAAACAATGCGACGGTGAGTTCGGGAGATGCCGTCGTCCGCTCGACGATGTATCGGATGTAGTCGACGAGCACATCGAGTGTTGGCGGTCGTCCTGCGAGCTCCTGTAAACGGTCGGGTGTTGGCCCGATTCGTACATAGACGTGTTCAGCCAGCGCACCGAGCAGTTCGTCGCGCGATCCAAAATAGTTCGAGCATGTGCCGTCCGGGACGTCGGCCTCGGCGTCGACCGCCCGGTGGGTGAGACCTCGGGCGCCGGATTGTGCCAGCACTCGCAGTCCGGCATCGGCGAGTTTCTTCCGTCTTGTCGGGTTTGTCGGCACAGAGAAAACCTACCGGATCACGACAGGTGTAGTGGTTACATGCAGAACATCGTATGGTTGTTAACCACAACAAGTGTTGTGGTTAACAACGTCGTCCCAACCAGGAGGCATACGTCCATGCGCCCGCTGACCTATCTCGTCGCCGTGTCACAAGACGGCTTTATTGCAGGACCCGATGGCCAGACCGATGAGTTCGAACAAGGCCCAGCGATCATCGAGCACATCGCTGAGCACTTTCCGGAAACGCTGCCGACCGCGGCTCGCCAGCACCTCGGCATCGACGACAAACCCCGCCGGTTCGACACCGTCATAATGGGAGGTTCCACCTACCAGTTGGCCCTCGATCAGGGCGCCAAGAGCCCATACGGCCACCTCGACCGTCAAGTGGTTTTCTCCCGCCACCTCACATCGGGGTTCGCCCGTGACGTCGAACTCCACTCTGACAACCCGATCGATGTCGTCCGGGAACTCAAGGCCGGCGATGGTCTCGGTGTGTGGCTTTGCGGTGGTGGCGTGATCGCCGGAGCGGTGCTCGATGAGATCGACGAGTTGGTCCTCAAACGCCAGCCCCTCGTCCTGGGATCTGGTCGCCCCCTGTTCGCAGGCCGCTACCACCCGCGACGGTTCGAACTCCACGACCGCCAACAGGTTGATGCCGTCACCGTCGAACGTTACCGGAGGACCGCAGGCTGACGCGAGCATCAGCAAGTCCGGTGAGCCGCCCGCTGAAGACAAGCGCGGCGGAACGCAACTGACGAGCACGACGATATGTGCGAGTCTCGAGTGGCATTGATGCGTGCGCATGCATATAGTTCACGAGGTGCATGCGCACACACCTCTACCGCCCGTTCAGTTACCGACGGCAACTACGAAGGATTCGACATGATGCACGCCGAAGACACCAGCAAGGCGAACGCACGAACAACTGCAGAAAAGGTTGTCTTGTACGGGCTGATGCTGTGGCTGCTGTTGCAGGTTTCCCGAGCGATCGCCCTCACACTGATCGGCGACATCAACGACGGGGCGGAGTCTGCTGCCTGGCTCTTTCCGGCGTACCTCGACTTGTTCGCCGCGGTCTTTGCGCTGCCGCTCGTGTGGGCTGTGTGGAAACGTCCCGGATTCGTTACCTGGTCGTTTGTGGTCAGCTACTTGGTGATATCGATCGTCGACCACGTCGGGAACTTCGTGACCACGGGCGAGGTCGGGGCTCCGTCAATCGTTGAGGAGGGTTCCAACCCATACCTCTTTCCGGGCATCATGACCATTGTCGACACCATGTTCCTGCTGGCGTTGTTCGTTCCGAAGTACCGACAGCGTCTCTTCTTCGGGCTGCATGGCGAATCAGGCCTCGCCACCGCGTAGCGGCGCGGCATGGACACTGCTGTATCGGCTGTTGGTGTGTCGGCGTCGGCGCGCACACCCCCCATCGCCCACGAAACAGCCGCTCCAAGATGTGGCGGCTCGATCGACTCTGGCATGCTGGAGTCATATGGACGACTTCTTCACCAGTGCTGAGGCCGCAGCCTGGGGCGGTTTTTTGTCAACGCATGGGCAGCTGTCAAAACGTATCGAGGAGAACCTGCGTCGCACTTCAGGGCTCAGCCACGCCGAATACGAGGTACTTCTGCGACTCTTTCTCCAGCAGGACGGTCGCCTTCGCATTCAAGAACTCGCCGAGCACAGCGTGTTGACCCACAGCGGCACGAGCCGGCTGATTGACCGGCTCGAGGGGGCAGGTCTTGTGGCACGGGCAGGAGCCGAAGAAGACCGACGGGGGGCCTACGCGGTCCTCACCGAAGCCGGCCGCGATCACTTCATTCATACAGCACGACATCACACCGCGCTCGTGCGCGAGATCTTTCTCAACCACTTCTCGCCCGAGGAGCTTGAGCTGCTGGGCTCCTGCTGGGCTCGACTTGAAGACAACTAGCGATCACCGTCAGACAGCGGGGTCGTGGTTGAGATGACAGGGCGCCAGTCTGGCATGCTGGCTATCGATGCCTTCCGGACGCTTCGCTCCGAGCCCTACCGGTCGCCTCCACCTCGGGAATCTACGAACCGCCCTGGTTGCTTGGTTGTTCGCCCGCAGTGACGGTGCGCCGTTCTACCTTCGATTCGAAGATCTCGATACCGCGTCGATTCGAGATGAGCACTACATCTCCCAAGCCGACGATCTCCAGGCCATCGGTCTCGACTGGGACAAACCGACGCTCCGACAATCGGACCGGCTCGATGCCTACGAGACGGCGATAGAACAGCTACTGGCCGAGGATCTGCTCTACCCCTGTTATTGCTCACGCCGGGAGATTCGAGAAGCGGCCCAGGCCCCGAACAACCCCCACGCCGGGCGCCGCTACCCCGGCACGTGCCGGACTCTGTCGACCGTCGAACGATCGGCGAGGGCCACGGTGCGAGAGCCGGCATTCCGGGTTCGGGCCCACGGCGAGGTGCGACACTTCATCGACCGGGCGGCTGGGCCTCAGACCTTCGAACTTGACGACTTTGTCGTACGGCGAAACGATGGCACCCCGGCATACCATCTGGCGGTCGTTATCGACGATGCGGCGCAAGGCATCGAGCTGGTCGTCCGAGCCGATGACCTCCTGGAGTCGACGGCCCGGCACCTGTTCCTCTATGAGAAGCTTGACTTCACGACGCCAGAACACGCTCACATTCCTCTGGTGCTGGCGCCCTCGGGGGATCGTCTGGCGAAACGCCATGGCGCGGTCGATCTCGACGACCAGGCGGCCCGAGGTAACCGACCGGCCGACGTCCGATCGTTTCTGGCCTCGACCCTCGGCTTATGCGAGGAGGGACAGCCCGCTGAGCTGGCAGACCTCCTCGCCGCCTTTACGATGGCGGCGCTTCCAACCGAGCCACTCGTACTTCCCGAGTCGATGCTCGGCGACGGAGGCGACACGCCATAAGTCCGAGACACACCATCGGGGCCTGTCTCGGGCCGGCTACCGGAGAAGCAGCTCCGACGC
Source organism: uncultured Acidimicrobiales bacterium (assembly GCA_938021675.1). Classification (GTDB taxonomy): domain Bacteria; phylum Actinomycetota; class Acidimicrobiia; order Acidimicrobiales; family SZUA-35; genus JAHELU01. Next base: position 97,812 of record CALIFY010000022.1, read on the forward strand.
GGTGTAGATGGCCAAGCCGGCGAGCCCGCCGACGATAGTGCCGTTTATTCGGATGAACTGGAGGTCTCGACCGACCTGTAACTCGATTCGCTCTGCCGTCTCCTCAGCATCCCAGCGTTGGACGGTGGCGGCGATCAACTCCGCAACTTCGCCCCGGAACTGTTCTGCCACATAGCCGACAGCGTCAACGATCCATCGGTCGATCTTGGCTTGAAGGGTCGAATCGGCTGCCAGCTGGGCCCCACCTTCGGTCAACGCCTCCTCCAACCGGTGGCGAAGTTCGGAATCTGGATCTTCGGTGGCCTCTATCAAACCGGATTTGAGCCTCGACCACAGCCCCGCCGACCAGGCTCGTACTTCGGGGTGAGCCAGCACTTCAGCCTTGATCTCCTCCCCTCTTGCCACCAACTCCGGTGAGGTTCGCAGTTCCTGAGCCAATTTGATTGTTCGCCGCTCGACTTCGCGTCGCATTTCATGATCCCGGTCGCTTCGCATGTCGGACAGCACTTTTCGAACGGCGGCATAGATCTTGTCGAAGACCACGTCATCGACCGTCTCGGGCACCCACCACGGCGACTCCTGAGTGAGCCGGGACCGGAACGTGTCGGCGCTCTCGTCGAGGAAGGTATCGAGCGCTTCCATCACCGAATCGAGCACCACCTGGTGGTGGTCGCCTTCGATGGCCACATCGAGGGCCCGACCGACGACCGGCGCTACCTTGATCTCTCGGGCCCGGTCGATCACCACCGACTCGATGCCGGTCTGGATGACGTCGTCTTGGAGGACCTCCGTCACTCCCCGAACGACGGCCGCGCTCTGATCACCGAGGGTCTTGGCGTTACCCGGCGTGGCTAGCCACTCCCCGATCCGACTGGCCAACTCAGCGTTCTGAAGCCGTTCGGTCACCACCTGGCGGGTTAAGAAATTGTCCTGGACGAAGCCTCCAAGGCTTTCCCCGATCTGGTCTTTACGTTTCTTGACGATGGCGGTGTGTGGGATCGGTACACCGAGCGGATGTCGAAACAACGCCGTCACCGCGAACCAGTCGGCCAACGCGCCGACCATGGCCGCTTCGGCAGTGGCTCGAACAAAGCCGAGCCACTCCCGGTCTGCCTCACCAGCCCGAGCGATCACAAACACGATGGCCGCCAGCAGGAATAGCCCGGTAGCTACCAATTTCATGCGTCGAAGGTCGCTCCGGCGTTCCTCGTCGCCGCTGAGGGTAAAATCCACTGCCACGCCACCAGCATGCCACTGCAACATTGCCGGCCCGACATGGCACGCAGGACCGCCCATAGACTGAGGTACATGAGCGAGGCATCTGGAACGACCGCGGAACCCAACCAGACCGCCACCGCCACCGATTCGACCCGCACCGAAGAATGGGATCGGCTACGTTCGGCTCACCTGCGGGCGGTCGACGAACGTCCGCCATCGTCGGCTCAGGGGGTTCACCACATCGCGTTGCTTTCCCACGATGTGGAACGAACGATCGAGTTCTACCAGGACTTGCTCGAATTCCCGTTGACGGAGCTCTTCGAGAACCGTGACTATGACGGATCGACCCACTTCTTCTTCGACCTGGGGAACGGCAACGCGCTCGCTTTCTTCGACTTCCCCGGTCTGGACCTCGGACCCTACGCCGAGGTGCTCGGAGGACTCCACCACATCGCCATCTCGGTGACCCTGGACAGGTGGCAACACCTGAAAGCCAAACTCGAGACAGCAGGGGTAGACATCTTCTTCCAAGACCAAACCTCGATCTACTTCATGGGACCCGACGGTGAACGCCTCGAACTGATCGCCGACGATCTCGGCCAGATGTACGGCAGCGAGGTGCTCTGACCGACAGGGCCGAGCCCGGCCGTTCCACCGCAGTCGGGCCTGACACGTCGGATCAGGAGGCGAGTCTCCTCTCTGCTGGCGGTACGCCGTGGCGACGGCTGCTCCGCTCCGTTGGGGGCGTTGTCATCGTCGTGTCAGCGTTCCTGTGGGCGTTGCCGGCCATCGCCCCCTACGACGAGGTCTTGGCCCAATTTCGGCAACTGAACACTGGTTGGGCCGCGGCGTTGGCGGTAATCGGCGGAGCCAACCTGGTGGCACCATCGGCATCGCAGGTCGCGGCCCTCCCCGGTCTCAAGGTTCTGCATGCGGTTCGAACCGATTGGGCAACCTCGGCGGTGACCAACGTCGTGCCCGGTGGTAGTGCCCTAGCTATCGGTCTGACGTGGTCGATGTATCGGTGGGCTGGGTTGGCCCCCGGCGCTATCGCTCGTTCGATCGTCGTGACCGGGATGTGGGATACCTTCGTCAAACTCGGCACCCCATTGATCGCCATAGCGTGGCTCGCCACCCAACGCCCGGTCGGTCCGAGCCTGGTCCAGGCCGCCGTCGTCGGAACTGTCTTGTTCGCCGTTGCAGCGATCCTGCTCGCCACCGTATTGTCGGGCCCACGAACGGCCTCGACGGTGGGGCGACTCATCGATCGGCTTCGGCTCGCTGGGACCGGCTGGAGCGATCGACTAGACGAACTGCGAAGCGAGACGGTGACGTTGCTTGCTGAACGTTGGCGGGCGCTTACGTTTTGGACGGTGGCCGGCCATGCCAACCTCTACCTGCTGCTCGTGATCTGTGTGCGAGCTGTCGGGGTCGAGCGGGACGTGCTCGGCTTTGCTCCGATCTTGGCTGCATTCGCCTTCGGACGGTTGGTGAGCGCGTTACCGATCACCCCCGGTGGCCTCGGGGTTGTCGAGCTCGGCCTAGTCAGCGCGCTGAGCGCGGTCGGCGGTGGGGCGGAGTCACCGCTCGTCGCCTCGGTGCTGCTGTTCCGGTTCCTCTCGTTTGCGGTGCCGATCCCACTCGGTGGCCTCGGGTTGCTGTGGTGGAACACCAAACGGGCGTGAGGTGGCCGCCGGTCGCTCAGGTTTTGGTGAGCGCCATCATCACGTGGGCGAGCACGTTGGCCCCCGCCACCAAATCTTGGCGGTCGGTGTGTTCGGCAGGATTGTGACTGATCCCGTCGCGGCTCGGGGTGAAGATCATGGCTGTCGGACATACCCTGGCCAGCATCTGGGCATCGTGGCCGGCCCCAGACGGGAGCCGGAGTGTCGTTGAGCCGAGGGCTTTTGCTGTGTGTTCGACGAGGTCTACCACGGTCGGGTCAAAACTCACCGGCTCGAATCGGGCGAGGCTCCTGGTGGTGATCTCCACTCCCTCGGCCCTGGCCACCGCATCGAGTTCTGCCATCAACCGAGCCTCGGCGTCCTGGAGTATCTGATCGTCGGTGTTACGAAGGTCGACGGTGAGCGTCGCCCGAGCCGCTACCACGTTTACCAGGTTCGGATGTAGGTCTATCGCCCCCACGGTCGCTACTTGAGGGGGGCCAAGGTCTGCCGCCAGCTGGCGGGCAAAGGTGGCGATTCTGGCCGCCGCATACCCGGCATCGTGACGTAATCGCATGGGCGTGGTACCGGCGTGATTCGATTGGCCGTCGATGGTGACCTCGGTCCATGAAATCCCTTGGACGCTCTCGACGACACCGATCTGGATCTCCTGTTCTTCCAACACCGGTCCTTGCTCGATGTGCAGCTCGACAAAGGCGTGGGGCACCAGGCCGGGGCACGGGGCAGATCCTCGATAGCCGATCCGGTCCAGTTCTTCACCGACGACCGCCCCATCGATTCCGGTGATCGCCTGAGCGTCTTCAAGCCCCATACCGCCGACGTAGACGAGCGACCCCATCATGTCCGGCGGGAACCGGGCCCCCTCTTCGTTCGAGAAGAACGCCACCGCCAACGGCCGATCGGGGCGGATACCGGCCGTCGCCAACGATTCGATCACTTCGAGCCCGGCCAACACGCCCAAGTTTCCGTCGTAGCGGCCACCGGTTCGCACGGTGTCGATGTGGCTTCCGGTCATGACCGGTGCCGAGCGTGCCGCCGTCTCGTCCATGCCATCCGGTCGCCAGAGGCCGACGGTGTTGCCGATCCCATCGATGGTGACGTCGAGGCCGAGGTCGGTCATCCAGGTCATGACGAGGTCGCGCCCCTCCTTGTCGGCATCGGTGAAGGCCAATCGAGAAGAGCCGGCGGTGTCGACGATGGCGCCTATCTCGGCCAGAGCGGCGAGGCGGTCGATGAGCCGATCGCCATCGATCCGAAACTCGGGGTGAGTCAGCTCAGTCATGGCCGGGGGCTGCCGTCGCTCGATGGTTCGTCTTCGGCGATGGGCGGTGTTCCCGATTCGTTGGCGTCGGCGTCGGCGTCGGCGATGGATTGGAAGCCCTGCTCGACGTCCCACAAATGGTGGGTTACATCGTGGAGGATGTACAGCGCGTACCCGGCGACGGTGAATTCGGTGCCATCGGATCGGGTGCCCGTCCGCTGCCACTGCTCGCCGCGAACCTTGTCGAGCAGGTCGGCCATCTTTCCCGCCGCCGATGCAAGGTCGTAGCTCACCCTATTTCTGTCGGACTGGGCGTAGCCATCATCGATGGCGGCTTGACCCTGATCCCAATCGTGGAAGGTCGGCGCCTTCTTCTTGAGCATCTGAATCAACCGCTTGGTCGATACGGCATAGACGTCGCGAGTGTGTGCTCCATATTCGACCGCAGACCACACGGGCGGCTGCCCCGGCGACACCGGGGGCCGGCGATCGACGATCTCGCCTCGGCTCAATGCGACCCGCCAACTTGCGGCGTTGGCTCGAACCAATGCGGGCGTATCGGTCGGGTCGGTCGAGGTGGCGTCGTATCCGCACTGCGGGCAGGGGCGGGTGAGCACCCAACTCCAGTTCTTCGTGTCGGGAGGAGGATGGTCCATTGTCAGACCTTACTCGGTGCCACTTGGTGCCCTCGATGTCCTCGAAAAGTCTGATGTCCTTGAGGGTTTGATGTCTTGATGTTCTTGTCTGCCCGACAACCGTCGTTCGTTCGTAGGCTCACGTAGGGTGGATGAGATCACCGGCGACAACATCATCGTGCTCGGGTCGACCTGGACCGACGACGGTTGTCTGCTGCGGTGCCGGGCGCCCGGTCAAACCTCGCATCTTGTGCCGGCCGTCGGTCTCACCTTCAATTTCCGGGCGAGCGTCGATTCGCCTCGCCATTGCCTGGGCCATCATTCGGTCGCAAAACGGTCGGGACGTTATCAAGACTGTGATCGCCCGCCCCAAGCCGGCGAGCGTTCGTGTGTCGCCTGCGCGGTGGCCGATGCCGAACTGGCCGGTGATCTCCATCACGCCCATAGACGTTCCCGCGACCAGATCGACGAAACGGTCATCGACCATCTGTCCCAGGCAAACGTGTTGTATCTGGCGGCCTTCCGCGACGGGTCGATGAAGGTTGGGACGAGTACCGAACCGAGGCAGACGAAACGTCTGATCGAACAGGGCGCCTGGTTGGCCTCGGTGGTAGCTACCACCTCCGATGGGTTCACGGTGCGGCGGATAGAAGATCTCGTCACCGCCAAGCTTGACGTCCCACAATCGGTCTCGATCAAACGAAAACTTCGGGGCATGGCGAACCCACTCGGCAATGATCGCCTTGCGACACGCCTCGACAATCTCGTCGCACAGGTCCACGAGGTTCTGAGAGACGTAGTGAATGACAGCACTCCGAACGAACGCACTGTGACGTTGCAGAACGACCGCTGGTCGTTCCCTGGTAGTGACGATCCGATCTGGGCGAAACTTCTCGCGTACCCGGCCCGACTCGATCGGGGCAACCATCACATCGAGCTAGTCGAGATGTGTGGGCGGGTAGCGGTGATCAGACGACTCAACGGATCGAGGTCCGCCACGCCCGGATCGGTGTCCGACCAGTTCGTCGTCGATATCGGGCAGCTGTTCGGAATCGAACTCGATATCGGACCTCACACACCAGACGAACTAGCAATCCAACGTTCGTTGTTCTAAAGGGCGCAGCGGCCCATGATCCCGTCCTACTTCAGTAGCTCTGCGATCTGACCCTGCGGGTACGCTGGTCGCGTAGGTCTCGCCGCCGTCCGATTGGACTTACCGTTTCGTTGGCCTGTCCCGCCACCAGACGGCGTTGGTGAGCCCGCCGACCCAGATCCGGCCGATATCCCTGGCCCATTCTTGCCGAAGCGTGGCCGGGTCCAGATGTTCACTGACCCCCTCGGACTGGCGCTCGGCGCCCTCCCGCCACCAATCGTTGGCCGGGCGCCACTGTGGCGCCCACCAGGCGGCACGGTTGGACCAGCCCCCGACGGAACGACCACCGGCCGACCCGGGTTCGTCCGGGGGGTCCACCGTATGTTCCGATCCAACCATTTGGGCAATCCGCCGAAACGCCTCGACCTCGGCGGCTCCGAACCAACCTCATCAACGACTCCTGGCCCTTGTGGTGAAACATATGGGCGTCGTTGATCCTGACGAGCGCCGGCTTCGCTATCGGCTTCGTCCGGCTCCTTCGTCTCATCTGAAACTGTGGCGTCAGACGGGTCGCTCCCAACACTCTCCTGTTGCCCCGATGGAACTGTCGCATTACCAGCATCACCTACGGAGACCCTTGCCTCCGAGCTGCGCTCTGAGCCGACCGCCGGACCCTCAGCGGTCGCCGCGCCTCGGACCGTTCCCGGGGTGGGCGCCAGTCCGGTCGCAGCGAACCAACCATCTAGCGGCCCACTGGACGCCGTTCGCTCGCCAGGGTCTTGCGTCGCTGATGGCGAAGCGGCTGCTGGTCGGCTCACATTCTGCGGCGGCGCAGTCGACGGTCCACTGTTTCCAGACATCGATGATGATTGGACGTTCGAGCCTATAGACGCAGGTCTCTCTTCGGGGATGGTTTCTGGGCCTAACGTTGGCGGCGACAGTCCAAGTTTTTGTGCGTGCTCCGCCGTAACTAGCAGGCGCACTGCATCAGCGGCGTAAAACTGTCGCGAAAAGTCCTTCGTCTTCCCGATATGCCCTAAATGGTCCCGCTCGCTGCTGCCGCTCAACGTGTATGAAACTCGCAGAGCTGCGACAACTCCAATGAAGTTTCCCTTCAATTTTGTAGCCCGTTTGTCAAACGCCCAGTGACCGGTCTTGAAGGAGTCGGCCACCGAGCGGTCGTACCCCGCACCACTTACGCCAACTCGGGCCGGAGCATCAATCTGACTGATAGTGCCAACCGTGCTGAACTGGAGATCATACGAGTTCGATTGACTGTGAGATCCCTTCATCAACTGTTCGCGGATGTCTGTAGTTACCGACGTTGCCTGGCCAGCATATTCGCCAACAGCTCTGGCGTTCACCAGCTCCGCGTTGATCGTTAAGCTCGCAGTAACCGACTTCCAAATCGCCGAGCTGTACCCTAGAGGTAGAACGATTCCACCAGGCTCACGTATCGCGTTCTCCAGCGCTAGCCTCACACCGACGTGATTCAAGTACTTGCGCAGTGTGACTCCTGCAACTCCTGAAATAGACGCAATCTGTCGAGCCCCGCTAAATACGCCAGACTCCCTTTCTACCGCTTTCAAGAACTGTTTGCCGAATTCTCGGGTTACGTTGGGGCGCAAGTCCACAATAGTGGCCTTAACACCATCGAGAGTGACCGTTCCTGGCGCTTCGCTCGAACTGGCACCTTGCGCGAGCCAGCTAAGTTCTGGAGTCCTCCCAGCCGTCTTAACCATCGAATCGACAAACGATAGTTCATCCTTCGCAATCGCCACTCGTTCTTTGAACTTGAAATCTCCGAGTGGAATTACCTTTTTCCCTAGCCTAAATCGGGAAGATCGTTCGTTTCCGTCCGGCAGGTGACTGATGATCTCACCTGGCAGACCCAGCAGTGCTCGATCGAAGATCGAATGAGGAGCGCCATATGTTATCAAGGTAACTTTTATCTCGACATCTCCAACATAATATTTTGCGCCTTCACTAAAGTTAAACCCGTGCTCACCTTTGGGGAATCGGGATTCCCCGATTTCCCTCGTAGACGATCTAGAGGTCGCCGTTCCGCCGAAACCCAACCCACCGGAATCGGTCTGCAACGCCTCGCCACCATCGAACGCGCCCCCTATGGAAACGCCATACTTTGCTGCGTCCAGCGCTTGCACTCTATAACCCGAGGAGGAATTTACTGACAACGAAGCCGACTCATCGCCCTCCACCTTGGAAAAGGTTGGCCCACGTTTTGCTTCCAAACGCAGGAACGCCTCAAACCTACCACCACTCAGCCGACTCCTCAGGGGGACCAAGACTTCCCCGCCGATCATTCCGGCAAAAGCTCCTTCCATGACCGACCGATGAAGAGCACTTTCAATACCTTCATCGAAGGATCGAGTAGTCGACTGACCCGATCCACCGGCCCGGTTTAAGGCAAGCGGGGTCCAAAAGGAGGACCGCTGTTCCCAATCTGCCCGGAGGGCGAATTTTGAGACGTTTACAATTTTCTTCTCTAGTTGGTCTGTAAATGACTTCCAACCATTAGCTGGGTCAAGTCGTAATGTAAACGCACTGTTCGGGATAGTACTAGAATCAATGAACTGATCAGGACTGACATATGGGTTCGGACGTGGAACTTCCGCTGAAGGTGGTGCAACCTTTTCACGTAGTGCAACTACGCCATTATCAACGAAGCGAACAGCGCCAAAGTGCTCAGGTTGATCCACGGCGAAAGGACCACTGACTCTCGCCTTTGAGACCGTTACTGTGATTTTCATAGGCGAGGTAACTAAGTCTGTAGGGACAGATTTTCGCCCATACGACAAGTCGTTGCGACCGTAATACGTATCGTCCCTGACCTTCACATGTCTCGCAAATGAAGAATCCCATCCAGCCGACGCACCCATAATGTTCGGCTGCATCTGATTCTGGGCACCAACGCTAAAACTTCGACCTTCAACAACGCCTGCCCTTTGGTTAGTCTCATGCCATGGAGCAGTGAAGTTTCCCAGACTAATTGATGATGAACCACTCCACCCCGAATACTTGGCCCGACCTGTCTCGATCTCAATTCTCAGTACGTTTTGATCGTACGTCG
>CALIFY010000023.1 GCA_938021675.1 uncultured Acidimicrobiales bacterium
CCGGGAGGCGGTCCGAGATCGTCAAAGTGGGCGTGAAGAAAACAACTGTGGCAATACTCGTCCTCGTAACCCTGGTCGGTTTCGCTTGTGCCAGCGATGACGAGACCACCGTTACCGCTCAAGAAGAAGAGACCACGACCGCGATGTCGGACACCGACGACGTAGAAGAATCGGCAGACGGAGACGAAGAGCAACAAGCCGAAGATACAGAAGACGTCGATGGAGATGTAGGGGAAGGCGACGTATCCGACGGCGATGTATCCGAGGAAGACGTATCCGACGACGACGAATCCCAAGATCCCGAGCCGGCGGTCCTGCCGGAACTCAAGGGAGACGATCCGGTGTTCGTGTGGTCCGAAACCGGGGGTTGCGCCCAGATGGGCCCGAACTGTGCCCGTTACGTTGTCACCGCCGATGGCACGGTCACCACGTTTCGTGAAGGATCCGATGAGGTGGCGGCGACCGGAGTCGTCGACGCCGCCCTACTCGACACCTGGCTGGTAGCCGTCCAGGAAACGGACCTCGCTGATCTCGCCGGTCGAGCCGGGCCAGGTGAGATGACCGCAGCTTTTGACGGTGTCGACTTTGCGGTTGAAGCACCGCACGTTGGGTCAAGCTTGTCGAGTATTGAAATGGAATTCTCGCCAGGCGAAGACTACTTTGCCGCAGCGTTCGCCCTGGCTCAGGCGGCGGCCACACAGGCTCCGCTTACCATCGAGAGTCGTTGAGCCGTCCGGCGAGGGAGCGTGGCCGTTACACACCCGCTAACAGTCGCCAGGTACCGCTTCTGGCGTCGGGGTTTGAAGCGAATCGATCGCCGATGACAGCTCCGAAACAGCGACCGCCCATCCGACGTTCTGGCTGCGAGCGGTGGCGAATACCATGCCGACCAGCTGACCGTCGATCAACACCGCAGCGCCCGAGTCTCCGGGCTCGATCTCGGCCTCCAGTTTGATAGCCGAGCGGCGACCCTCACCGTCGAGCGTGGCGACGACGATGTCGCTGATAGCGCCTGATTTGGTCGCCGGTCCGTCGTTATCGGCATAGGTTGCGATGGTGACCGCCATTCCGACCTCGGCTTCATCCTCGGCGAACCCAACGGCCTCGACGGCCGGCCCACCACCCTCCGGCCCGGACAGGTGGAGGATGGCCACATCTTTGCCCGGGTCGAGGTAGACGATGTCGGCATCAACCGACGTACCATCGGGCTTCTGGAGCGTGACCGTCTTCGCGTCTTCGAGGGAGTGAGCCACGGTTGCCGCCAGGTCGGGGCCCACAGCGATAGCGGTCGCTCGTTGGTTATCTGCACCCCCGCACTGTTCGACCGCAACCCGATAGACGGCCGATCGGGCGTTTTCGTCGACGGTTGTCGAGGGCCAGATCGGGGTTCCGCACCCGCTGATCGGCAACAGTGCGGCCAGGAATAGCGCTGCGGCCGACAACCGAAAAGGACTCACCGCTCCAGGGTAGGTTGCAAAGACCCGAGCAACGGTGGCAGCCTCAGGGCCAGTGACAGATTCACCGATTTCACCGGCAAAGACTCCAGCGTCGTTGGCGGCGAAGCCTGACAATCGAACCGTTGGTGAGCTGCGCCGAACCGATCCACAGGGTCAACCCTTTGAGGCCCGGGTCGGCCCCGGATTGGTGCGGGTCGTCGGACTAGCGGCCAGCGAACTTGTTGGGGCGGAACTGATCCCACCCAACCGGACGAAGGACCGTGCGGGAGCTGGCGACGACGCCCCGCTATTTCACCGCGCAGGCCTGCCAAATACTGGCGCACACGTGCCGTTGATCGTCCATGAGCCGACGATGGTTGCCCGGACGGTTGACGCCGCCGACCGAGCAGCGGAAATCATCGCCGACCTCGGAGGAAGCGTGCTCTTCGTGGCGCCCTTCGTCGGTCAGGATGCGGTCGCAGGTCAGCCGGTGAGCCTACGGCAGTGGAATCACGCAGTGGCAATGATTGAACGGCTAGAAGAACTCTGCCTCCGGCACCAGATCGTGCCGGCGATCCGCGACCTGATCGGCGGCCGTTCGGCTCGCTGGGAAGGAGTGACAGACTCCGAACCGGTCCGCTACGTTCTCGACACCGGGAACTTCCTATCCGATGGATATGTGCCAGCACCGCTCATAAGCCCCGTCCGATTCGAGAACGATGGGGTCGACACGCTGCCGGATCGACCGACGCACCCGTACCGCTCGGGGAAAGGAACGTCATGACCGAACCAATCATGCACGTCGATCGCTCTCTCGAAGGTCGGGTCGACGAAGTAACGGCCTGGACCGGCGGCCGGGTCACCATCGTCGGTCCGACCGACGATCGGCTCGCCGAGGCGTCGGCCGCCATCGGTGGGGGCATCGCATGGGACGCCACTCGTTTCGATTTGGCCCCTCGGCTTCACGTGCTGGCCCGAACAGGCATCGGAGTTGATGCCATCGACCTCGAAGAGGCAACCAAACGAGGCGTCCTGGTGACGAACACCCCGGACGGGCCGACCGTGTCGACCGCCGAGCACACCGTCGCCCTACTGTTCACGGTGGCCAAAACGATTGGAGTCCACCAGGAGCGGTTGCGGCGCGCCGCCGGAAACTACTATCCATCGAGCACCGCGGTTGAACTCGATGGTTTGGTCATCGGTCTCTTGGGGTACGGCCGGATCTCTCGACGAGTGGCGCGGGTAGCCGCATCGGTCGGTATGACGGTGCTGGCCCACGATCCGTTCCTAACCGACACCGATTCAGGGGATCCGGCGACCCCGCAGCTGGTCGAGTTCGACGAGTTGCTCCGCCGCTCCGATGTGCTCTCGCTCCACGCCCCGCTAACCGACGCGACGTCGAAACTGTTCGACGAGACCACCTTCGCCAAGTGCAAACCGGGCGTGATCTTCCTCAACGCCGCTCGGGGTGGCCTCGTCGATCACTCGGCGCTGCTGGCAGCCCTGGATTCCGGCCTGGTCGGCGCGGCCGGGCTCGACGTGACCGAGCCGGAACCCCTTGACCCCGACCATCCGCTACTGCACCGCGACAATGTGGTGGTGACCCCGCATGTCGCATCAGCTACCGGCGTCGGTCGAGATCGGATGTTGTCGATGGCGATCGCTCAAGTCATGCAGGTTCTCGATGGCGGGCGGCCGACCAACCTCGTCAATCCAGCCGCCTGGACCGCCAACGCCGAGCCGCCGGGTCGGTAGACCGCTATCGGTCATTGCGAGAGAAATGTTGGTAGTCCTTTAACGAATTCCACCGGCCACCCCATCCCCAGCCGATGTCGTCAAAGGCCGAGACGGCCACGCTGTTCTCGGTCACGATGCCGGCCCGATCGTCGGACCGTTCAAGGTAACTGGTTGCCAGTTCGGGCAGGACGATCTCGCCCTTCTGGTACGGGTTGTGGAACGGATTGAGGTCGATGGCCAGCCCGAACGCATGTTCGGAGAACCGGGAGCCGCCGGTAACCGGACGGCAAACGAACGCCGTCGTGTTATTTCCGTCCCCGGTCGGCGGCGCGCCGAGTTCGGCCATCGTCACCACCCGCATTTCCTCGATTGGGAACCGGGCCGCAAACAACCGCTCGAACACCGCGATGACATCGTCGCCGACATCGGCATGAACGATCATCTCTCCGGTGTGGGCACGATCATCAAAGCCCCAAAATGTCATCGTCAGGTAGGCGAGCTCGTCCGGCTCGACCGGGCAGGACTCGTTCCATGTCGACCGGGCCAGCACCGTGTCCGGTACCGGGCCGTTCGTCGCCGCGAACTCCTCGGTGGTCGGCGCCCCCAAGGTGTCGGTGGAGATGATTCGCCGGTCGCGAAGCTCTTCCGGTGTGGTTTGGGGTGGAACTCTGCCATCTGGTGTCGTCGGCAGCACCCGCTGGCCGAGCCACGGTGGAGGCTCCGCAGCAGCCGTTGGTGCCGACGACGATTCACCCGGTGGTACGACCCGAAGCGCCGTCGTCGACGGGTCGCCGACCGATGGTTCGCGTTTCAACGTGGAGATCGTCGCCTGTTCGAACGAGCTGGTCGCGGCCAACGGTGGCGGGTCGCCGTCGGTCGCCTGGCTGCAGGAGGCCGTGACCACCACTGCCATGATCATCACGAGCGACGATTTGGCGGTAGGTGGGAGTCCAACGCGGCGAATCGACATCCCCAATGAGGATAGCGAGAGCAGAACCGACGGCTGGACTCGGCACAATGGAGCGATGGCTCTCAATGTGCTCGGCACCGTCCTCGAACCGTGCTCGATCGACCCGATGACCGGATTTTACCGTGACGGGTGCTGCAACACCGGAGGAGGCGACGTCGGCGTCCACGTGGTATGCGCCGCGGTAACCGATGAGTTTCTGGCCTTTAGCGCCGCAGCCGGAAACGATTTGTCCACGCCGATACCAGCGTACGGATTTCCTGGGCTGAAGGCCGGCGACCGGTGGTGTTTGTGTGCCTCCCGTTGGGCTGAAGCGTTGGAAGCCGGGGTTGCGCCTCAGGTCGTGCTGGCCTCGACCCATGCCGCGGCCGTAGAGTACGCCACCCTCGACGACCTAAAGGCCCACGCCGTAGACGCTGGTGAAGACTCCGATGCCGGTGACGGCGAGGCCGGTGAGGAATCGGTCGACGGCGGAGATGATGCCGACGAGAAAGGTCGATGAACGCTCCGGCTGAGCCGATATCGATTGGCGACGTCAGCTTCGGTGAACTGATGAGCCTCGAACGGCATGGGGCCGACACGTTCATCGGGTTGGCCCCCCGATACCCCTGGGGTCGGCTCTTCGGGGGCCAGGTCGTGGCCCAAGCGTTGCAAGCAGCTCAGCAAACCGTGGCCGACGACTACGCCGTCCACTCACTTCACGCCTATTTCATCAGAGGCGGAACCCATCGAGAGCCCGTTCGGTACGAGGTCGACCGGATCCGAAACGGCCGGTCGTTTACCACCCGTCGAGTGGTTGCCCGGCAGTCGTCCGGGGCCATCCTCAACCTGTCGGCCTCGTTCCAGGTGGCTGAGGAAGAGGCCGACGTCCAGTCGATGCAGGCCCCAGCCGACGTCCCGCCACCCGAGACTCTGAGCGAGGTCGGATGGGGTGGTTTGTTGTCGCGGCGAGCCGTGGTTCAGGAATTCGCCCACGCCATCAGCTGGGTCAAACTCGATGGCATCCCGTCCGGTGTCCCATCGCTCGATGCGGCTTCGTTGGCGTTCGCGTCGGACGCTGTGCCAACCGGCGCCGTCCGGGCGTCACACCCGATCCAGGTACCTCGGGACGAGATCCACCGTACCTTCATCGGTGCCAGCCTCGATCACGTAGTCTATTTTCATCGACCCGCTCACGCTCACCAATGGCTCCTGGCCGACGTCCGTTGCCACGGACTGGTTGGCGGTCGCGGGGTCTCCGTCGGTGACCTCTTCACCTCCGATGGTGTCCACGTGGTGACCGTCGTCCAAGAGGTTCTACTCCGCAAACGTCGACCCGAGGTCTCAGATGGCGACGCCTTGTCTGTCTCAGGCGGCGACGCCTTGTCTGTCTCAGATGGCGACGCCTTGTCTGTCTCAGGCGGCGACGCCTTGTCTGTCTCAGGCGGCGACGCCTTGTCTGTCTCAGGCGGCGACGCCTTGTCTGTCTCAGGCGGCGACGCCTTGTCTGTCTCAGATGGCGACGCCTTGGCCGGGGGTAAGGATGTCTAGCGAGGGAGTGGTTCGATCGACGGTGGTGCTTGGCGGGGCGCGGTCGGGCAAGTCGGCTTTGGCTCAACGGCTAGCGGTTGCGTCTGGTGGACCGGTCACCGCGCTGGTCACCGCCGAACCTATCGACGAAGAAATGGCGTCGAGGATCGACAACCACCGGCGGGATCGGCCGGCTGGGTGGCACACCGTCGAAGCGCCGTACGATCTCCCCGAGGCACTCTCGCGAGTAGACGACGCCGAGATCGCGCTGGTCGACTGCGCCACCGTGTGGCTGAGTAATCTCTTGGTGCGGGGCGACGACGACTCCTCGGTCGATGCCGCAACCGAACGACTCGTCGACGTCGTGATGGAAAGGCGAAACGCCCCGACCGTGGTCGTATCCAATGAGGTCGGATATGGTCTCGTTCCGCCGGACCCGCTGTCCCGCCGGTTCCGCGACGCACAGGGTCGAGCAAATCAACGGTTGACCGGAGCGGTCGATCGGGCCTTGTTTGTGGTGGCCGGCATGCTGGTCCCGCTCCAGGTGCCAGCCGATAGTGTTCCGGAGCTTCGATGACCGAGCCAGACCCGATGGAGGACGCCGCCGAGGCAATCGCAGCGGCACAGGCAATCGAAGCTTCGTTAGATGATCGAGCGGCCATCGCCGGCCGCGCCACCCGAGTACTGCGTCCGCCCCACGCGCTGCGCCGAATGGACGAGACCGCGACATGGCTCGCCGGCTGGCAGCGAACGACCAAGCCGCGGGTCGAACGTCCGGCCGTGCTGATATTTGGTGCCGATCACGGGGTGGCGGCCCGAGGCGTCAGCGCGTATCCGACCGAAGTGACGGGCGCCATCGCCAAGGCCATCGAAGGCGGTATCGCAACCTGCTCGGCGCTCGCCGCTGCGGTGGGCGCCACCGTGGACCTTGTCGACGTCGGAATCGGGAAACCAACCGGTGACCTGACCGATACCGACGCGCTCGATGTCGAACGCTTTGGCCAGGCATGGCGAGCCGGTGCATCGGCGGTCGCCGAAAAGGCGGCGATGTCAGATCTGCTCGTGGTCGGTGAGATCGGAATCGGAAACACCACCGCGGCCGCCGCGGTGTCGGCCGGAGTTGTCGGCGGCCCACTCGATGCCTGGGTCGGGCGGGGATCTGGCGTGGACGATGCCGGTCTGGAGAGAAAGCGACAATCGGTGGCCGCGGGCTTAGCCAGGCTGGAACGGGAGCGGGCACCTGATTCCGATGGGCACGGGCCCCTCGATGTGCTTCGTCGATTGGGTGGGGCCGAACTCGTCGCCCTGGCTGGCGCAACCGTCGAGGCCAGGCGCCGCTCGATCCCGATGCTCCTCGATGGATTCATCGCCACGGCCGGGGTGACCCCGTTAGCCGCCCATAGCCCAGGCATGCTCGACCACTGCCTGGCCGGGCACTGCTCGGCGGAGCCCGGCCACCGACGGCTGCTCGACTACCTCGGCAAACACCCGTTGTTGGAACTCGATCTCCGGCTTGGTGAGGCGTCCGGCGCGCTCGTAGCGCTGCCTCTGCTTCGAGCGGCGGCCGCGGTCGTCGTCGATGTCGCAACCTTTGATGACCTCGGGTTGCCCGGCCCAACCGGTTAACCGGTCGATGAGGCAATTTCGGCTGGCTCTGGCCTTCTTGACCCGCCTGCCTGGTGGGCGGCACCCCAACGACTCGTCGGAGTTGACTGCGGCGGTGCCGTGGTTTCCTGTCGTCGGGATCGTGGTCGGGGCCATCGGGGCTGCGGTCTACGTCTCGATGGCTGAACTCGTCGCGCCCTTGCCGGCTGCCGCGGTGGCATTCGCCTGTACCGCACTGGTCACCGGGGGATTCCACGAAGATGGCCTGGCTGACACCGTCGACGCCCTCGCCGGCGGGACGACGATTGAACAGCGGCTTATCATTTTGAAAGACTCACGTCACGGCACGTTCGGCGTGCTCGCCTTGGTCCTCATGTCGATCATCAAGATCGGTGCCCTGGCCGAGCTTGACGGCCGGGCCGCCGCTATCGGGTTGGTGGCAACACACGTTTCAGGCCGGGCCGCCGCCGTCGGGCTGATGGCGGTTGCTCCGACCGCCCGCCAGGATGGGCTTGGCGCCGACTACGCTCGGGCGCTGCCGGCCGTTGGGGCCACCGTTGGCGTCACCGTCGGCGTGGCCGCCCTCGTTGGTGCGTTCTGGCCGACGGGCTGGGCTGTCGCCGTCGCTGCTTTGGCTCTCGGGGTTGCCGCCGTGGGGTGGTGGGCAAGGGCCAAGATCGGTGGTGTGACCGGCGACATTCTGGGCGCCGCCGAACAGGTGGGTGAGGCGACGGTTCTCTTATCGCTGGCGGCATACGCGGGGTAAGCGGACGTACCGGCTGGTTGAGCGACCGTGGCTCGGTCTTACCCCCGACGTGGGGGACGTGTTAGGACGTGCGAGCCGCGATGGCTTGGCGTACGGTGGCGGCGACGCCTGGGCCGTCGAGTCCGAAGCTGGCCAAAATGGCGTCAGCCTTCCCGTGCGGAAGGTACTCGGTGGGAACACCGAGTACCCGAACCTCAGATTGACGTCCGGCCAAGGCGATGGCAACGTTCGAGCCGATACCGCCTTCGGCCAAACCGTCTTCGATGGTCACGACCAGCTGATGGCCGGCGGCGTGGTCGAGCATGGCCTGGTTGAGCGGCTTGGCTACCCGGGGATCCCAAACCGAGGCCGAAATTCCGTCGACGGCAAGCAGTTCAGCCGCCTCCGTCGCCGCGGCGAACATCTTGCCGAAGCCGAGCAAGCACACGTCGGTTCCCTGCCGCGCTAGCCGGGCGTCGAGCCCCCGGCCAACCTCATCATGGCCGACCGATGGCGCCGGCGTCTTCGGCCAGCGGATGGTGACCGGGCCAGAAGAGATGTCGTAGGCGTCGTGGAGCATCTGCTGAAGCTCCTGGTAGGACGTCGGACAAAAGATGGTCATGTTCGGAATCTTGGACATCAAGACGAGATCGAGGATTCCGTGGTGGGAGGGTCCGTCATCCCCGGTGATGCCGGCCCGGTCAAGACAAAAGATCACCGGCTGGTCGTGGAGCCCGACGTCGAGGTTGGCCTGATCGATGGCCCGGGTGAGGAACGTCGAGTACAGGGCGACGACCGGCCGGAGCCCACCCATCGCCATACCGGCCGAGGCGGTGACCGCGTGCTGTTCGGCGATGCCGACATCGAGGACGCGATCGGGAAATCGGTCGTGGAACGGAAGTAGCCCGGTGGAGTCCGGCATCGCCGCGGTGATAGCGATGATGTCGTCGTGTTCTTCGCCCAATTTGATAAGCGACTCGGTGAACGCCGCGGTGTAACTTTCCGGCTTTACCGCCCCGATGTCGTGGAGATGTTTGATCGGGTCGTTCTCAGCCGGCGCATACCCCCGGCCCTTCTGAGTTTGTATGTGGAGCACGACTGGGCCGGTGAACTGGCCGGCGTTGTAGAGCGCTTTTTCCACCTCGGCAATTTCGTGTCCGTCGAACGGACCCATGTACCGCACACCCAGCTGTTCGAAAAAGGCTTGGGGTTCGAACGCTTCTCGAATGGCCGCTTTGGATGCCCGAATACCGGTGTGGGACAGTTTCCCCACGATCGGGAGCTTCTCGGCGAACCGCTCCAAACGACGTTGCCGCTTCATGTAGACAGGGTTTGAACGGATCTTGACCAGGCTCTCCGACAGGAGCGAGACGGTAGGGGCGTAAGACCGCCCGTTGTCGTTGAGGATGACCGTGACGTCGGCCCGGGCATGTCCGAGGTTGTTCAGCCCTTCGAATGCCATTCCTCCGGTCATCGATCCGTCGCCGAGAATGGCAACGATTCGTCGGTCTTCTACCCCGTTAACTTTGAACGCGGTGGCCAACCCATGGGCGTACCCCAGCACGGTCGATGCGTGACTGTTCTCGATCCAATCATGAACCGATTCTTCTCGGCTCGGGTACCCCGACATACCCCCGGCCTCTCTGAGCGAGTCGAAACCACCCATGCGACCGGTCAGAATCTTGTGGACATAGGCCTGGTGACCGGTGTCGAAGAGGAGCACATCTTTCGGTGATTCGAGCGCCCGGTGAAGGGCAACCGTCATCTCGACGATGCCTAGGTTTGAGCCAAGGTGGCCGCCCGAACGGCTGTGGTTTACCTTGTCGACGATGAACTCTCGGATCTCCTCGCACAGCTCATCGAGCTGCTGGCGTGTGAGATCGCGAAGATCTCCGGGACAGGTGATGTCGTCGAGGGTCATGAGCTGCCTTTCTTGACTCCATCACCGTAGCGGTCAGCAACTGGTCGAACCGATTCGCGATGACTCGACTTGACCGGTTTACAGGCTGGTCAATACATCTCGCTATCCTTGCCAGGTGACCCAAGCCGGAAAAAATGCTGACGATCCCAACAAGCCCGCCGATCTCGTCGATCGTGAGTTGGTCGAGCATGTCCTCTCCGCCGCCACTGTGAGAGGCGCAGACTTTGCCGAAGTCTTCGTGGAGGACGTCGATAGGGGGTCGGTGAACCTCGATGATGGCCGGATCGAAAGTTTGTCGTCGGGCCGAGATCGGGGCGCCGGGATTCGGGTGGTAGCCGGTAAATCGACCGGTTTCGCCCACACCGCCGATCTGTCGACCCGAGGGCTGATGGCTGCCGCTGAGGCTGCGGCCGATGCGGCCAAGGTCAGCGGTGATGCCGAGGTTCGCCAGATCAGCCTCGATCGTCGCAGCGACGTGCCCGGGCCCGTCGCCGTCCGCCCGGCCGATATCGAGAAATCGACCAAGGTGGAGTTGCTTCGCCGGGCCGATGAGATCGCCCGCGGTCGGGGCGACGCCATCAGCCAGGTGGCGGCTCGCTACGGGGAGAGTCGGCGCCGAATCTTGGTCGCAAACTCCGATGGTGTCCTATCGGGAGACGATCAAACGAGGACGATGTTTTCGGTTAGCTGTGTGGCGTCGGGTGATGCCGGGCTCCAAACCGGGTCAGAAACGGTCGGCCTTTCTATCGGTTGGGAACTGTTCGATCGATACGACGTGGAACAGTTGGCATCGAATGCCGCCGATCGTGCGCTAACGAAGTTGGCGGCCAGGCCAGCGCCGTCCGGTACGTTGCCGGTGGTCATTGGCCCCGGATCGGGTGGCGTGCTGTTTCATGAGGCATGCGGGCACGGCCTGGAAGCCGACCTGGTTCGCAAAGGGGCGTCGGCGTTCGCCGGTCGGCTCGGCGACGAGGTTGCCTCCCCGCTGGTCACCTTGATCGATGACGGCACGATGGGCGATGAGTGGGGGCGATACGCCATCGACGATGAGGGACATCCGGCGGGACGGAACGTGTTGATCGAGGACGGCGTACTCGTCGACTACTTGTGGGATGGGTTGCGGGCCCGTGAGGAGGGTCGGAACAGTACCGGAAACGGGCGGCGACAGAGCTACCGCCACCTGCCGATGGTGCGGATGACCAATACCTACCTGGCCGGTGGGAGCACCGAGCCGGCCGACATCATCGCCTCGGTCGACGAGGGCGTCTACGTCGCCCGGCTGGGCGGCGGTCAGGTGAACACCGCATCGGGAGACTTTGTGTTCGGGATGGTCGAGGCCTACCTGATCGAGAACGGTCAACTGACCGCACCGCTCCGCGAGGGGCAGCTGATCGGCAACGGGCCGAAGGTCCTGACTCAAATCGAAGCGGTCGGCAACGATTTTGAGATGGGTCCACCGGGAACTTGTGGCAAGGACGGCCAAGGGGTCCCCGTCGGCGACGGTGTCCCGACGCTGAAAGTAGCGGAGCTGACGATCGGTGGTACGGCGTCATGACCCCTGAGGAGCTCCTAACGGTGGCCAGTCGGGTCGTCGAAAAGGCGGGGAACGACGAACAAATTGAGGTTGCCTGCTCCCACGGGCGATCCACGTCGATCCGAGCCTATGAAGGCGAAGTCGAATCGATGACGACCGCCGAGAGCCACGCAATTGGCGTCCGGGTACTCGTCGAAGGGCGGGAAGGGTTCGCGTCGGCTGGCTCGCTCGACGATGATGTCGTCGGCGAGATGTTAGCCGAGGCGAGGGATAACGCTCGTTTCGCTGAAGCCGATCCACACGTTGGCATCGCCAAGCCAGATGGGGTTGACGCGGTCGACATCGACCTATGGCGAGACTCGGTGGCCGAGATGCCGAGTGCAGACAAGATCGATCTGGCCCTCAACTTGGAACGACGGGTCCGTGACGCCGATGAGCGGATCACCGGCGTTCGGGCGGTCTCCTATGGCGACAGCATGGGCTCGTTCGCTCTGGCGAGCACAGCGGGAATCACCGCCGCCACCCGGGCGACGTCGGCCAGCCTGTCGGTTCAGGCACTGGCGCTCGACGGTGACCGAACCCAGACCGGATTTGCCTACGATGGCGCCCGGGAACCGGCCGACCTCGACGCCGACCGGGTCGTCGATCGAGCGGTAAGTCACACCGTCGATCTTCTCGGTTCGACCAAGCCGAAGACAACCACCGTCGATCTCGTGCTCGACCCGCACCTGGCGGCAACCGTTCTCGGCCTCGTCGCCGGGACCCTAACCGGTGATCGCGTCCTCAAGGGTCGATCGCCGTTCGTCGATCGTGTCGATGAGGTGATAGCGGCCGAGACGCTGACCCTGATCGACGACCCGACCGACCCGGATTCGCTCGGGGCAGACTCCCACGACGGAGAGGGGTTGGCGTGCCGCCGTATTCCTCTCGTCGAACAGGGGGTACTTCGCGGCTACCTTCACGACTCCTACACCGGCCGCCGGTCCGGGGCTGGGTCGACCGGTTCGGCGGTTCGGTCCACACGCGGTCTCCCGTCGCCTGGCCTGCAGGCTCTCTCGGTGGCCCCGGGGGAGGGGAGTCTTGAGTCGTTAATCGGTGGGGTGACCGAAGGTCTTCTGGTGTTCAACCTGGCCGGTCTGCACTCTGGTGTTAACCCGGTATCCGGCGACTTCTCGGTCGGCGTTTCCGGCCGGATGATCCGGGATGGGCAGTTGGCCGAGCCGGTCAACGAATGCACGATCGCATCGACCCTGCAGCGGCTCCTACTCGACATTTCCGCTGTCGGCGGCGAGGTCATCCGTTTGCCGAACGGCGTGTCGACGCCGCCGATCGTGATCGGTGGCGTCGCGTTGTCCGGGGCCGCTTGACCATCGGGCCATCTCCGGCCGCCATCGGGCGGCATCCGCATCTGGCCGATCCGCTTCCGGCCGGCTGGGTGCGGGTTGATTGTCATAGCCACACCATGTGGTCGGGAGATTGTACGACAACTCCCGAGGAGCTTCGTCAGGCGGTTGAGGAGTCGGCCATCGATGTGCTGTGCATCACCGATCACAACGCGGTCGCCGGTGCCGAAAGATTGGCCGACGAGTTGCCGTGCCGGGTGGTGGTGGGAGAGGAGGTCCGGGTCGGGTCTGGCGAATTGATCGGCTTGTTCCTCACCGAGCGAATTCCTCAGGGGATCGCCCCGATCGAGGCGGCATCACTGATCCGTGATCAGGGCGGCATCGTGTACATCCCTCACCCGTTCGACCCGATGCGAAACTGCCTCCAATCCGACAAGATTGATGAACTCGTGGCGGCTGGGTTGGTCGATGGCGTCGAGGGTCGCAACGGCAAGACTCGCCTGGATTCGATGAACGACAAGGCCGTTGCCTACGGCCGCCGACACGACCTATTTGTTGGCGCCGGCAGCGATGCCCACGTGCCAGCGGCGATCGGCGCGGCATACGTAGAGATGCCCGACTTCGATGGTCCATCGGAATTTCTGGCTTCTATACGACGGGGTCGGATCGTCGGTCACCACTTCGACGCGCCGCGGCCGTGGACGCCTCGGATAGTTCCATCGATAACTGACTGACAGGACCGACGGTCCTGACATTGGTCGGTCAGTTCGACTCGACTCGCCTCGCCGGCAGCGCCCTCGGAGCTGTTTCAGGTGGATGCGGTGGTCTTGTTCGGGGTCGAACTCGGGCTCGGAGAGCTGCTTTTGGATGATGTCGACGAAGTTGAGGATGTCGATGAGTCGCTCGATGATGTCGACGAGTCGCTCGATGCGGTCTCCGACGATGAGCTCGAATCGCCTTCGGAGGATGAGGACGAACTAGATGACTCGCCATCCGACGATTTCGACGTCGCGGTCGAGCCCCGAGAGTCGTTTCGGTAGAATCCGTCGCCCTTGAATGAGATTCCAACGGCACTAAAGATCTTGCGGAGCTGGTGATCTCCGGAGGGGTCGACCTCACACCCGCTCATCGTGGTGAGCGCGTCGTCGGAAAACGATTGCTCAACGTCAAAATGTTCTTCGCACGTTCTGCACTTGTATTCGTATGTCGGCACCGATGGTCTCCGATCGGGAGAATTGCAACCGATTCAGAGTAGCGGTCTTGGGCCGCTGTCCCATGAGTCGAGGTGGAAGTGGCGGGTCTCCGTCGTGTTCCATGACGAATTCGTCGCGACGCAGCGCGTTGAGACGGTTGGGTCTCGGTTCCTGGTCGTCTCTGCTCTAGTTTTGGTGCATGATCGCCCTGGAAGAAGCGCAAGCCAAGGTCAATCGAGACCTGGCTGTCCTGCCGCCCACCGAGATTCCGATCAACGAGGCCCTCGGCCTTGTGTTGGCCGAAACCGTCGCCGCCGACGAGGCGATCCCCCCGTTCGCGAACACGGCCATGGACGGGTTCGCCGTTCGGGCTGTCGACACGGTTGGGGCTCGGAAGGACAGCCCGGTCACCTTGCCGGTGGTGGCCACGATCGCCGCCGGGTCTGTCGCCCCTCGACCACTGGAGCGAGGCGAGGTCATGCGAATCATGACCGGAGCGCCGCTACCGGAGGGAGCCGATGCGATCATCATGGTTGAGCTGACCAGGCCAGCCGGATTCGATGTTCACCTGCTGGCCGAGGTACCGGCCGGAAATCACGTGCGCCCGGCCGGCGACGACATTGAAAAAGGAACGGAGATCTTTCATCCCGGCACGGTGCTCGGGCCGGGACACCTGGGAGTGCTCGCCAGTATCGGCCGTCAAACGGTCAAGGGATACAGAAAACCCCGGGTGGGGGTCATGTCGACCGGCGATGAGCTGGTCGAGGGCCCCGAGCCGCTCCAGCCGGGCCAAATTCGTGATTCGAACCGGCTTACCTTGCTTACGATGTGTGCCGAGGCCGGGCTTGAACCAGTCGATCTCGGCCTGATCCGAGACAACGAACGGGCGATCGAACAGGCCCTTCGCCATGGGGTCGCCAACTGCGATGCGGTCATCACCACCGGTGGGGTCAGCATGGGCGATTTCGACTTCGTCAAAGCGGTACTGACCAGGGTCGGAGACTTCTCCTGGATGCAGGTCGCCATCAAGCCGGCGAAGCCCCTCGTGTTCGGCCTCTTGGACGACGTGCCGGTGTTCGGTCTCCCCGGCAACCCGGTGTCGTCGATGGTCAGTTTCGAACTCTTCGCTCGATCTGGACTTCGGCGGATGATGGGTCGGCTTGACGCTGAGCGGCCCCGAATCACCGCAATCGCCGATGAGCCGATCAAACGGCACCGAGACGGAAAAACCCACTTCACTCGGGTGTTCGTGAGTGAGAATCCTGCCGGCCAGTGGCGGGCCAAACTGTCCGGTGGACAAGGCTCACACCAGCTGATGGCGATGGCGTCTGCCAACGGGTTGGCCGTCCTCCCCAACGGCGACGGTGTCGATGCTGGCCAGAGCGTCGAAGTGATCCACCTCGACGCGTTGGCCATCAGATGAAGTTTCGTCGCTCGATGGTGCCCCCGGGGTCGACTTCGTCCGTCGCAACCATGTAGATGTAGCCTGGGCCGATGGCAGACGAGTTGATCGACCGGTTCGGCCGAGTCCACACCGACCTCCGAATCTCAGTGACGGATCGCTGTAACTTCCGGTGCCAATATTGCATGCCGGCCGAGGGAATGGAATGGCTCGATCGGGCTGATCTGCTGACCTTCGAAGAGATCGAACGGATTGCCCGGGTTTTGGTCGAACGCTACGAGGTCTCGTCTATTCGCCTGACCGGGGGTGAACCAACCGTCCGGGCCCGACTGCCCTTGCTGGTCTCGAAACTTGCCGCCCTCGACGTCGACCTGTCGATGACGACCAATGGCGCGACGTTGGCGATGTATGCCGATGATCTTCGATCCGCTGGGCTGCAGCGACTCAACATCAGCCTCGACACTCTCGATCCGGCCCGTTTCCTCGAGCTGACGAGGCGGGACGGGTTGGCCGCGGTGCTCGAAGGGATCGACGCAGCTGTTGTCGCAGGTTTCGAGCCGGTCAAGGTCAACGCCGTACTCATGCGAGGGATAAATCACGACGAAGTGATCTCGTTCCTTGAGCTTGGGCGGACGAAGGGGATTATCGTCCGGTTCATCGAGTTCATGCCGCTCGACGCTCAGGGGGAATGGTCGGCCGATCGGGTCATTTCCAACCAGGAGATCCTCGACGAGGCTCGACAACACTTTGACTTTGAACCGGTGGATAGTGGTTCGAGTCCGGCCTCGCGTTTTGTCTACAACGACGACGAGTTCGCGCCGGGCGGTGGCGAGTTCGGGATTATCGCCAGCGTAACCGAGCCGTTCTGCGAGAGCTGCGATCGGATTCGACTGACCGCAGATGGCCAAATCCGGAACTGCCTGTTTGCCCTTGATCACGTCGACCTTCGCCCGCTGCTGCGTGGGGGTGCGTCCGACGGGGAGCTGGCCGCCGCGGTCGCTGGCGAAGTCGATCGGAAGTGGGCGGGCCACGCCATTGGCCAGGTTCATTTCCTCCGGCCATCGAAATCGATGAGTCAGCTTGGCGGCTGAGCGACCTGCTCAAACAGGGGCCTCAGCGGGGGGATCCACATTTTCACCTCGATTGCCACTAGTTTTGGCTTGTGGTTGACCGAGAACTGACTCATTTAGACCCGTTGGGTCGGGCCCGGATGGTCGATGTGACCCCGAAGGACCCGACATTTCGCCGAGCGGTAGCTCGCGGCCGTGTGTACATGGAGCCCGAGACAACCGCGCTCGTCGCTCGGGGAGCGATGATCAAGGGCGACGTGTTGGCGGTGGCGCGGGTGGCGGCGATCCAGGCCGCCAAGCGCACAGCAGACCTGTTGCCGCTGTGTCATTCGGTCTCGATTGGCGCCATCGTCGTCAATTTCGACATTAAGGATGACTACATCGAGGTTGAAGCCTCTGTCGACACCGTTGATCGCACCGGTGTCGAGATGGAGGCCCTGACCGCATGCTCAATCGCCGCCCTGACCATATATGACATGTGTAAATCGGCGGACAAGACCATGGTGATTGGTGAAACGGCCTTGTGGGAGAAGACGGGCGGTAGATCCGGTCCGTACCGTCGTACTACCGATGCGACGACGAGCGGTGATCGGAGCAGCTCGATGTGAGGCTTGGACTGTTTGACCGACGCCCGCGCCCGATCGAATCGTGGCGTGCTCAACCGATCGAACAGCGTCGTCTCCAAACGATGTTGGCGGTCGGTCTGGCGTTGGTGACCTCGATGCTGCTCGCCATTGCGCTTCGCGGCGAGTTCGTGACGTTGTTCTTGGTGATGATCGGTTGTTCGGCGATCTACCTTTCGGTCGCCGCGTACATCGGTAGCCAACAGCTGCATCACCAGGAGGCCCAAAATCGTGCCCGGAGAGAGGCATCTCGGGCTATCGCATCTCGGGGTCGCCCAGCCGACCGAGCCCAGTCCTCTGGTAGGAGCGCAACCGAACAGGGCTACTCCGGTTCGCTCGGTGACGGACGGCTCTTCGACGATGCGTTTTTCGAACCGATACCTGAGCTGATCTTCGAGCCTCTCAACCTTGAGCACGAGGCCGAGCTTGTGGACGAAGCGGTGGCTGGGGGCAGCGTCGACTCGGCGCTCGACACGGGCACGCCCGGGGTGGGCGGCGAAGACGATATCAACGTGTCGGTTCCGTTCAAGACCCCGCGGCGACAGCCAAGCTCCGGTCTCCGCTCAGGACAAAAAGCACCGCCGATCTACATCGAACCCGATGATGACGCCGACGACGGTCGCGCTCCGGCAGTTAACGACCGCTAGGCAACGCCGACGGCAGACGTTCCGCGCTATCCTTGTGACTCCCATTCGGGGCTGTAGCTCAGCTGGCTAGAGCGCCTCGGTCGCATCGAGGAGGCCAGGGGTTCGACTCCCCTCAGCTCCACGTATCTCACTTCGTTCGGACCCGAGTTTGCTTGGCAAACGTCGCTGGCTGTGGGGCCGGCGAGGGTTCGGGGTTGTTGGGGTCGGGTGTTGGTATCTCACTTCGTTCGAACCCGAGTTTGCTTGGCAAACGTCGCTGGCTGTGGGGCCGGCGAGGGTTCGGGGTCGGGCGCCTTTTTCTTGTCGTGGCTTTCGGATCTTGACGGTCGACCGCGGCGTCGATTGCGGGCGAGGCCGCTACGTTGATCTTCGTGAGCAGGGATGATGTGGCGTGACGCTTGCGTGGTACTTCAAACGCTTGGCATCGATGCAGCCGACCGAGATCGTTGGCCGGGTCCAGGACCAGGTACGGCAAAAAATTTGGCAGGTCCGACCGGTGGCCCCGCCGATACAGCGGCCGGTTGCTCAGCGACGATTGCCGACGGTCCCCGACGACCTCAGCGGCGCCGTCGATGAACAAGCGGCGAAAGGTTTGCTCGGCCAAGCCGAAGAGCTCCTGGCCGGCCGATGGACGATGTTTGGCCGGCCCCGGGTCGACGTCACCGCCGACGTCGATTATTACCTCGATCCGGTAAACGATCGACGCGCTCCCGACTCGGCGTATAGCTTCGGCATCGATCATCGCAACGAAGCGGCGGTCGGAAATATCAAGTTTGTATGGGAACTGGCCCGACACCAGCACCTGACCGTGCTGGCTGCCGCCTACTCGGTGTCTGGCGACGAACGATACGCCGAGCGGATCGACCGAGAACTCCGAAACTATTGGGCCGCCACACCGTTCTTGACCGGTATCCACTGGACGAGCGGCATCGAGTTGGGGTTGCGGCTTATCTCGTGGACTTGGATTCGGCGCCTATTGGACCGGTGGCCGGGAGCGCCGCTCCTGTTCGAAGACAATCCGGTATTCGTCGACCAGCTTGGCCGCCATCACCAATGGCTGACCGCCTTCGGTAGTCACGGCAGTTCGGCCAACAACCACCTCATCGCTGAGGCGGTGGGGCAGTATGTTGCAGCGTCGGCGTTTGGGCTGTTCGACGACAGCGACCGTTGGCGCGATGACGCGTCGTCCGTCTTGGTCCGGGAGTTGGATGCTCAAACCTTCGGCGATGGGCTCAACCGGGAGTTGGCCGCCGACTATCACGGTTTCGTCACCGAGATGGCACTCGCCGCCTGGGTCGAAGCGGTTCTTGTCGACGACCCGGTCGCTGGGCGGTTGGCCGAACCAATCGGCAGAGCCCTCGAATCGCTGCACGCCCTTGTCGATCGAGCGGGGCAACCACATCGTCAGGGCGATGCCGACGATGCTCACGGGCTGCTCGTCGACCCGATCGGGTACGACCGGTGGGCGTCGCTTCGACGAACGGCGTCGCTGTTGGTCGAGCCCGCCGCCTGGTGGCATGGTGCGTCGGGCATGGCATCGAGCGATATCCGCACCGCCCTATTCGAGCGATGCATGCCCGGAGCGAATCGGTCGACCAATTCCGTTTCGGAACGCAGCCGGCCCCGGCCGTCGCAGTTTGCCGACGCCGGTCTCACTATCCTGCGAGATCTTGAACCGGGAAGAACCGATGAGATCTGGTGCATCATCGATCATGGACCACACGGGTTCCTGTCGACCGCGGCTCACGCCCACGCCGACGCGTTGGCGGTAGAGATCCGGCATTGTGGGTCGGCGCTGGTGGTTGATCCGGGGACGTACTGCTACCACGGTGAACGGACTTGGCGGGACTACTTCCGCTCGACGGTTGCCCATTCCACGGTCGAGGTCGGCGGCGAAAATCAGTCCGATATCGGCGGGCCGTTTCTTTGGACGAGAAAAGCTGAGACGAGCCTGCGTTCGAGTTCTGGCTTGACCGAAGGCCCGGTGGCCGAGGTGACCGCCGACCACGATGGGTATCGAGCGCACGGTCTACTCCACCGCCGGACGGTCCGGCTCGACCGCAGAGCCCGCACGGTGACGTTGATCGACATCATGGTCGACGATCCACTCGCTGAATCGGCGGTCGACAACTCCGCGGTTGGTTTGTCCTTGCCACTCGCACCCGACGTTGAGGTTTCGCTCGCCCCGGATGGTCATGAGGCCCAACTGAGTTGGGCGATTGCCGATGGGCCGTCAGGAAGCGGGCGGGCAACTGTTAACCTTGACCCACAGCTTTCGTGGAGCATCGCCTGCGGACAGGTATCGCCGCCACTTGGCTGGTACTCGGCCCACTTTGGCTCGAAGCAGCCCGCTCCGGTCCTCATTGGTCGAACGGCGGAAGCGGAGCCAGGCGCGACCTACAAGACATGCTTTCAATTCCCTGTTCTACAGGCAGCGTCCCGTTCCACATGACAACAGATCAGAAACACGAGGTTGAACGAACGTGAAGATTTCTGTTTTGGGGCTCGGCTACGTTGGCTCTGTGTCGGCAGCTTGTCTCGCCCGAGACGGCCACACCGTGATCGGCGTTGATCCAAATCCGATCAAAGTCGATCTGATCAACGGTGGTAAGAGCCCGGTTGTCGAAACCGAGGTGGGTGAACTCGTCGCCCAACATGCGGCCGACGGCAGCCTGTCAGCGACCACCGATGCCGCCCAGGCCATCGAGCAGACCGACATCGCCCTGATCTGTGTCGGCACCCCTGGCCAGGACAACGGGGCGCTTGATCTGACCTACCTTGAGCGGGCCGCCGGCGATGTCGGACGGGCGCTGGTGGGACTCGATCGCTACTACGCAGTTGTCGTACGCTCAACCGTCCTGCCAGGAACCTGCCGAAATCTGGTGATCCCGACGATCGAGCAGGAATCCGGTCTTCGTCACGGCGTCGACTTTGGCGTCGTGATGAACCCCGAGTTCCTCCGGGAAGCCTCGGCCGTATACGACTTCTACAACCCGCCAAAGATTGTGGTTGGCAGCGATGTGGGTGACGAGACCGAAGACGCCGATGATCGGGCGGTCGACATGCTGCTTTCGCTGGCACCGCCGACCGATGCCCCCGTGGTTCGGGCGCCATTCGAAGTGGCCGAGATGGTCAAGTACGTCGACAACGCGTGGCACGCGTTAAAGGTTGGGTTTGGCAATGAGATCGGCCGGATTTGTCACCCGCTGGAAATCGACAGTCATGCGGTAATGGATATTTTCTGTCTTGATCAGAAGCTGAATATCTCGGCCAAGTACCTGAAGCCAGGGATGGCGTTCGGGGGGTCGTGCTTACCGAAAGACGTTCGAGCCATCAACTATCACGCTCGATCGCACGACGTGGATCTACCGATCCTTGGGAACCTCACGGCTTCGAACGAAACTCATTTGGAGCGAGCCGTCAAGCTGATCCTCGATACCGGGGTGCGCGATGTCGCCATTCTCGGATTGAGCTTTAAGGCCGGAACCGACGACCTGCGCGAGGCACCGATGGTCGAGGTTGCCGAGCGCCTGCTCGGCAAGGGGCTGAACCTCAAGATCTACGATCAAAACGTCAGCTTGGCTCGCCTTACCGGCGCCAACGCGAAGTTCATTCACGATCACCTGCCCCACATCGGCGAACTTCTCGTCGACGATATCGATCAAGCCATCGATACCGCCCAAACGGTGGTCGTCGGTAACTCCGATCCGGCGTTTGTCGAGGTCGTTGACCAGGTGGCCGATGACGTCAACGTCGTAGATCTCGTTCGCATCATGACCGAACCGCCGGAGCGGGCGAACTACAAAGGTCTTGGCTGGTGAGCGGGGGAGTGCTCGGACGAATTCTCCGTCGGCGTGCCACGTCGCGAGAGGGCAAAAACGTCGTCATCGTGGTTCAAAACCTGCCCGTCCCGTTCGATCGACGGGTTTGGCTCGAGGCGACAACGCTCACCAAAGCTGGCTACTCGGTCACCTGTATTTGCCCGAAGGCCAAAGGCTTTGACGAGTCATACGAGGAACTGGAGGGAGTCCGCATCCACCGGTATTCGTTGCCGATAGACGCCACCGGTTCGTTAGGTTTCGTGGCAGAGTTCGTGTGGTGTTTTCTTCGAACGTCGATGAAGCTCGCTCGGGAGGTGACATCCCGTGGGATTGACGTACTCCACGTGTGCAATCCGCCGGAAACGTACTTCCCGCTGGCATGGTTACTGAAGCCGCTCGGAACGAAATTCTTGTTCGATCATCACGATCTATCCCCGGAGATGTTCGACGCCAAATTCGGCTTAGTCGACGGACCGGGCGAAGCGACCAAGAATGCCGGAGCGGAGCCCTCGGGTGTAGCGACCAAGAATGCCGGAGCGGAGCCCTCGGGTGTAGCGACCAAGAATAGAGCGCCCAAAGTCCTTCGGCGGGGTCTGCTCTTCTTGGAACGCCGAACCTTCAAGGCTGCCGATCTTGTCATCACCACCAACGAGAGCCACAAGCGAATTGCCGTGCAACGAGGCGACAAGGCTCCTGACGACGTGATCGTGGTTCGCAGCGGCCCGAATCTCGAACGCCTACAAAAGGTTGAGCCCGTCGATCGGTGGCGGAACGGCAAAGACTTCCTGGTTGTCTATCTAGGGGAGATCTGCGAGCAGGACGGCGTTGATCACCTCGTGCGAGCCATGATCGATGTTCGCGACCGCCATGGACGCGATGATGTTCACTGCGTACTGGTCGGTGGTGGCCCGCACCAACAAGCGGTCAAGGAATATGCCTCCTCGGTCGGCGCCGATGATGTGTGCCAGTTCACGGGACGGGTGTCCGACGAAGTGTTGTGCGAGGTGCTGTCCTCAGCCGATCTCGGTGTGGACCCTGATCCTCGAACGCCATGGTCTGATCAAAGCACGATGAACAAGATCATGGAATACATGTACTTCGAACTGCCGATCGTGTCGTATGACTTAACCGAGGCCCGGGTCTCGGCGGGCGAAGCGGCCCTGTTCGCCCCTGACCACACCGAGGCCTCGCTTGCCGACTCGATCATCCAGCTGCTTGACGACCCCGAGTCTCGGTCTCGGATGGGCAAATTTGGCCGGCACCGGATCGAAACCCGGTTGTCCTGGGAGCATTCTGAGCCTCACTTGCTCGAAGCCTACGAACGGCTGGTCACAACGGCCCGCTAGGGTCACACCCTCGATGATCGGCGACGAGAACCGATGACGGCACCCAGCGCCGAGACCGACGCAGAACCGGAGACGGTCAAAGAGTCTTTCGGGACCGGTGGTCTTCGATTGCTGCTCGACCGGACCGGCTGGGCGATGTTGGCCGAAGCCGTCAACCTCGTCGTCGTCGCCATCGTGTTCAAGGTTGTAGCTGAACAGCTGGGCAAGGCCCAGTTTGGGGCGTTCCAGGCCATCGTCGGGATCGCAGCGATCGTCGGGCCGGTCTCGACGTTTGGCGCCAACTGGCAACTGATTCGTCGAGGAGTGGTCTCGGATCGGCTACGAAACGAGCTTGGTCGATCGATGACCCGATCATTGATCGGGACGTCGATCGCATCGGCGCTCGTTGTCGCGGTGCTATCCGCTCTACCGGGGCTGTTGCCCGAATTGTCGAGAGTTACGTTGGCCGTTGGCCTTGGTGGCCAGGTCATCGCTTTTTGGCTACTGGAGCTGGCGGTCACCGCCGCCGTGGCCCGAGCCGATCTGCGTTTGACCGCGTTGTGTCGGATCGCTGCCTCGCTCATTCGGTTGGCAGCTCTCGCCGGTTTCGCGTTCGGTTCGGTCCAGACCGTCGATCGTTGGGTGTGGTGGCTGCTGGCCGGCAATCTCATCGCCGCTGCTGCCGTCCACCTCATGGTGGCTCGGTCGCTCGGGGGTCTCGCGCCACTGGTGGCGCCGACCGGTCGAGATTTTGTGGTCGGGTTTCCCTACGGGCTCGGCAACACGACCGAAAGTGTTCTAGCCGCCTCTGACCGGCCGTTGATGACCCACTACCACTCGGGCGACGACGGCATTTACAGTGCCGGGTATCGCATCGTTACGCTCGGCCTAGTACCGACGATGGCGTTGTTTCGTGCCCAGGACCGCCGCTTTTTCCGGCAGGGAACGCTCGGTTCGGCGGCGGCCCATCACGCTGGGTTTCGGATGTCGTTATTCTCCTTCCCAACCACCGTGTCAGCGGCGATCGCATTGTTTTTGGCCGCCCCGTACCTGGATCTAGTCATCGACAATTTCGAGGGGGCCGATTCGGTCATCCGATTGTTGGCGGTCGTCCCCATCATCAAGGGCGTCCAGTTCGCGTTCGGCAATTCCCTCACCGCGGCCGGGAATCAAAAGCCTCGGTTGTGGCTGACGGCCGTGGCCGCCGTCGGGAACCTGGTTGGCAACCTCATCTTTATCCCCGCGTACTCGTGGCGGGCTGCGGCAACGACCACCTTGGTGGCAGAGGTGTGGCTCGCCGTCGCTCTCTTCGTGGCATCTACGACGTACGCCCGTCGCGAACGAGAACAACCTATGGCTGAGGATGATGAGCAAAAATCGTAAGCTGCGAGTTCACTTGGTTCATCAGAGCTTTGGTGACTATGTTGCTGGGATGGTGACGGGGTTCGATGGGTCTCCGGCGGGGGATGAGGTCGACTTGAAAGTGACCACCATCTCAAGTGGTACGTCCACGCTCGGTCGACTTGACGGCGTCGCCGGTGAGTATCGGCACGTTCAGTTGCCTCGGTTCCGGGACCCCCGGTCTGCTGTTCGGTCTTTCAGCGCCGTACGGCGGATTATGGCCAGCGAGTGCGATGTTGTGCATTGGCAGGCGGCCGGAAACCCGTGGGTCGATGCCGCCTTTTCGTTGCTGATGGGAAAGAGGCCGACGGTGGTCACCGTCCACGATATGCAGCCTCATCCAGGCGATCACAGTGTGTTGCCGGGCACGTTCGCGGCGATCGGCCGGCTCGTCAGGGCCGCCGACCAAGTGACGGTGCATGCCCCCCACGTTGGCGACCAGGCCGTTGCCGCCGGGGCGGATCGGTCCCGGGTTTCGGTCGTCGCCCACGGAGAGCTGGCTACGCGTTATGTGCCGGCTAGTGATCTCCCGCTGCCGGTTGGCCATGAGCCCACGGTTCTCTTCTTCGGTCGTGCTCAGGGGTATAAGGGTCTCGACGTGTTGGTCGAGGCGATGGATACCGTGCGGCAGCGGGTGCCGGAGGCGAGATTGATCGTCGCCGGGTCGGGGCCGACCCTCGATGAACTCTTCCCCGCCGGTGAGCCCGAACCGAAATGGTGCGAGCTGCACCGGGGCCACGTTCCACTCGCCGCGGTGCCTGAGCTTTTTGGGCGGTCGGCGGTCGTGGCCCTGCCCTATCGCGAAGCATCCCAGAGCGGTGTCGCGGCGTTGGCTGCGGGGTTCGGGAGACCGGTGGTCGCCAGTCGAGTGCCAGGTTTGGCCGACATTGTTATCGATGGGACGACCGGCATGCTGGTCGATCCGAATAGTCCATCGGCCCTGGCCGACGGTTTGACGCTCGTGCTCAATGACCCTGAGCTTCGACGCAACTTGTCGACGGGAGCCCACCGAACCGCCGCTACGACGCTGTCGTGGTCCACCATCGCCGAGGAGCTGACTTCCGTGTACCAGGCCGCCGCTGGCACCTTCGCCCAGGTCGGTGACTAATCACAATGGAGTTTGGCGTCGACCGACCGACGTTTGGCTATCAGGTCAGGTCGGACATTCGAATGGTGGAGGTCGATGGTTCAACCGATGAGTGAGGCCGACGCAGGGACACCCTACGACGCGAGCGCCGAGGACGCCCTAGGCGCTATCGAAACGCACGACGGACCAGTAATCGTCGACCTCGATGAGACGCTCTTTCTTCGCAACTCGACCGGTGAGTTCCTCGACTCGGCTCGGCCGTCGTTGCTAGCCTATTTGCTGATCAAGGTTGTCGATCTTGCCAAACCTTGGCGCTGGACCGGGAGCGGCTCCACTCGAGACACGTGGCGGGTTCGAGCCGTCCTCATGTGTATGCCGTGGACGCTTCCCCTCTGGCGACGGCAGGCGATCAGCGCCGCGGCCAAGGACATCAACCGACCGTTGGCGGAGTCCCTTCGGGCGCACTCGATGCGCTCCGATGCCGATCTCGTCGTGTCCACGCTTGGGTTTGTCCCGATCGTTGCGCCGCTCGTTAAGGGGTTCGGGTTGCCCGGTGTGAAAATCGTTGCCATGAACCCATGGAATGGCGATGATCAGCGCCGCGGTAAGTTGGCGCTGACCCAGCAAGCAATGGGCGCTGAGGCCGTCGCCGACGCAGCGGTCATCACCGACTCGACCGCCGACCTAGAACTCCTCGCCGCAGCCAAAGTTCCGTTGCGGGTGGTGTGGCCTGAGGCCCGCCCGACCTACATCTTCAACGGTATTTACGTGCCTGGACGCTACGTGTCGGTGGTCAAGCGCCCTGGGTCGTCTTACGTGCGTCGCAAGATCATCCAAGAAGACCTGGTGCTGTGGATCCTGGGTAGCGTGTGGGTGGCATCGAATCCGTTGGCCCACGTAGTCGGGCTTTGTCTGCTCGCCATGTCGTTTTGGGCGGCATACGAAATTGGCTACATCGACAACGACCGGATCGCCGATCGTTACGAGAAGGACCCGCAGCTCAGCGACGCCTTCCGGGAGCGCCTCGTCGATGTGCCACAGTGGAAGCCGGCCGTGTGGGCGCTGGGGACCGGGGTGTTGGGCTTGTGGATCATTCGCTGGCGTGAGGCTCCGGCGGTGACCGACTACCTGGCTTGGGCCACCGTACTAGCGGCGCTGTTGACGATATTCGCGCTCTACAACCGGCTGGACAAAAAGACCCGCATCTTTTTGTTTCCGTTGTTGCAGCTACTCAGGACAGCGGCCTTTGTTGCGGTTGTACCGATAACGTCGGTTGCCGCTGTCGCCTTTGTCGTTCACGTCCTGGTTCGGTGGGTCCCGTACTATTTGTATCGGGTCAACGACGGTCGTTGGGTAGCCACCGATCTTACGGTGGTTCGGCTCATCCTGTTCGTTTCCGGAGCGTTGCTACTCGCCTCCGATGGTGCCTGGTCTGATCTGGTCTCACCGGCGGTGCTCCTACTCTTTGCCTGGCATTTGGTGCTTGCCCGCCGCCAGCTCCGTGAAGTTGTCTCGGACGCTCGCCGCATCGACAGTTGATGGCCGCCGGGGGCGACCTCAAACAAACTTGTCAGCTCGGAGCGCCAACGCGTCGATTCTGTCTTGGAGCTCGTCTGGGACCGGCAACGCCATTGTCTGAAACATTTGGCGCCAACGGTGGGCCCAATCATGACCGGTCAGAGCCAACCGAACCTGCTCGTTGATGTCCGATTGGCTACGGGTGATCAGTTGGTCTTCGGCGAAGCGTGGCAGCGCTCTCAGGTCGTCGGGAACCTGGGCCACGACGCTCTTCCCGAACAACTCGATCTGAGATCTCGTCGATGGGGCATCGCCGATCAACGCTGCACCGGCCGCCAAACCCTCCCACAGGCGCCCCGGCATGCAGCGAAGCTCTCCGATCAGGTTGGTGTTGTCGTGTTGAGCGTAGTTGCAGGTCGCAAGCTTCGACTGGCTATACCATCGTCCGATGGCGTCGCGATGACTGTCGGGGTCGAGTGGGCGGCCGATGGCGGTGGTGTCGTGAAGGTAGAGCCGGTCGTGTTCGTTGGCCCAGTCAAGAAACGTCTCGTGTTGGTCCGCTCGGCGGCGGCCGAGCCCGATCAAGTCAATAGCTCGCCGTGTCCCCGGCCTGGCTGGCCCGAAGCGCAGCGTGTCGGTGGCCAGCGGGAGGTAGTCGACGCGCCGCCCCAGCACCTTGGACAATGGCGTGACCGCAGCGTCGAGGCCGACGAAGATTCGGTCGACGGTATGGAACGGTTCTTGGGTCACCCGACGGTCTCGATACGTCGATGGCCAGGTCTCGATGAACCACACCGCCACGGTGTCGGCGTGGTCACGTACGCGGCCGAGCCGTTCGAGGAGCGGTAGATCCCATATCGAGTAGGCCATGAAGATAACGAGGTCGTACTGGCCGGTGAGGGAGCGGAGCGGTTTGGCCGACCGTCCGATCGGTGGCATCGCTCGATCGGTCCCGAACATCGTCCGCATGAGGCGACCGGTGTGACGTCTGGCTCGTACCGATGCCGTCTCGATCGGTTCATACAACCGAACCAAGTCAACGTCGACGGTGTCGCGCAACACATCCTCGGCCTCTGTCCACGCGTCGTATGCCGGGTACTTACCGGTGCCCTCTCGGGTATCTCTCCTGGTTACTATGGCGATACGCACGAGCCCACTCCTCGATAGTGCCGCCGTTAGTTATTTCGTCAGGTTGCTTACTACCTGTGGGGCGGTCCTGCCCTCGATCAGACCTGTATTCTGTGCCCCTCAGCGTCGCCCAGTGCTTACCTTAGTGGGTCATGTGCCTGCTAAAGTCGACCTAGCGTCTCGGCGGGCTTCTGATGCAATACCATGACAACAGAGGTCGAGAATTGTAATGATGTATCAAACCGAGACAAGTCGAACCACCGAGGTGGCACGACTAGAGGACTACCTACGGGCGTTCAGCCAGCGCAAGGCGTTGGTTGTGACGTTTCTCGTGTTTGGGTTTGTTTTGGCGTACCTCTACACGCAGCTAGCGGCGACCACATACACCGCGACGACCGAAGTCCGATTGCGGCCGACACCGGTAGGTTCGGTTAATGAGAACCCGAAGGCGCCAATCTTGGCCGAGGAGAAGCTGGTTCTCGCCTCCGATGCGGTGGCTACCGAGGTGGCCCAGACCTTCCCCTCCACGAACGTCAGACAACTCGACGTCGTATTCGAGCCGGATTCCAACATTCTCGTCGTTAGCTACTCCGCCAGCAGTTCTCAAGAAGCGGCGGAGATCGCCAATGCGTTCTCATCGATCTACAGCGCTCAGCGGACGGCCGAGGCTCAGCAGTACTATTCCGATCGGATCGCCGCCAATGAACAGGCGATCGAGTCGAACGACGCCAGTCTCCAAGGTCTCCAGGAGCAGCGCCAGGACTTGGCCAACGATCGCGCCGACCTGTTCGACGCGGCCGCTTCGGAGAGTCGAGCGGCGCGGTTAGACGAGGTCAATGCGGCGTTAGCCGATCTGGACAGCGAAATCTCGGTCGTGAACCGGAACACATCGCAGCTTCGGGCAGCCGCTCTGGCAGACCAGACAGAACTGGCGACTCTCAGTAGCGCTCCGCCGGCTGAAGTGCTGACAGCGGCGACGTTTCCCACATCGCCAGATGGGATACCCCGTTCCCTCTTGCTCGTCGTTGGGCTTATCCTCGGTTTGATTCTCGGCATGGTGGCGGCGTTCTTCTTGGAGCGCCTCGACACCACCGCCCGTGATGAAGGTGATGTCGCTCTGGCCTTGGGCACGACCGTGATGGGGGCTATTCCAACCCTCGGCGTCGGCAATCGGGGTGGAGCCAGCTCGCTGATCATGTTGTCGGCTGGTGGCTCAGCCAGAATCGCCGCCGCTCGTGAAGCGTTCCGGCGCCTTCGTAGCTCGCTGCTCTTCCTCAACACCTCTTCGGGGGTGAGTTCGATCGTGGTGACGAGTTCGGCTCCGGCCGAGGGCAAGAGCATGACCGCATCCAATCTCGCGATCGCGTTGGCTCAGAACAATTCCAGAACCGTCCTTGTCTCGGCCGATCTGCGCCGTCCCACGCTGGAAAACCTCTTCGGCATGGAGGCACCGCGTCCCGGGCTGGCCGAATATTTGGCCCAGACGGCCGAGTTGAATGCCGAGAAGGTCCCTGGCATAGAGAATCTTTGGCTCATCCGGGCAGGGCGTCCGCCTACCAATCCCGGTGAACTGCTCAACTCGGATCGCTTCGAGCAAATGATCAAAGAACTCGAGCGCGAAAGCGTCGAGTACATCGTTGTCGATACACCACCGGTGCTCAGCACCGCTGACGCGTTGGCTGCCGCCCGATACGTCGACGGTGTATTGGTGGTCATCGACGGTGAGCGGACCAATACCTCCGATCTGCTCCAGGTTCGCGCCGATCTTGAACGAAGCGGCGCGACGCTGCTCGGAGCGGTGATTAACCGGCGGAAGTTTGAACGGGCAGGGCTCTTCAAACGAGACAAGTACGCGTACTACAAGGCTGAATCCCGGCGGTTGGCCGAAGGGTAGCAACGGCTCGACGAGCCGCACAGGCTCTGTTGGAGCAACCGGAACTCGATAGGAACCCGAGCTTGGAAAACGCCCGAGTCCGAGCAGGATGTTGACAGCTCGGACCGGTTGTCGGCCGCCGCGGGTTGGCTTGTTCGACATCGGTGACAGGTAGCTCACCGGGTTGGTCGTGCGGCTGATGGGCGGAATCGGCCTTTTGACCGTCACACCGGCCGACATCCGGACACCAATAGAGAGAAGGCTGATCTCAGTTCCGCATGCGCTGCCTCGGGCGACGCAGGATGCGGAGGGATCGGTATCGGGCGGACGAGCGTTTCTCCCGCGTTGCGAGTAGGTCTACGTCAAGGATTAGTGCATCTTGAATCTCATGGGCAGGTTTTTTGTTGGCCGTTCGATCTCACGGACCACCGGGTTACTGGTGGCCGCTGTCGCGCTCGTGCTGGTCGGTGTCGGCACCGCCGTGGCTGGACCACGCATGACCGAATCCGGTGCGTGCCAAGCGTCGGGTTCAACGCTTCGAGAAGCCCGCGCTGCATACAGTTCACAATGCCAGGCCCCTCGAGCAGACTGTGACCCGGTAGGCGACGGTTGGACGTGCTCAAGTGAACGAATCGGAGACAGCGAACCAGGTGGGGCACCGCCAACCGAACCCGAGCCTGAACCGGAGGTCGACTGTTCCGAGGTGGCTATCAGCCCAGTCGCCGCTGAGGACGATGGTTCCAACGACGGACATACGCCCGACGGTGCCATCGATGGCAACCTCGACCCGGAATCCCGCTGGTCGTCACAGGGCTCGAGCAAGTCGCTCATCCTCGACCTCGGTTCTAACGTCGATGTCCAGACCCTGTCGATTGCATGGTTCCGTAGCGACACCCGTAAGGCCTACTTCACCGCCGAGACATCAGTCGATGGCTCCAACTGGGGATCCGTGCTTGACGATGCCGTATCCAGTGGGTCGACAGCTGGATTCGAACGCTACGACGTCGAAGACTCGACCGCCCGTTTCGTGCGGGTTACCGCTTCGGGCAACAGCGCCGGAAACGGTTGGAATAGCATCGTCGAGGTGACGGCGGGGACATGCACCACGGACCCGAGCCCGACGACATCGAGCGTTCCCACGACGCCTACAACGACGGCGCCGACCACCTCGTCAACCTCAACGACCGAAGCGCCACCAACAACCGGGGCGACGACTACAACCACCGAAGCGCCAACGACTACAACGACCGAAGCGACGACTACGACGACCGAGGCGCCGGCGACGACGACCACACAGAACCCGGGAACATCCGACGGCGAGATTATCGGTCACGACTTCAACGACGGCGACCTCGGCCCCTTCTATCCCTGCACCGTGAAGAACCCCAACTATTCGGCCGTCGAGGACGGTCGGGTCAAGACGTATTGGATCGAAGATGGGTGGGACGGTAGCCGAACATCCAAGGGCGCGGAGTTCTGCGATGCCGAACGCGGCGTTGATCGAGCGAAGGAAATGCGGACCACCAATAGAGGTTGGATGGGGTTCACCATCAACGTCGATCGGGGCCACAGCCGGACCTCTAGCTCCGCCTTGGCTCAGGTCTTCGGGTTCGACAACGCACGAGACATCTTCACTTGGGAAGGACTGCTGCAGTTGGAGAACGGTGACCTAGAGGTCGTGCATCGCACAGGTGGCGGCGAAAAGAAGACCTACGGTACCGTTATCGGAAATTTCGAGTACGGCGTCGATCACGACATCGTCGTTGGTTTCGACGTATCAAACCAAGGTGACGGCTTCTTCAAGGTCTGGGTCGACGGGAAACTCGAATACGATGCGGTCGGCATCGATTTCGGTCTTGGCGAATTCGACAGTAAAGACGAGCAGACCAATCAATCGTTCACCACATTCAAGTTAGGAATGTACAACCACAGCGACGAAGACTATACGCCCGGAGAAGAGCGGGTCGTCTACTACGACGATGTTACTTGGTACACCGGAAGTGACGGGTACGCCATCGTCGATCCCAGCTAAGGTCCGCTTCGGACTTGCCGGGGCGTCACAACCCACGAACTGTGGTGCTTAGCCCAGCTGGGTCTGTCGTTCTGGCGCGCTGCTTATATAGAGCCGTTGCGGGGTTGGTGCGTATGCTCGTTCGTCGAACAGCTCAACTGGGCCGAGGTCGAGTTCATCGTTTGGTCCCTCTGGCGAGCCGCCGGCTAGTAGCAGTTTTCGGAGTTCATTCGATGTGAACGCTACATACACCATTGTTCGCACGTCGCGATCCGATATCGGACCGTCGGTCGAGAGCATTCCCTGCTCTATTAGCGTGGCAATAACTTCGACCTCGCCAGCTTTGATGGCCACGTCGACGCTTCCCGCCGCTGGATAGGCGTGGACTTCGCGCAGATCGATGATCGGTGCCAATGGCGCGTCGGCATAATCGGCGGCTTGCAGTTCACCACCGGGAATGGAAGCGAGGACCGGTAGCCCTTTGGTTTCCCGGGCTTGGCTGTTCGCCGGCAGGTGATCGCCGGTGTGGTTTCGTTCCAACGTCGGCTGGTCGACTATGGCTCGAGCCAGCAGCTCCTCGTCGAGCAGAGGAACTCCGTCAGTGGATGAATCCGCCGTCTCATCGTGATCGGTGGCCTCGATAGGTTCGCCTTGTCCGGCGGCATCCGCCGGTTGCCCGTCGCCGGTCGGGTCGGGACTATCCGCACCCTCCGCATCCGCCGGCTCCTCCGTGACGTCTCCGGTCATGGCCGAGGAGGTGTCCGGAGCGGGGCTGTCGATGTCGGTCAACGACGAATTCGATGGGTCGTTGATGGTTCGCTGTTGTTCGTTGACGGCGGAATCAACCGGATTGTCCGAAGCTGTTCTACCGTCGGCTTCTTTGCTCGGCCATTGGTGATCGGTGAGTTCGAGTTCGTCAAGGTAGGCGGGGGAGCCAAGGCGAGTGTCGGTGCCGGAATGGTCGTCTGCTAGCTCGTCGATCGTTGGTAGATCTGTCGTCGACTCGTTTTCGGGAATTGCCGACCATGCTTCGGCTAGCTCAGTGTCGTCATCGACGGTGGATTCCAAAGCTGATGCAGCGACAACCGGGTACTCTTTGTTGTCGTCCATGCCGTCGCCATTGCTGGAGCCGATGTGTTCAGTCTCGTCCGATTGGTCGGAGTGTGTGACCTCTGGCGGTGTAGGCGTCAGCTGCTCTGCCCCGTCGTATAGGTCTTCAAGGCCGTCGATGTCGTCGAGGACCGAGGGGGCTGGCGAGGTGATGGTCGCCGTTTGTTCACCGTGGTTTGCCTCGGCGGGAGGGCCGGTAGGCACCACGGCCTGATGCTTTTTTGTCACCGTCGCCATAAAGGCTGCGGTGCTGTTCGGTGGTGCTTCGGCTGGGTCGGC
Organism: uncultured Acidimicrobiales bacterium; assembly: GCA_938021675.1. Taxonomy (GTDB): domain Bacteria; phylum Actinomycetota; class Acidimicrobiia; order Acidimicrobiales; family SZUA-35; genus JAHELU01. The sequence goes on from CALIFY010000023.1 coordinate 33,286, forward strand.
TCGTCTCGGCCGTGTGGCGCGCCCGGCGCCATCGGCTTGAAGGCGGAGATCGCTGATCACATAGAGCCCGAGCGCAGCGACTATCACCGCGGTCAAGAACCGGACGATCAGTTGCTCGCCGCTGCTGAGAGCGCCGGCCAGGATGACGCCGAGGGCACCTAGGGCTGTAAGGATGAATATGCCGGACACGATGCGTTTCGTCATAGCGTTGGCCTCCATGGATCCATAATAGTTCGAATAGCCAACGAGTGCATCACTGATTTTAGGTATATGTCTGGCGACATTCCTGTCAAGCATCCAACACGGTTGTTGCTCCTTGTCCAGTAAGAATGGGCGGCTCTGTCGACCATGGAAAATTGATCCATAGCGGCGTCTTTTTCCAGATGAAATCGCACTTGACAAGGGAGTGGGGCTTCTCGTAGAGCACCGCGGTGCGACTCTCAGCTACAACCTCCTGGCAGAATTCATAGACCGCCTTCAACGTGTGCCCAGTATCAGCGACATCGTCAACGACGAGTATTCGTGCATCGGTGAGGTCGAATTTGTCGAGGTATGGCGGCAGCATTACCGGAACTTCGAGTCGCTCTTCGACGCCGGAATAGAACTCTAAGTTCATCACATATAGATTCTTGACCGATAGCGCGTAGCCCAGCGACCCGGCCGGGAAGAGACCACCTCTTGCAATCGCAAGTATGAGGTCAGGTCGAAACCCGCTATCGGCCACCTGCGTTGCGAGCTCTCGCACGGCGAGTCCGTATGCTGCCCAGTCCAATACTTCCCGTTCTTCGGTCGGATCTGCCACCGCTGAGTCTCCTCGATCTCCTGGGATTGGTGCCCAGATTGTCTTCGGTGGCACAACCTACTGGTCCAACGGGTCGAGGGTGGCACTCAAAGCCAGTCGCGAGATTTTCCAAGTTCCCCGCCCAAAGGTGTCTGATCGCCATCGAATGGTAATATCGTGCTGACATAGATCGTTGTTGGCGGAGGTGGTCGTACGGGGGTATTCCTCGTGCCGGTTATCGATGCCCAGGTGGACCCAACGAGACCCTCTTGATGGCAGACTACGACAGCCAATCGGCCCAACGCTCGACGTTCTCGGTCGCTGACCGCCGTTCCGACCAGTCCGTTAAGGGCTTCTCAGCGTCGCCTCTACGGGCGCTCGTGTTCGTGTCTATTGCCGTAGCGCTTGGCCTCTCGCCCTTCGCCGCCTCCGGCGACACCGCGACGACTGAGGCCCCAGCAACCACCGTCGCCCCGGAATCCGCCGATACGACCGCTCCGCCGACAACCGCTGCACCGGACTCCACCGAGGAGGCCACCTCGACCACGCTCAGCGCGGAACAGCAGGAGGAGAAGGACCGGGCGGTCGCCAACCTGAACGTGGCGAAGGCGGCCGACGTAGAGATAGCGGCTCAGCTCAAAGCCATCAACGCTGAAGCGAACGCAACGGTAGAAAAGATCGAGGCGGCGAAGAAACGGATTGAAGAGGCGGCCGTCGTTGCCGAGCAGTCCCGGAATGCGCTGTCCACCTCAGACGTTCGTCAGCGCGAGATCGAGGACTCGCTACGAGTGAAGGCCGTCGAAGGTTTCAAAACCAACGCAATAGGTGGCGCCAGTACACTCTTCAGCGAGGGTTCGATCAATGAGATGCTTCGGCAAAACGAGCTGTTAGATCAAGCGAGTTCGTCGACCACCGAACTTCTTGAAGAACTCCGGGGTCTACTGGCCGATCGACGGTTGGCGAACTCCGAAGCGGTTCGGGCGTCAACGGAAGCGAAACGGGCTGAGGCCGTTCTCCAGGCCGAGCTTACGACGCTCAAGGACCAACAATCGAGCCAACTAGACCTCAAATCCGAAGCGGAACGCAGAATCGATCAGTGGGCCGGTGAGCTCACCGCCTACGCCAAGGAAGACGCGGCTATTCAGGACCTCATCGGTGAGACCGCAACACCGGTCGACACCGCCATCAATACTCCGACGACCCCGTCCGAACTCGGTTTCCAATGGCCGATCGAGGGGAGAGTCTCAAGCGAGTATGGGTATCGGGTCCACCCGATATACGGCACGCGCCGACTACACGCCGGTCTCGACGTCGCTGCACCAGCAGGAACCCCGATCGCCTCATCGGCCGACGGGGTGGTCATTTTCTCCGGTACCCAGGGGGGCTACGGGCAGACGGTCATCGTGGACCACGGCGGAGGCATTACAACGCTCTACGCACACATGTCTCGATTGGGCTCGAGTAACGGTCAGCAGGTTTCCCGTGGCGAGGTCATCGGCTATGTCGGCACAACCGGCTCGTCTACCGGGAACCACTTGCACTTCGAAGTTCGGGTGAACGGCGGACCGGCCGACCCTCGGGGCTACCTTCCCTAACGATTCGAGCCGGAAGGCGAAGTCTGTTAAACGCCCATGACCCTGATCCGGTGCCAGCCACTGGCTCCGTCTGGTGCCGGTGGCGCAAAATCAGGGGTTTGAGTTTCGCCGCTCTCGTCGGTGGCTCGTACCTCGACGATGTGCTGTCCTTCGGTAGCTTCCCACCCGACGACCCACTGACGCCAAGCGTCTGGACCGAGTGACTCTCCAAGGTCGGCCTCCATCCAATCGTTCTCGTCGATTCGAACTTCGACCTTGGCAATTCCGGTACTCGGAGCCCAGGCGACACCGGCGATGGCCAGCTCCGAACCGGCCTCAATCTGCTGACCGTTTCCTGGCGTGTCGATCCTGGACTGCGTCTTGACCGGACCGAGTTTCGACCAACCTCGGGGGATCCAGTAGCCGTCGAAGTCGTCCAAGGTAGTCAGCTCGATCTCGGCCAACCATTTCGTTGCCGACACGTATCCGTACAGGCCAGACACCACGAGTCGGGCCGGAAATCCGTGCTTTAGGGGCAACGGTTCGTCGTTCATGCCTACCGCAACCAACGCCGTCCGCCCGTCAAAGGCCGCCTCGGTCGGGAACCCACAACTCCATCCGTCGACTGACCGACTGGCGATCTGGGTCGCCTCGGGCTTCACGCCGGCCTCTTCTAGAAGGTCGACGAGCGGGACACCCCGCCAGATGGCATTACCGACGAGGTCGCCACCGACCTCATTGGAGACACAGGACAACGTGACGGGGGCGATGGTGTCGGAGCGGTCGAGTAGTTCGTCGTAGGTGTACGTCGTCTCGTTGTCGACCAGTCCGCGGATGGTTAGCGACCAGTTGTTCGGATCGACCTGGGGAGTGGTGAGGGCCGTATCGATTAGATAGAAATCGTTGCTAGGAACGACGAGCGGAGTGATGCCCGGGGTCGATCCCACCGGTCCGGAAGCGGCTCGGCTGACAACGGTCTCGATTTCGGTCGATGCAGAATCAGCCGTCGTGGCGGTGAAGTCGATGGCGTCCCTGGCTTGAGCGGCCGATGAGCGAGACCGGATTTGTCGCGATCCGACGGCGGCGACGGCGACGGTGGCGCCGACGACGCCGGCCCAATTGAGGAACGAACGGCGGGACACCGGCGGGTCGGCAGGGGACGGCACCGTCGAGGTGGAGTTCGTTGGTGGCCGCAAGCCGCTCTGTACCGTGGCTTCGCCGACATTGGCTGCAATGAGGAGGCGTAACGCCCCGATACCGGCCGCCACTGCGACGGTGGAGACGACGATGGCGGCGATCCAACTGCCCTGAGCGTCGGTGCCGATAGCGATGAGCCCGACCAAGCCAAAGGCAGCGATCCCGCCCATGCCGATCGCTGCTCGGCGACGAGATGCCACACCGAGCGCCGTGCCGAACACCAGCGACACGATGATGGTGCCGAGCACCAAGGCCGGCTTGTCGGCAAGACCGAACACCGATTTTCCGAACTCGACGAACCACTGAGGGGCGAGATCGATAACCCGATTTGCCACGCCTATGACTGGGCCGGGAACTGGAGCGGCCAACGATCCTGCTAGTTCGCCGGCAGCCAGCGCAGAACCGGCAGCGAGCAACCCGGCGACCGCGCTCTGACCCAATCCGGGTCGATCGGTGGCCGATGCCGCGCCGCTGTTCGGCTCGCCGTTTTCTGGCGCGTTTTCTGGTGAATCGTTGGGTGCGTCGTTGGGTGGTTGTGTCGTCGTCATATGCAGCTCCGTGAACCTAGGGCTAGCAGCCCGTGTTCCCGAGGACGAAGCCGTTCACCGGATATTCACAACGGTCACCACGTGCCGAAGAATTACGGTTGGACTCGAAGTATCGATGATTTTAGGCCGAATGATTCATCGCCGCAGCGGAATCATCCTTGGCTGGATGTGGTTACCTTCGACCTATGCGTGAATCCCCTCCAACGTCGCGCCGCCCTAGAGGCGCTCCCAAACTACCGGCCGTACTCGTCGCCAGTTCGCTTCTGGCCGCCGCTTGCGGCGCCGCCTCGGACACAGCTGCTGGTGATATCGACGAGGCCGCTCAGACCTCCGAAACCGAGGTGACCGAAGCAGCCGGGCCGGCGCCGCCGGAATCAGCTGAGGCCGCACCGGACTCAACCGCTGAGGCAGCTGTCGAAGAGCACCTCTTTCCCGATCTTGACACGGTGAAGGTCAGCGATGGCTCCACCCTCAACCTGGCGACGGAGTTGGCTGGCGGCGACAAACCAGTTCTGTTTTGGTTTTACGCTCCGCATTGACCGGTTTGCCACGCCGAAGCACCGGTGGTTGAGCAGTTTGCTCAAATGTACAAAGACGATGTTCGAGTCGTCGGCATGGGGACTCAAGATGATCTTGGCCTGGCCGAGGACTTCCTGGATCGGCATAATCCAGATTCGGTCCTGATGACCTGGGACGAATCCTTCGCAACATGGGACTATTACGAGGTCCGGGGTCAACCGACCACCATCTTGGTCGATCCATCCGGCCGCCCGCTTGGACAGTGGGTTGGCCTCGACAACGAGATCGTTTCGATTCTCGACTCTCAGTTCTGAGAGGCGGTGTAGCTCGGCTCGGCGACGACTAGTTGAGGACAGCGTTCTTCGGCTAGCGTCGCGACCGAGCGTACCGGAGGCCGACACGGCGGTGAGGGCCAGCATCGAATGAATCGGAGGAGCAGTATGAAGATAGTTGTGGACTTCGACTTGTGTGAAAGCAATGCGGTGTGCATGGCCATCGCTCCGACCGTTTTCGAGGTGCGTGACGACGACTTCCTGTACGTGCTCGACGAACACCCCGGTCCCGAGCTGCATGAGCGGGTGAGACAGGCGGCTGAACGCTGCCCGAAGCAGGCCATCGCGCTACAAGTCGAGGAGTGAGCTCGGCCGGTCGACGGGCATCGAGCCGCTGGCCCCGGTGTCGTGGTTCTGGAGCGATCAAGTCGATCGCAAGCTGGCAAGTCGCTGGATTGGCTGAGGGGCAGCCGGAGATCGTTCAAGGAGGGCACGACGATGAGCGCCTGGTTCACTGCCCAGGGTCCAGTGGGTGAACCGGTCGATGGTGATCTGGTCGAGGTAGTCGATGAGACCGGGGTCGTGGTCGACGTGGTGGCCCGCCAGGAAATGAGAGCCGAGAACCTGCGGCACCGATGCACCTACGTTGCGGTGATAGTCGTGGACGGTGTTGCGCAGACTCTCGATTCGCTGCCCCGCCATGCCGAGCTGGTCGTACACCTCAGAGCCGAATGGAAGGACGTCTTCGCGTCCCATTGGGATCTAGCGTTTGGTGGGGTCTGCGGTGTTGGCGAATCGTGGCCGGTGGCCGCAGTCCGCGAGCTCGCCGAAGAGGCAGGACTGACCGACGTCGTTCTCCACGAATTGGGCATCGCCAACTACGATGGCGATGCCACCTCGCTGGTTGGCATGGTGTATGCCGCCGTCGTTTCAACCGAGGTAGCCGACCGACTCGAATCCGTCGACGGCGAGGTAGAAGCGTTTGAACGGATTGCGCTCGGCGACATTGACCGCTGGGTGACCGGCCGGCCGGTCTGCCCCGATGGGGTCGCCATCGTCGCGCCGAAGTTGTTGGAACTGATCAATTAGTACATCTGACCTAGGACGACGAAACCGACAGACCTGAAGCGGTTCGCGAACCGGCCAAAATATGAACGAACCATGAACTTGCGCCACTGTTGAGCTGGATCGGGCCACTGGAAGGTTTCGAAAGCTATGACAAACGATGTACGAGGCACCGAGGTTGGTACTGAGGTAACCCGCGTGGGCCAGGGCGCACCGAACGTTCTCGTCGTCGATGATGAGCCCCAGGTTCGCACTATCGTCGCCACGTACCTTGAACGAGAAGGATTTCTCGTCCGGACTGCAGAAGATGGTGAGGAGGCCTTGGCGGCCATAAAGGCACGACGGCCCGACGCCCTCGTGCTCGATCTGATGCTGCCCAAGCTCAATGGTCTCTCGGTGCTTCAGCGGTTACGAGATGATGGAGACGATGTGCCCGTCATCGTGCTCAGCGCCCGTGGTAAGGAGCACGAGCGGGTCAACGGACTCGAACTGGGTGCCGACGACTATCTGCCGAAACCGGCATCGCCCCGCGAAATTGCGGCTCGGGTTCGCGCTGTGCTCCGCCGCTCCCGCCCGGTTGGCCCAGGAACGATCGACTTCGGTCCGTTCCATATCGATCGGGCCGCGAGGACCCTAACCCGAGACGGAAAATCGATCGATCTGCGACCGAAAGAGTTTGATCTTCTCGTCCATCTTGCAACCCGTCCCGGTGAAGTGATGAGCCGGGGCGATTTACTCCGCGACGTGTGGGGTTCGCATCCCGACTGGCAGGATCCTGGCACGGTGACCGTTCACGTGCGTCGCCTCCGTCGGATCATCGAGAACGACCCAGCGACGCCCGACCACATCATCACCGCCTATGGTGTTGGATACCGCTTCGAACCGTAGATAGAGGTCGTGAGCGTCATGTTCAATTGGTTCCTGCGTAGTACGTCCAGCGTTCCGGCACCGGATCAGCCGGCCGGGGACCAAGTCAAGCGCGGTATGGACATGATGGAGGACGGGCCGTCGTTACTGCTCTTTGCCGGCTTGCTTTTATTGCTTTCGGTCCTCGTCGTCTTGATCGTTCCGCCATTGCTGCGACGGCTGGAGCTTCGACGGGCGGTTCCGGCCCTGGCCCTTATCGGTCCGGTGTTGGGTTTGGCCGGCGGCATTATCGCTAGCGGCACGATGACCCTATCGGGCCGGGATTTTTGGTACGCCTTGATCGTCGCAGTGTCGATCAGTTTGGCTGGTACGGCCGTCGGCTGGAAGTTGGCGCGACCCATCGCCAGCGATCTGGCCAGGATCGGGGCCACGGTCGAGTCGGTCGGGAAGGGCGACCGGATGGTCCGAACCGACATCGACCGCGACGATGAGATCGGTCGCTTGGCCAACGCCGTCGACGACCTCAGCCGATCGCTGGCCAGAGCGGAGCAGGAACGAGCCGTTGCCGACGAGGAGCGGAACGCCGTGGTTAGCGCCGTCAGCCACGACCTTCGTACCCCGCTGGCATCCCTGTTGGTCAGCGTCGACGCAATCGAGGACAACATCGGCGACTCGACAGCCCACCTGCGGACGATGCGCCGGAACATTCTCGCGTTGGAGCGGCTGGTCGAAGACCTCTTTCTGTTGGCCCGGGCCGACTCGGGCCGTCTCGCATTGTCGCTGGAACCGCTCGATCTATCAGAGCTGATAGATGAAGCCGTCGACGTCATCCGTCCGGTGGCCGGGCGGCGCAAGATTCACGTCGAGGCCACCCAGTGCGCGCCGGCGGTCGTTCACGGCGACCACAATGCCCTCGGCCGGGTGTTGAGAAACCTTTTGGACAACGCGGTTCGCCACTCGCCGCCTGGAGGGGTCGTTTCGGTGCATTTGGAACGACGGACGACTTCGGTCGAGCTGACGATCGTCGACCAAGGCAAGGGTTTCGACCCAGACTTCGTTCGGATTGCGCTGCAACGGTTCACCCAAGCCGACGATTCTCGAAGCAGACCCGGGGCATCGGGTCTCGGCCTGGCCATCGCCAGTACTCTCGTGCAGGCTCACGGAGGTCGCGTCGACATCCAGCCCGGCCCAGGGGCTCGGGTCACCGTGGCTCTCCCCGCCGTTCCTAGCCGCCGCCCTGCCCTGGTCGGAAGCTACTAACGGTCTCAAGGTTCGCCAACCGAGCCCATCCACGACCGCTCGTCCACTGCGAAGTACGCTCGTCGGCGGCGGACGTTAGAAGACCCTTGGAAGGACCACCCGCTCATATGGCGACGCACACTCACTCGCGCGCTTCAGCCGGCACCGCCGCCGATGCACCCACCACAGCCGACCGACCCGATGAGCCGATCGGCCGATCGGCCGATCCCGATACCGATCGTGGGCACGTCGTTCAGGCCCGTCATCAATGGTTTGGCCTCGCCGCTTTCGGTGGCGCCTGCTGTCTCGCGGCGTTGATCTTTTCTCGTTGGAACCCGTCCCAGGCCGATGGGCGGTGGTTCTGGGTGGTGTTGGGCCCGATCATCGGTGCCGTTGCGATGTTCCGATCCCAGTCGGTGTTCGGGGGCGAGGGCGCCGACCGGGACGCCGGTCCGTATCTCGGTGTGCTCGTCGGCACCACACTTGGGGCCATCATGGTCGGGTGGCTCGGTCTGGCCGGGTGGGTCTTGCCAGGAGTCTTCTTCGTGGTCGCGGCCTTCCTGGCCTTTATGGCTTGGCTGGAACAGAGCGCCATTGGTATGACGACCGCACTTACGATGATCGTCCTGGCCGCCTGTACCGCGGTAGTCGACATACCAGGAGCCGCCGCGCTGCTCTCGTTTTGTCTTGGGCTTATGTTTCTTTCCGGAGCGGTCGCACTCGCTCTTGGCGGCGGTCGAACAACTGCCGGTTGAGACGGGGCACGGTCTCAGGTGTCACGGAACGGACGGATCCAGGCCACATAGAACGACGAGGCCATAATGGCGAACGACATCGCCGCTATCAGCCCACCCCAAAACCAGTAGGGGAGCAGCAGTACGTCGGCGATCTCCTCAGTGTCTGAATTGAGGATCTGTCCGTCGCGCTCGAAGTTCTTTGTAAACATGTAGTCGAGGGTGCCCCAGCTGGCGAGACAGAACTGGATACCGATCAGCTGAGCGACGAAAATCCGAACCAGTTCGGGAGCATAGAAAGCCACCGGCGCAAGCACCGCAGCGATCAGGCCGAGCGCCACCCACCCGAATGCGTTGCGAACAAAGAGCAGGAGCGAAACGATCAGCAGCACGGACAGTCCGGCGAGAACCCACCTCGCGGTGTGCTCCCGTGACCCGAGAACAATAATGATGCCTCCGGCGATCGCTGGTCCGAGCAAGCCGCCGGCGGCCACGAATGCTCGGCCGAGGCCGCCGACGCCGCTCGAGAACGCCGTTCCGCCAAGATTCGAAAAGATCACGAGTCGGTTGAACGATCCGCCGGCCAGGAGGGCAAACAAACCGTGGCCCATCTCATGAATCCAGGTCGAGAGCAGGGCGAACGGGTACAACACGTTTCGTCCGTAGGGAATCCGAGGAAGCACGAAGCTGACCACCACCGCTACCCAGAAGAAGATCATGAGACGGTTGCCGCCCGGCGCTGTGAGCTCTGTCCCGAGCCGGCCGCCGAGATCATCGGGAAGTTGCACCATGGGTATCTAGCGTACCTGCCGGCCCGTCACCGTTGGGTCCGGCGGGCGGGACCGATAACCAGCTACCCATCTCCGTGATGGCTGCTTGTCGTCGCAACCGACAGATAATTCGAATGGCCACTGGCCCCGAGCGGCTTGATCGTCCACAATAGACCGGTACAGCGACGACGGTGTTGCGCCCACCAAGCGTGTCACCGACTCGAGAACCACTTTTGACGTCGTCAGCTCTCGGCGACAGGAAGGGGATTTCATGTCCGTACGTACCCGTCAGAATCGTCGGAGTAAACCGGGGGTTGCATCGGTCAACCGGCCTGGCCGAACCGATCGCAAGAAGGAGCACCGGCGATTGCGCCGGGCCGCCCAGCTTGAGTTGGCGATGATGGCGGAGCCGGAAGACCACGCGCTTCCGAGACCGGTCCACACCTCGATAAAGGCCGATCCGGCCGACAAACCGTCTCCGAGCGTTGGATCTCGACGGTTCAAGGTGTGGAAGACCAAGGGCTGGAAGCGTCGTTCGGCGCTACGGGCGGAGCGGGCGGCAAGCTATCAGGCGCTGCTAAAGAGCGACTGAACGGGTCGCCGAGCGGCCCGAAACCCCTCAGATCATTGAAGAAGCCATTCGCGGCGACTGTCGGCTTCTAGGATTCGGCAATGGAGCAGATCTGTACCGACCTGGAAGCCGAACAGTCGGCGTTGGATGCCGTGGTCAGCGATCTGTCTGAGGAGCGGTGGCGGGCCGCTACTCCAGCTGACGGGTGGAGCATCACAGACACGATCGTCCATCTCGTCACGGCCGATGTGGCGGCTCGGTTGGCCGCGGACAACGCCGACGAGTTTGCCGTAGCCAAGGCCGCCATCCTTGCCGGGGGTCTGGATGCCTTTTTTGGCATCGAGGATGGCCGGTCTGGCGCCGAGGTTCTGGCGTGGTGGCGAGACGAGCGTTCGCACATGGTGGCCGCTTTCCGCCGATGCCAGCCGAAAGATCGGATTCCGTGGTTTGGGCCGGACATGAGCGCCTTGTCGTTCGGCACCGCTCGATTGATGGAGACGTGGTCTCATGGCCAAGACATCGCCGACACGGTCGGCGTCACGCTCCCGCCCACCGATCGGATTCGTCACGTGGCCCATCTCGGTGTGTCAACCCGGCGCTGGAGCTACCTCAACCGTGGATTGGAACCACCGGACGTGCCGATCTATGTTGAGCTGACCGCACCTTCCGGAAAGGTGTGGAGGTGGGGTAGCGATGCAGCATCGGATCGTGTGAGCGGACCGGCCGAAGCGTTCTGCTTGGTTGTCACCCAGCGGCGCCATCGAGCGGCTACCGCGCTGGTCGTCGAAGGCCGGCACGCGGTGGAGTGGATCGATCTCGCTCAAGCGTTTGCCGGTCCGCCGACCACAACCTCACCCGCCCGTAGTGGTCCGTGATGCGAAGACAACCTCCGGCCGGGCGACACAACCCAGCCCCGTCGGACGGACGTAGCCGACTCGTGCTTGGTTCACGACACCGCCCGGTTGCTCGCGTATCCTGGGTGCTGCTGCACCGGGCAGGTATGCCGAGGACGATCAGATGACCGAGCACGATTGGCTGACCGAACGCGAGTACAAGGCAGATCTGCCCGTGTGGACCCGCGCCATCGTAAGCGAAATGTTGCCAGACGTGGTCAGTCCGTTGGGTTGGAGCATGGTGTGGGAAGGCTGCGCGGTGCTCGGGTGGCGAGACGCCATGGTTCGCCGGATGGGGTTCGACGAGGATGAGTTCAGCGAGTCGTCGCCGGAGACGATCGGTCTTATCGGTGGATACGGCTATTTGAACGCCAGCCATCTCCGGGTGTGGGCTGACCGCTCACCCGATCTGTCCGTGGATCACATCGACCGTATTTTGGTCAACAACGGGTCGCCGTTACCGAACCACAGCCGAGCTTCGTGGCACAATCCCGATGCCGTCGCGGCCGGGATGCTTGGCCAGTGGTACCGCTGGGTTATGGAGAGCCGAAATCAGTCGGAGCTAGACGCAGCAACCAGCGACTCGATAGCCGCCCGCGATAGCCGCCCGGATTTCAGTCAACTTTCCGATGTCGAGCTTGTCGAGAGAGCGTGGAGTTTGCAGCCGTTGTGTCGCAGGCTGTTCGAGCAGCACGCCAATCAAACCCTCGCCGCCACCATTGGCCCCTGGGTTGTCACCGAAATTTGCACCGAGATCGGTCAGCCGGCTCATGCGTTGCGGGTGCTGAGTGGGCTGGGGCTCGTGGATTCAGTGTCGCCAACCCACGCACTTTGGGATTTGTCTCGGCTCGTCCGGTCATCGGGTGGGTTGACGAAGCTGTTCGATGATGGGATGGATGGCTTAGACAGAGTGCTTCGGCTGTCGAATCAGTCGGATTCCATCGGGTTGGTCGCCGGAATGGACGCCCTCATGCTTCAGGTCGGTTATCGCGGCCAGAACGAGTGGGATCTTGCGTCGCCGACGTGGGACGAGGCACCCGAGATCATCGTGGCGCTCATCGATTGTCTTCGACACTGCGATGACGACCGGGGTCCGTGGCAGCGTCGAGTCCATCTTGAAGCGGACCGCCAGCGGTTGGTCGGCGAGATCTCTTCGGCCTTGGACGGCGAACAACACGACCGGTTCCTGGCAGGAATCGGCGCCGCGACGTCCTTCCTTCGAGGTCGGGAGCTATCCCGAACAAGCGTTGTTCGCGTTATCCATGAAATGCGGCTCGCGTTACGTGAGCTTGGCCACCGGGCCGTACAGCGTCGAGATCTGGCTCATGTCGACAACGTTTGGATGTTGACCGCAGATGAAGCCGAGTACTACGCCGACGGTGGTCTGGCAGACGTAGCGGAGATCAGCAGCAACCGACGACAGCAGTACGAGCGGCTCCGATCGAAGCCTCCGCCTGACAGCGTGCTCGGTTCGGACGATGGGTGGATCCCGGCACCGGCCGAAGATTTTGGGGCCGCCTTCCAGGATGCAAAACTAGAGCCCGGAGATGTGATGCTTGGGGCGCCAGGCAGCCCCGGGATGGCCCGAGGTCGTGCGCGCGTCATCGAGTCGGATGCCGATGTCACCACGGTCGACCCTGGCGACATCGTCGTGCTTGCCCGTCCAGACCTGGCGGCCAGCCCTCTGTTCGTATTGGCCGGAGCGGTCGTCACCGATATCGGTGGCACGTTCACCCACGCGGTGGTCGTGGCCCGTGAGTTGGGGACACCGATGGTGGTCGGGGCTCCCCGGGCCAGTGAGCGGATCGTCACCGGTTCCATGATCAACGTCGACGGACTAACCGGTGTTGTCTCGGTCGAGGCCGACTAGCTGACACCGTGGTGTAGCCCGGTATCAGCTCGACTCGGTGCGCTGATTGCCGGGTATGTCGCTCAGGCTGGTTTCTGTGCCGGTTGGTTGTCGCTGGAGGGAGTCAGCGACGTTCGGTCCGATACAGGAACGGAGAGGCAACGTTGTGTCATCGGCCCTGGAGCCCAACGGGCCCAAAGACCGATGAGCGCACCGCCGCTGTACTCGGTCCAGGCGATGGCGTCTTTGGCCGCCACCCGCCGCACGACCTGCATGATGCAGTCTTCGTGGACTCGATATCCGGCCCAAACCCCAGGCCAATCCTTGGTCGACGCCACTTCGGTGGTCAGCACGCCACCGAACTGACGGCTCCGGTTGCGGTGGGTGTGGCCGGAACTAAGGATCGTTGGTACGGCTAGGCGATCGAGTTCGTCCAGAAAATCGAGAGATGACGGAGCGGTAACCCCGACCGGCCAATGCCGGGGGATCCGCCCCGGTTGTAGCTGGTGGTGGAGACCGATGAAGACCGGCCCGGGAGCGGACGACACCGCATCGATCAGATCGGTCCGTATTCTGTCGAGCGAGCCGTACCCAGAGCCGGGCACGGTGGTGTCGGCCGCGATCACCCGTACCCCTGGTAGGTCGATCCAATCCACTCCGGTCGTGTAGGCCAAGCCTCGGTTTCCGACCGAGGTGGGGAGGTCACCGCCCTTGTCGACATCGTGGTTGCCTGGCACCAACAGCATGGGGAGATCGGAGGCCGAGTCGACCAATCGGCCGAGCTCGGCGAAGTCCTCCGGCGTCTCGTGCTGCACCGCGTCTCCCTTGATGACCAGGAGTTCAGCACCCCACCGCTGCGCTTCGCTGATGGCCGCGTGGGCGCATCGGTAGGCGAATGGTTCGTCGCTTCCGATGGCGTACGGGGCCTTCGCTTCCGTCATGGTCTTTAGTGCCCCCCATCGGCGCGAGCCGAGGTGGAGGTCGCTGACCGTAGCGAAGCGGGTCAAGGGTTCACCAGTTGGTGATGGGAGGGTTGTTACGTCAAGCGTTGTGGTCCCCCCAAGCCACTTAAGACCTATGGTGCTCGATCGGCCGGGGTCGAGTCCTTCGACTTCGATGGCCCCAGGCCCGCCGTGATGCTCAACGGTGACGGCGCCGCCGTCGGAGAGGGCGGTAACCGAACCGGCCGGAAGATTCCCCCACGTCACCTGGGCCGTGGTGTCCTCGACGGCCCAGACCTGCGGCGCCGATGGTGATCGATCGAAGCCGATCATGCGAGGATGAACGCGCCGAGGCGGTCGGCCTCTCGAGCTCGAAGCTCGACCATGACCCGTTGCTTTTCAAGTATCTGTTCCAGGGTCTGCCCGCCGGTGGGTACCTGGTTCTCGGAAAAGAATTTGCGAGCCGATGCCTCATCGGACGGCATGTCGAGACTGGTTAGGCCTTCGAGCATCCGGACGACGAGGTTTGACGCGAATAGTTCGTTCAACCGATCCCAGTGTTCGGTGATGAACACCCACGTATGACGTCCGCAGTCCCGATTGAACAAGCTACGCCTCAGCAATGTCGGGGCATTCTGGCTCCGGACATCTCCGTCGAGGATCAGCTGGTGGAGACGGCTGGCCAACATCGGGTCTGGAAAGTCGCTGAGCGCACCGAGGTAACGAAGTTCTTCTTGGGGTGTTCCCGCTTCGTGCCACGAGGTGATGAAATCATCGAAATCCGTGTTGTCGCCGTTTGCCGCCACCACATCGACCGCTGCAGCCATCAAAGACGTTTCGACCAATTCGGGGTTCCGGCGACCGGTCGCCACCGTTCGCTTCGACTCTTCCTGAATCTCGGGATCGTTGGCGATCGTGCCGAGTGCTCTGACCAGATCGCCCCGAAGTTGTCTCTGCCGGTCATCTTCATCGGGGACGGGGGCCAAACCCAGGTTTGCTAACGCCGGGGCCAACGCGTCGTGAGCTATCTCTTCCAGACGGTCGGCGGCTTCGCCATCGAGTAGACGTTTCAGTTGGGATAGCCCGGCGATGATCCGTTGCCACACCGACCGGTTCGTCTCGATGGTGAGAGCCTCCAACAGGTTCAAGTATGACGGGGTCGACGTGCGCCCGGCGAGAACCGATGCCCAGGTGTCGTCGATCAGACCGAATCTTTCTACCGAGCTAAGGCTGTCACCGGCCACGTCGGCCAGGGCATCGAGAAGTTCGGGCGGGTATGAGACCCGAAGGAAGCTCGATCCCTCGGCGTTGGCGATGATCCATTCCGGTCGGTCGGCCAGAGAGAGTTCGGTAGCATCGCCGTCGAGCAGTACTCGACCGATCTCTGGCTCCTCGGCCCCAGCCGGCTTCCATCGGTACCGGATCGGAATGGCCCATGTCTGGTCGGCGGATTCCCCGGCACCGGCATACCGCATCCGTTCTTGAGACAGCACCATCTGAGCGGGACGGTGTCCGTTCTGGTCCGTCGTGTTTTCGGGCGTATCGGGGACCGCGCCAACCGAGAGCAGGGGATACCCGCCTTGGAAGATCCAGCTCTCCATGATCCGGCGAACGGGCTCACCAGTTTCGGCCTCGATAGCGTCCCAGAGATCTGATGTTTCGGCGTTTCCGAACTGATGCTCGGTCATGTACCGGCGGATCCCGTCCCGGAATCGTTCCTCGCCGAGGTACTGTTCCAACATCCGGACGACGGCGGCCCCCTTTTCGTAGGTAAGCACGTCGAACATGCCCTCGGCATCCTCGGGGCTGATCACCTTGTACTCGATCGGCCGGGTGGTGGCCAGCGAGTCGGTGTCTAGCGCCGTTGATCGAGACAAGCCGAAGTCGGTCCAACGTTGCCAATCTGGGCGGAACGCGTCGGTGCACCGCATCTCCATGAACGTGGCGAAGGCCTCGTTCAGCCAGAGGCCGTTCCACCACTTCATGGTGACCAGGTCGCCGAACCACATGTGGGCAATTTCGTGGTTGATGACGTCGGCCGCCCGTTGCAGTTCGGTTTGTGTCGCCTGTTGCGGATCTATGAGAAGGAGGACCTCCCGGAAGGTGACGCAGCCGACGTTTTCCATGGCCCCGAACGCGAAGTCGGGGATTGCGACTAGGTCGAGTTTCTGGTCGGGGTACGGAAGGCCGAAATACTCTGAGAAGTAGCGGAGGGCGAAGGCCCCAGCTTCCAGGGCGAATGGCGTGAGGTCTCCCTTGCCTGGGATGTGCACCACCCGAAGCGGTACGCCATCGACGTCGACCGGGTCGGTGATCTCAAGCGGGCCGGCAACGAGCGCGACGAGGTAGGTGCTCATCACCATGGTTGGCTCGAATTCGATTCGGACCTTGCCGCTTCCGTCTTCCAGTGGAGTACGTGACCGCTCTGGGCCGTTGGTAACGGCGGTCAAGCCCTCGTCGAGGATGAGGGTGAGAGCGAAGCGGGCTTTGAAGTCCGGCTCGTCCCAACAGGGAAAACATTTGCGGGCGTGCGTCGCCTCGAATTGCGTAGTCGCCAGTTTTTGTTCGACACCGTTTGCGTCGGTGAACCGGCTCAGGTAGAGCCCGACCAGTTGCTCATCGAAGCGACCGTCGAACTCGATGTTGATGGTGATAGGGCCGGGATCAATCGCCGTAGACGGCGTGAGGGTCAACCGTTCGAGTTCTTCATCGACGAGCGGATCGCAGCGGAGCGGGTCGGCCTCTTCGGTGGCTCCACGAGTGATTGTGGCCGAAGTGATCGATAGCCCATCACTGTTCAACGTCACCGAATCGATGGGGGATTCGCTGTGTTCTTCTGGCTCGACGACGGCCTCGATCGTCACCGAGCCGGTGAACGTCTCAGCTTCGAAGTCGGGTTGGATGGTGATTCGATACTCGTTGGGTCGAACCGCTCTCGGGAGCCGATATGGATCGATGGTCACCGCCCGATCGTATCGCTAGCCGCCCCTGGCCCGTTGCCAAAGAGCGGTTCGTGTATGCCTCGGCCGGGCGAGTGGATGATCGCCGATTCGCCGCTAGGGGATCGGCGCCCCGGGGCATCCGCCGCGACGCTCCAGGGCACCAAGATCCACCCGTGGAACGGTGCGTGCGGATAGCACAAGCGACTCGTTCCAAGTTGGAACATCGCGTACCACTCGCAATGTGTCAAGGTCCTTGCGCGAGAATAAACAGGGTCGCAACATGACGATTGAGGGGACCGGTCACCATTGGCCGTTGCCCGAGCTCGACATAGCGTCGGGATTGACCGTTACGTGCGGTCCATCGGCGGTGTGGTCGGCGGGACCACACCGCTCGGAGAAGCGACTCGGCAACGATGCTTGCCGATCGGGAGGCGATACTTATGTTGCTTGGCCTGTGGTCTGGGTCTCGATCGCTCTGCGTGTCCTCGTGGGGTTTGGTGTTGGGTTGTATGTTACGAAGCGGTCGGAGACGGGTCTTCGTCGAGGCCGATGGGTGTGATGGCCTTGCGATGCCGCTCATCGAACCCGTACCGATCGGGCCGATCGGGCTCGTACAGCGTGGCCGGCCCTTAGGGGCGGACTCCGCTGTCGCCAACGTGATCTCCAGACCTGGGATGACTCCGGCCGAGTTGCACCGCAGCATCGGAGCCTGCCTGGCAGATGACGGAGGGCTTTGGCTTGTGGGCGCTGGCCGGCCGGGTCGGTCTCACCACTGCAGTGTGTTGACAGAGCGCGCCGCGGGGCATCTCCTTTTTGTCGATGGGCGAGAACGGCTGTCGGCGGCCACGGCGCGGACCATGTCCGATCTCACCCTCCGAGCGCCGGTCGCGGCCGTCGTCGCCGTGTCTCGTCGTGGGTTGCGTCAACCTCAGATCGATCTCGACCGGCTGGATCGGGTGTGGCTTGCCCCTCGTCTGCATCGAGTTGCCGGCCTCGCAGACCGCGCTGTTCGGTCTCCGTTCGCTCGCAGGTCCTTGATCTGGCGTTCTGGTCTCGCGTTGGCGACCGAGATTGACGAATGGCTGCCGCCGCCTCGCCGGGTTCCACCATCTCCTCCACCGTGGGCGTTTCGCTCCGGGCGTGGAGTCGTTTCCTCCGAGGTGACCGAACCGTCTGTGGTGAACGCATGACTGGTCGACCGGAGCGGCGATGGGTTGCCAGGCTGATCGGCCCAAAGACCGAGGTGGCGACGGCTGTGTTGTTGCTGACCGGGGTTCCGGCGGTGTTGTACGGTGCCGCCGGACTGCCGTTGCCACGAATGCTCTTCACCCCCGACCGGTGGTTTACCATCGATTCTGCGGTCGTTGGTGCGTGGCTGATCTGGGTGCAGGTCCCGTGGGCGGTGGGATGGGAAGTGACCGTTGCTGGTCGAAGCGCTTCGGCTGGGCGGCTACCTGGTCGGGCACCGCTGGTTCTTCCCGCTGTCGCCGATCTCGTCGGTCGGGCCGTGGCCAGCGTTGTATATCCGAACTGTGCCTCGACCCGCCATTTTTTCCGACGTGTCCTCGGCTATCGATCGAGCGATAGCCGGCCGGCACAACCTCCCGATCAGCGAACGGATAGCTCGGAGAGTATGTTGCTGGCCCGATCTTCCGGCGGCGGGCGACGACCGCTCGACGGGCGTCCGCCGCCTACCGGCCGTCGAATAGGATTCGGAACCGTCCTGGCGACCGGCCTAATGGAGGCACGGCGCCGGAGGCGTGTCGAGGCCGAGGCCGACCCGATGGCAGGCTCCGGCTGTCCTCGGGATATCGATCGGGCGATTCTGGCCGAGGCTGATCCGATGTTGTCATCGTGGCTGTTGCGAGGGTGCCGGTCGGCAACGGTTAGCGGTCGGCAAGTACCGACAAGCGTCGCACTGGCCAAAGGTGACACTCCCGTGCCGTTGGTGTTCCGGCTCGACGATCGCAGAATGCGGCTGACAACCGATCGACCAAACCCGCTTGGACCGTTGTCTCCGTGGATCGAGGAACGCCTCCCCGGCGACTCTTCGGGGCGGTCTGGATGGTGCCTCTCTCGTTCGATCCCGCCGGCTGCCTTAGGGCGGCACGGCGACTGGGCCAGTCCGCTTCCGGCACTGGTCATGGTGTCAGAGGACACCATCGTGAATTTGGAAGGCGTCGGCGTCTTGGGGGTTGATGGTGATCCGACGATGGTCGATGGACTGATCCGGGCGCTGGTGGCGCAACTTCGTTGGTCAGCATTGGTCGGTGATGTCGAGGTGCACGTCACCGACCGTTTGGCAGCTCGGGTTGGTGCTATCGCCGGCGATTCCCGACCTGTCGAGACGATAGCGATCGAGCTGATGACCCGACTCCGTCGGTGGGCTGATTCTGGTCCGAATGGCTCGATGTACCGGTTCCGCCTGGACCAACCAGCCCAAGCCATTCCTCCCATCGTGGTGCTGGCGTCGAAAGCCGACGCCTCGGCCCTCGACGCTGTGGTCGATTGGGCTCGTTCCGGTGTCGCTCCCGTGGCCATCGTCTTTACCGAGGGTCTACCTGACGGCGGTGGTGTGTGGAACCTGTTGGTGGAGGGTCGCCGGGCGGTTCTGGAACCGCTCGGTCTGCTAAAGAACCCGCTAACCATCGATCGATCGACGGCTGAGACGCTCTGGGGACTGTTCGGGCCGGAAATGACGGAGTGTTCGAGCATTCCGGCCGCTGCCGACCGGAGGTTGCTGACGGTCGGTGATGAGGTCGACGACGGTGCAGACCTCGATAGGGTGCCCCGAGCTGATCGCCGGTCCCGCCCAATGGTGTGCATTCTCGGCCCGGTTCGAATCGACGGCATGGACGTCGAGCTGACGTCTCAACAACTGTCGCTCGTCGTCTTTCTCTCCTGCGTGGGTCCCGTCGGTCGAACCACCCTCATCGATGCACTGTGGGATGGTCGTGAGGTGTCGCCGAGCCGATTCGGCAACCTGCTGGCAGAGGTTCGGGCAAAGATCGGACGCTGTCATCTTCCCGAGGCGAAGGGTGGCCTCTATGCGCTGACCGGTATGGACCTCGACCTTGAACAGCTTGCCGGCGCGGTCGAAGAGTTGGGCGAAGACAACGGTGCCGATCTCCGGCCGCTGGGTGAGGCGTTCGGACTGGTCCGAGGTATTCCGCTCGCCGCTCCGGCCGATCGCCACTGGTCATGGATCGGGCAACACGAACACCTTGTGGCCCGTGCCGAGGTACTCGTAGGGTCGGCCTGTCGAGAGTTGGTGGTTCGCCGTCGAAACAGGGGCGACTTCGAAGCCGCCGTCCAAGCATGCGAACAGGGGCTGGCCGCTTCGCCGCTCGATGAGTCGTTGACCATCGAGCTCGTCGGATTGTACGTGACGATGGGGCGTACAGGAGCGGCCCGACGATTGGTGTGTCGCTGGGAGGACGGGGTTCGGCGGCTCGGGTGTGGGCCACCGTCAGGTGGGCCGCGACGTCGGCTAGCCAATCGTTCGGCGGTCGGGGTCGATGAGGTGGCTACGCGGTGACCGGAACGGCGGTAACGACCACGTTGTCGGAGTACGACCGTCGGTTTTCGTCAAAGGTTCCGCCACAGGTGATGAGCTGCAGAACCGAGTCCCCGTCCTTTTTGAACAGGTCGTCGGCCGGCAGACCGTCCTTTTCGTAGCTCACGTTGTCGGTGACCAGATAGCGGGCGGTTGAATCGTTGGCCATCGTCACCTCGATTGTTTCACCTATTTCGAGGTCGGCGAGGTTGAAGAACGCTCCGGGGCGTCCGCCGTAGTCGACGTGAGCGGCCAACACCGTCGATCCGTCGCCGCCAGGGGTGGAACTGTATTTGTACCAACCAACCGAATTGGCCGATGGGACGTCAAAGAGGTTGTCGGCGTCGACCCCGACCGACAGAATGTCGGCGTCGAGACCGATATCGGGTATGCGAACGGCGACAGGAAAGACCGACTGATCGACTCCGGCCGCTTGATCCTCGAAGAGCGCTGACCGGAGTGGCACCTGGGCAGCTGCGACCTCGGCGGTTGCTCTGGCGACCTCGGAGCGGAGTTGAGGCTGTCCGCCGTTGTCGGGAATTTCGTGGGCTGTGGTGGCGGCACCAACAACGGCCAGCGAGGCGGCGAGAGCCACAGCACCGGAACGCAGGCGCCCATTCACAACAGGCGACGGCTCCGCCTGAGCATGAGGAGCCCACCGGCGAGCGCCATCAGCACACTGAGAGCGCCTACCAGGTAGAGCCCGGTCGGGTCGTCCCCTGCAGCCAACAGGTTGCTGTCGCCCGCAGGTATCCCGCTGTCATCAACCGGTGCGGTTGCAAGCCCAGAGAATCGCTGCACGACCGCCTCAACGGTGTTGTCGTCGGCGACGCCGATGAGGGAGATGCTGGCCAACTCACCGTCGGCAACCGTCAACGTCGCTGATGCAACCGTGGCGCCATCTGCGGCGAATGTCTCGAACTGATGCTCTCCAGCGTCGAGGACGAGGGTGGTCGATTCACCGGGGTTGAGTATGCCACCACTGTCTTCACCATCGATCGATGCCGTCACTCCGTCAGCGGCAGCGAGGTGCCGGACTTCGACCCGGCCGGTGCCAGGGTCGACGTTTTCGAGCGGTTCGACGAACGACGCCAGGGCTGGTTCGCCATCGCCATCGAGGTGGGCCACAAGTGTCGACGGTTCTGACCCGATAGTCATCACTTGGGTGAGAAGCGGCTCGTCCGTCCGCTCGTTCTCGGCTTCTGGTGCCGAGCCGGTCGAGGCGTAGATGGCGACCTCATATGAACCCGGAGGCAGGTCGGCGGGGCCGGCGATCGTCCCGGCGGTGAAACCGGGGGCGAGCGCCTCACCATCGACGTACACATCGGCGGTTACGCCCGGTATGCCGTGAAGGAGTTGCACCCCGGCCTCGGAGGCGGAGATTGGCCCATCGACCGTGGCCGCTGGAGCTGCCGGCTCGACGGCGGTCGCCGTCTCAGCCGAATCGTCGTCGGTTGCGGTGTCGTCGTTGGTGTTGCTGTCGGTGTTGTCGGTTGCGGTGTTGTCGGTGTTGTCGGTTGCGGTGTTGTCGGTTGCGGTGTCGTCGTTGGTGTTGCTGTCGGTGTTGTCGGTTGCAGTGTCGTCGCTGGTGTTGCTGTCGTCGCTGGGGTCGTCGGTTGCGGTGTCGTCGCCGGTCGCCGTGCTGTCACCGGCGGTGGAGTTATCGGCCGCAGCCTCTTCATCGGCGGTACTTTCGCTCGCCGCCCCATCGTCGGCGGCGGATGCAGATGCCGCGTCGCCATCAGCAGCATCGGAGGCGCTGTCGGCAGCATCGGTAGAGCTATCAACATCGTCGGTGGATTCTGTTTGATCTGATGCCGCTTCGGTCGGTTCACCGTCGTCGGACTGAGCCAAGGCAAACAGAACGAGGCCCAAGCCGAGCGCCAAAAGAACGCCGATCATGATGCTGGCGGCAGCGCCTCGTCCCTGTGGCTGAAGCTCTTTCTCCAGGTCGTCCGTCTGCCGTGCCGCTGGAACGTCGAACTCATCATTGTCTTTGGCCGCGTCGCTGGCGCTCGAAGAGGCGAACGAGGCTGCGGTCTCCTCGACGTCGGAAGTGTCGACCGCAGCTTCACCGACTGCTGTCAGATCGTCGTCTGCATGGTCGGGTGACTCGTCGTCGTTCGTGTCATCGGCGACGTCGAGTGGAATCTCATTGGTTTGAACCGCGTCGTTTTTTACCGTTTCGTCGACAGCATCGTCGCCGAGGTCGACTTCGGCCTCGCTCGACTCACCGGCGACATCATCGAGCTCGGCGATGTCAACGACATCGGTCGCATCGTGGGCGGAGTCGCCCACTTCGACCTCGGCGCTCGCACCGCCGCCTTTTGAACTGGCTCCGGAGCTGGCCATATCGCCTGCGTCGGCTTCGACGATGGCCGGGTCGTCAGATCCGGTGGTGTCTTGGCCTGAGCCAGTGGAGGACTCACCATCGACGACGTCAAACCCGTCTCCGTCTCCGTTCCCGTTTCCGCCGACCGACGACATTGCAGCTGCTGCCGCTGTTCCTGCTGCGGCAGCACCGACTGCGGTTGCAGTTCCCGTTGGGGTCGAACCCATTGCTGAGGCCCCGCCCGCTGTTGCCGCACCGATGGCGGTTCCATCGGCTCGTACCGACGGGTCGAAGGCCGCGACGGCCGCAGACGCCGTCGAAGCAAGATCGGTGGCCTCTACCGTCGGGATGAACGCAGGGTTGAACGTGGGCCGATCCTCGCCAAGGGCTTCGGCCAGAATGCTGGCGAACTCTAACGCAGACGGTGGACGAGCCTCCGGGGTATCGGAACTCGACCACATGATCAACCGGCGGATCGACCGTGGCACATTCTCCATGGATCCGCCGAGTGAAGCTTCAAGGATCTTGCCAAGCGAAAAAACGTCGGACCGCTCGGTGGCATCGTTTCCTTCAAGGACCTCAGGAGCTACCCACGCCGCGTATTCACCGCCGAAGTTGCCGCCGAGGCCGAGACCGATACCGCTGACGGCAACGTCGTCGTCGGTCACATGGATTTGGTCTGGCGAGAAAGAACCGTGGAAGAGGCCACGGATGTGTGCCTCATGCGCGGCTCGGGCCGCCGATTCGGTAATCGATGCGCAAACCATCCACTCCGAACCCGTGGGTGGGATCCTGTCGGCCAGAGTCGCTGCACCATCGAGCGCCGGGACGACGACGAACGGCTTCTCGTCGCTTGCAAAGTCGCTGTCGATAACGGGTACAAGGCCGGGGAGATCGGCTGATTGACGAAGGCGACGGAGGTGGGCTCGATCCCAACGGTCGATTGAACCGATGGTGACGATGACCGTATTCGTATCGTCGGTTAGGCGAAGCTGATCGAAACCGCTCCACCGTGAAACCGAGACCGAATTTCCCGCACGTTCGTCCTCACTACTCACTATCAAACCTCCGCCAGCCGCTAGCGACGTTCGCGATCGCCGCAAGCTAGCAGCTCGATCTACTCTTCGCAGCCGTACAAATTGGAAACTAGTTGTGTTCAGAACCCGCCTCGCTGCACCCACCGGCGTAGCTAGCCGCGCCCCCTGCGCGCAGTATGGCGCCCGAAGGAGCGTAGCAAAGGCGGCATCCTATGGCGAGGCTATCGAGCGACAAACGTGTCGGCCCTTCTGCCCGGCCTGAAACGCCAAATACCATTTGGCGATGGTGGTCACCGGCGTTTCGATGCCGGAACGTCCAAACTGGACGCTAATGGCACGTATAACGGCCGCTGACTTTAGGTCGTATCACCGTAGCATCGCCTCGCGGGTCGATGGGGCTCTACCTCGTCACCGGGGCGACGCATCGCTTCCCAGGCGATACACGAAACCAGCTTTGGTCCGGTCGACAAGCTCGATCTGTTCCAGCGCCCGTAGGCAGTACGCCAGCTTCTGGGCCGCCGCCCTTGGCATGGCGCCCGCCGTTGCCATGTCAGCGGTCGTGAAGCTATCCGGCAAGTCCGGCGGGAGGAGTTCGACCAGCGCACCGGCATCGGGGAACTGCTGACGGTCGACCACCCGGCGGAGCCGCCGGTCGACCGTTCGCCAACCGCCTCGACCCCGGCGGGCTTTGGGGTCCGATGCCTGCACCTTGTCGACTTCGACCAGGAGCACTTCGAGGGTGAAGTTTGGATGGTCTAACAGGCTCGGAATGCTCACGAGTTCGTCGAGGAATGACCACCGGTCTCCCCGTTTTGGTGAACGGCGAGGTTTGGCCCCCGGTCGATGGAGTCGGGTGTCGATTGCGACAGGGTGGACGAGCTGGATTCGGTGGTTGGCAAGAAGCCGATCGAGCTTGCGGCCCATAGCGCCGAAGGCCTGTGTTTGGACTTCGATCAAGAGGTCGTCACGACGAATGTCGATAACGAAGCCCTCAAGTTCGACCTCGAATTCGTCACCGGGCTCGGCCAGGAGATCCTTGAGTTGAGCGTGCAAGGAGGATTCGTTGAGGGTGCCAATGTCGGGGATGGGTCAAGGGTATTGCATCGGACCCACCCACCGTGGGAGGTTACGGTCGCCACGTTCGAACCCATGATCTCCGTGCCGGTCCACTTGCTGGATACGCCGGGGAGGTGGTATCTCTTCGATGAACGACAACGCGTGTTCACGTCGTCGCGTCGAGACCGAGAAGAGGTCGGGGTCGACGTGACAGACATCCGGCACTTCGGTTCGCAACCGTGGCCCTTTCCCCACTCGCTGATGTTTGGATGTACCGCAACGTGTGCCGGAGGTGAGTTGACGGTTCAAGACGATGAGATAGTAGAGGCCGGTTGGTTCCGGCACGACGCACTACCGCCGGTCCCCACAGGTGGGATGTCGATCGCCGGGTGGCTCTTCGATGACTGGGTTGCTCGGCGCGCCGGCCGAGAGCTGCCTGGCGCTATTCCTTCGTCGCCACCGCGTTCGGGGTGACGTTCATTTTCGGTTCGTACTCCGGCGCTTCGACGTCCCTGGCCTCGGCTCGGTAGCTGTCGCGCAGCTGCGCGACGCAGCGCTGGCATGGGCCGTAGAACCGCACGTGGGAAGAGTTGCCGCAACGAGGACAGTCGATCACGAGATCGCCTTCGGCGTCACCTTCGAGGTCACCTTGGGCGTTGTTGTCTTCGGACGTTCCGTTCTCCTCGTTCGCCATGCTCGCAGTATGACATGGGAGTCGCCGGAGGCCATGGAGTTGTTCGACGACACGAAGCGACCGTCGTTGGGACAACCGGAAAAGGGGGCTCGTAAGGTCACGCCAGAATGGAGATCCTTTGCAACTCGTAACCGTTCTGACACGCAGCTGACGTGGAAGAAGGGGCGTGACGTCGACGAAGGAGAAGGCGCCAAGTTAGTCATGCTGTTTCTGTCGACAGAGGGACGATTCGCGCTATGTTCTTAGCGAATTTGGAAGCTCAGAACATTCGGTCGTTCGACATGCCTTGCGACACGGCAGCGGGGCATGAGGCCGCATATCTTGTAGCGCATCTCTAGGGAATGGTGGTGATCGTAATGCTCGTCGGGGCGATCTTCGGCTTTGTTGTCGCGGCTCTTCTCCTGGGCATGGTGCAGATCGCGGTAGCGCGCCGGCTGGCGGCGCGCTACGAAGGACGCCTGCGCCGCTACGACGAATCGATTCTCGATCTCCGTCAGGAGCGAACCGAAGACAAAGAGACCAACAGGAAACTTCGACGGGATCTGATCGCCAACAGACCGGAACGCCTGATCGAGTCGGTAACGATGGCTGAGCGTGAACGGGACAGCGCCATTAGTGAGCGTGATCAGGCCATCGAACAGCTCGACTTGGTACAGCGCGACCTCAGCCTTGCCGATGGGCAGATCAAAGACCGCGAGACCAAGCTCCGCGAATACCACCGGGCGTTGCACGAGATTCGGGTATCGCTTGAGTCTCAGGATTCGGTTCTCGGCGTCGTCACCGCCGACGTTTCGGCCGATGCCGTCGGCCGCTCCCACCCCCGAGATCTCAGCGCCATGCCCGATGGTCCCGCACCGTCGGACGTGAGCGATGCGGTGTCCGCCCCAGAGCGGGCCGACGCTAGCGCTCTTGAGTAGTCGGCCCGATCGTCCATGGGCCCAGTTTCGTTCGATCGTCTCGGCGACGGCCTGAGCCGCCAGCAGCTTCTCGCCGTAGCTGGCAAGCTGGCCACGGCCGGCATCCGAGTCCAACTGATCGACCACGACCGTGCCATGCTGATCCGCGGTGATGACATGCCACGGGCGAGGGCGATCTTGGCCGAGCTCAAACCGGAATCGCAGGACGACGACCCAGCCGAGAAATCGTCCAACGAGACCAAAACGGCTCCAGACGCGACCGAGTGAGCCCAAGTCATGGCACGATGAGTTCGTGACAGAGACAGTCCGAGCAGTCGAGCCTCTCCAAGAACCGCCAGACATCGAACTCGAGGTGCCGGGTTCGAAGAGCCAGACCAACCGTGCAATCCTCTGCGCCGCTCTGGCTACGGGTCGGTCGGAACTGAACGGTGCACTGTTCGCCGACGATACCGAGGCCATGATGTCGGCCGTCGAGGGAATCGGGGCTCACGTCGAGCGTTTCCCCGAGCGCTCGCTCGTTATCGTCGACGGCAACGTTGAGTCGAGTGGGTACGACACCGCCATCGGCCGACCGCCGACCAAACTCGACGTGGCTCAGTCGGGTACCAGCGGGAGGTTTTTGCTCCCCGTGTTGGCCACCGTGCCCGGTCGGTTCGTGTTGGACGGCGATCAACAACTTCGATCGCGACCGTTCGGCCCCCAACTCGATGCCCTCCGCAGCCTCGGCGCCTCGATCGACGGATCGGGACTCCCGCTGTCTATCACCGGCGGTGCGCTCCGCGGGGGCGAGCTGAGCATCGATGGCGGAGTCTCGAGCCAATTCCTCTCCGGTCTCCTGCTGGCTGCCCCGCGCTTGACCGAGTCGATTCTCTTGCGGGTGGCCGACGCGTTGGTCTCGACTCCGTACGTGGCGTTGACTATCGAAACCATGGCGGCATTCGGCGTGACCGTCGAGCGGCCCGGTTCACAATCGGAAGACATCGGGCCCGAATTCGTTATCCGCCCTACGCCGTACCGGCCGGCGTCGATCCGCCTTGAACCCGATGCGTCCGCGGCATCGTATTTCTTCGCCGCGGCGGCCGTGACCGGGGGGCGGATCAGGGTCGCCGGACTTGGTTTGAAAACGATCCAAGGAGATCTGGCATTCGTACGGTTGCTGGAGAAGATGGGGGCCGAGGTGCACCTTGGTCCGGACTGGACAGAGGTCCGAGGCCCCGAGCAGCTCACCGGAATTACCGCCGACATGGCCGAGCTATCAGACACGGCGCAAACGTTGGCTGTCGTGGCGACGTTCGCCGACTCGCCGACTGAGATCACCGGAATCGGGTTTATCCGCAATAAGGAAACCGATCGCATCGCCGCGGTAGAGACCGAGTTGAAACGACGGGGGATCCGGGTCGAGTCGACCGGTGACGGATGGATCGTTCACCCTGGCACGCCCAATCCTGGTCGGATCTCCACATACGACGATCATCGGATGGCGATGAGTTTCGCCGTTCTCGGTCTCGTCCATCCGGGCATCGAAATTGAGAATCCGGGCTGTGTCTCGAAGACCTTTCCCCGCTTCTTCGATGAGTTCGATCGGCTCCGATCATGACCGAACGCAGGGGACCGCGGTGCGGGTAGCGGTTCTCTCCGAAGCCGGAGTCGTCGAGGTCATCCACCGAGCGGATCCGGAGGTCCTTCCCGGGTCGGTGATAGTCGACATCGACCGCTGCGGAATCGGGGGACCGGACATCGAAGCATGGCGCACCGGGCGATTGCCGGCACCGGCTTGGTTTGGTCATGAGTGGGTTGGTCGAGTCTCGGCGATCGGGCCCGGATGCCGCGATCGGTTTGAGGGAGAGCGAGTGGTTGGAGCGGTGCCACCGTCGTGTGGTTCGTGTCGGCCATGTCGGGCCGGCCTCGGCCAGCATTGTTCGCTTGTGTTGGCCATGATCGTTGGGACCGACCCGATAGCCGGAGATCACGGCGCGTTCGCTCAGCGGATCCGTGTCGATGCTCGGCGGGTTCATCGCGTACCAGAAGGAATCGACGACGATGCGGCCGCCGTCGCCGAGCCTGCCGCGGTGGCCGCCCATGCCGTCACCCGCTCCGGTCAACGGCTTGGCGACCTGGTCATGGTGGTCGGTGCCGGCACGATTGGGATGTTGGTCGCCGAGTTGGCCCGTTTGGCCGGGGCCGCTCGGGTCGTCGCTGTCGACATCGAACCGAGTCGACGCGAACTGGCATGTGAACTCGGGGTCGACGCCGCCTTTCCACCGGGACAAGAGGTTGTCCGGTGGGTCAACGGTCAGGGCCACGGGCTCGGAGTCGATGTGGTCTACGAGTGCGCTGGTCGGGCCGAAGCCGTCGAGTTGGCTATCGGCTCGGTTCGGCAAGGTGGCACCATCGTGGTCGTCGGCTCCTCCGATGAACCCTCGACCGTCTCGGCCGCAGATCTTCTGGCCCGAGAGGTAACCGTGCGGGCGTCGCTTGGTTACACCGTCGCCGACGTCCACCGCGCGCTATCTCTCATGGCCGACGATCGATTCCGGATCTCGGCTGTCACCGATCGGATCATTGGATTCGACGGGCTCGCCGACACGCTCGCCGAACTCTCTTCGGACGGCTCGGCTCGACGGAAAGTCCTCTTTTCGCCGAATTACTGACCGTCCGCACGTTTAGTCGATGTCGCGCAGCTCCTGGATGAAGCTGGTAGCCCAAACGTCGACATTGTCGGTTGTAACCGATTTGCGAAGCCGGTGCATTCGATCGCGCTTGTCGCTCGGCGACATGTTGACCGCCTCGACGATGGCGTTCTTTACCCCGGCGATGTCGTATGGGTTGACCAAGAGAGCATCGGTCAACTGGTGGGCGGCGCCGGCGAACTGGGACAAGATCAGGACACCGGTCTCGTCGTAGCGGCTGGCGACGTATTCCTTGGCTACAAGGTTCATCCCATCGCTGAACGGGGTGACCAGCAACACGTTCGCCGCTCGATACAACGACATCAGGGCGTCGAAGTCCTGCGTCTGATGGATGTAGTGGACGACGGGGAAACCGACTCGACCGAAGTCGCCGTTGATTTCGCCAACCAACTGCTCGACCCGCGCCCGAAGGTCGATATAGGCATCGACTCGATCTCGACTTGGCTCGGCCACCTGGACCATGGTGACCTGCGATGGGTGGAGGCGATCCTCGGCCAATAGCTCTTTGAATGCCCGCAGCCGAACGTCAATTCCTTTTGTGTAATCCAATCGATCGGCGCCGAGAAGGACGGTGTGGGGTTGACCGAGTCGGGCTCGAAGATCCCGGCTTGATTCAGCAGTATCATGACTTTTCGCTGCTGACTCGTATCGTTCGGCATCGATTCCGATGGGGAACGCACCGATCTTGATCGTCCGCTCGCCGAAAATGAGCGCTGATTTGTCGCCGGTAACTGCGATGTTTAGTGCCTTGGCCATTCTGGCGAAATTCGCTGCGCCGTTTGGGGTCTGGAATCCGACGAGGTCGGAACCAAGAATCCCTTCGGCCAAAGCTTCGCGCCACGGAAGCTGAATAAACAACTCGCCTGGAGGGAATGGCGTGTGGAGAAAGAAACCGATCTTTAAATCGGGTCTGAGGCTGCGGAGCATGCCGGGAACCAATTGCAGCTGATAGTCCTGGACCCAGACCAACGCTCCCGGTTCAGCCGTGGCCGCCAGCGCCTCGGCGAATCGAGTGTTCACCTTGTGGTAGCCGTCATACCAGGTGCGATGGAATTCGACCGGCCCAGCTTTGTCGTGATAGAGCGGCCAGAGCGTGCCGTTGCACATGCCGTCATAGTGATTGGTCAGCTCGGTAGTGCTGATGGGCACCGGGACGAGGTCTATTCCGTCGGCGTGGAACGGATGTACCGAATCGTCGGCGTCGTTTCCGGCCCAGCCAACCCAGCACATTTTGGTCGATTGGGCCATGGCTGGTTTCAGCGCTGACACCAGGCCACCAGGGCTTGAAGCCCAACCGGTAGAGCCATCTTCGTTCTCGATCCGTCGGACCGGAAGTCGATTGGCAGCGACGACTAACTGGCGAACGTTCGTAGAATCCACATCTTCACGATAGGACGTCGTCGACGCCGTTGTTGGGCTAACCGATTCGTCGTTCCTTTCCCGTCATGGTTTCGGCACCGGGGTGAAGCTCAATCGACGGTGGCTAACCCGGTGACGGCCAGCTCGGCCTTTGCGCCGACCGCTTCCGAGTCGAGAAGTCTGGCGATGCTGTCGTCGTCGACGACCCTGGCCCAGGTCCGAGCCCCGGCCGGGGTTTTTAGCGCACAAAGACCTTCGGTAGGTTCCGTTTTGTCGTGCATTACCGTGTATGCCTCGATGGTGGTCGTCCCGGCGTATGTCTCATCGACCGAGGTCGTCGGTGCTCGATCGACCTCATCCTGTACGTCGATCGAACGATGGGGCCCGGTCGGTGGTCGAGCGCTGTACATGCCAAGGGAATGTTTCGTGAGATAGCCGCCGTTGGCTGTTACCAGCCCGAGAGTGTCGGGGTCTGCTCGGAGGGTGTCGGTCATGGCAGCGATCGAATGGGTTACGTAGTTGTTTAACGGGCCACCGGCGAACGTCAATCCACCGGTCACCGTGAGTGTGCGGTCCTGCCGGAGACCGAGGGCATCGGCGGCCACCTGGACCGCCGATGGGAAGCAGGAGTAGAGGTCGATGTGATCGACGTCGTCCGGTCCCACCCCAACCAGGTCGTAGAGCGCCCCACCGGCAGCCGCTATGGCAGGGGAGGAGTGCAGGTCCCCCCGGTGTGACACCGCGTAGGTGTCGTGGGCGTCGGTTCCGGCCAGTGGGAACACCCATCGGTCGCGAGGCACACCGACCGATTCGGCTACCTGAACCGAACAGAGAAGCAGGGCCGCCGCCTGGTCGAGGTCCCAATTCGAATTCATCGCCTTGGTATAAGGAAAGCCAACCATCCGGTTCGTCGGCGACGGGTTCCGTATTTCGTCGACCGTCAGAGGGGTTCGCGTCCAGGCGTACTCGTTGTCGACAGCGATCCGATTGAACCGCTCCCACATCGTGGCGACGCGGTCGCGATGCTGGTCGAGAGTCTCGCCGCCGGCGGCCCGGATTGCTGACTCGAAGACCGGGTAGTAGTTGATCGGCTTGCTCATTCCCCGCATCTGTTCGAACTCTGTCGACATGGCGACGTCGTGCCCGAACCGTTCATCGGGCTCGCGTCGTTCCTGCATCACGTAGCTGACGGTATGCCCGTCCCGACGTTGCCTTCGCCGACTCCAGATCGTTTCGCCCCCGACGATCGCCGCTGCGTCGAGCTGGCCCCGTTGAATGCGTGAGGCCAAGGAGTTGACGTAGGACTGCGGGGTGTTGCCACCGATGGACGACAGCGCCGTTCTTGCGTTGGTCGATCCGACTGCGTCGACGATCAACCGGCCCGGATCGCTGTATTTCCATGCGCCGGCGACCACGCCGAGTATCCCAAGCCGGGACAAGAGGGTGTCGGCCCCCGAATCGTCGGCCGCCGCCCGGACGGCGCGGATCATCAGGGCGATGGCCTCGTCAGCGTCGGTGGGGTCGGTCGGTTGCTGGTTGATCTGGGCCACGCCGACGATCACCGGAGTCCGAGGATCGAGTGCCATAGTCTCAAAGTAGACACCAGGTGAGGCCGACGGCCAAAATCGGCAAACGAGCCGGGCCATCCCGAGTGATGGGGTGGGGCTCGTTTCGGGCAGATTCGCTCGGGAGTTGTCATGGGGCGGCGGGCGTGGGCAACCAGGTCGTCGGCTACCCTCGATCTGTAACGTGACCGGGAGATCAAGTGAAACGTCGTACCGCTTCAGCTAGCCGCGGAATGGCAGCAGCTTGGCGCGCCCATCTTGCATCGACGCCGATTGTCGTCCCACGATGTCGCCGGGTGGACCGTAAGCCGAGGTCGAGTTCGGCGGATCGGATTGGGGGCATCGCCCGTCGATCGTTGGCCGCTCTACTCGTTGTGGTGGCGACGATGGCCATGTTGGCCGGACCATCGATGGCTCAGGGTTTCGGGCCGACCGAGGTGCACGTGCCCGGCATCGCCATCGTGGTCGACGAGGCCGGCCCTGGCCTGGCCCCCGAAGAGTGGTCGAGCCTCATCGAGGAGTTGGGAGCGGTCGAAGGGGTGGCTCGAGCCGTCGCTGGAGACCAGCTCGATGGGGCGACCGTCATCGCCTTGTCGCTCATCGAATCCGGACCGGAGCAGCGTCCTGTCGACAGCGTTGCGACCGAGGCCCGAGAACTCATTGCCGACGCGGTGCCTGATGCCACGGTTGCGGTCGGTGGATCTGCACTGGTCGACACGGCTATCGAGTCCCGATTTCGGTCTGGGTTGATCGTGCTCACCGTCGTTGGAGCATTGCTCGGCCTGGCCAGCGGCGTGGTGTTTGGTCGGTGGCAGGGCGTGATCACCGGCACGACCGTCGCCATCGCTGTCCTGGTGGCCGGGGTGCTCGGCGGCCGGGTGATCGAGCCGTTCGATGGCACCTTGGCAGCCACCGTCGTGCCCGGGGCATTGGCCGGTTTAGCGATAGCACTCGTTGTTAGCCTTCGCATTCTTGTGTGGTTCCGTGGCCCGACGGGAGCCGACGGCGCCGAGATGGTCAGAGCCGCCATCGCCGACCTTGCGCCAGAACTGACCTTGACGCTCAGCGGATTGGTCGTCACGGGCTTGCTCGTCGATTTCCTGGACCCGGGGCGGACGGCGTTCCTCGTTCCCGTGGCTGGGGCGGCGGTCTCGGCGGTCATCGTGCTCGCAGTCCTACCGGCCTCGCTCGCCCTGTTGTCCGAACGACGGACGACCGCTGAGGGACCACGGGCTGATCTGCTACCCCTGTCCATCCCCGACGGTGCTGATCTTCGGTTCCTCGCCTTGGGCGCCTGTGTTGCGGCGCTCGCCGGCTTGTCACTCTTTGCCTTGGACGATCCGGCTCGCCAGTTTCTCGACCACGGAAATCTCTCCGAGAGCGACGAAGCGGCCATCGTCGCCGACCGTTTGGAGGCCAGCGGCGACCCAACGGCGGCCATCGTCGCCGTCGCCAACGAAAACACATCACCGGCGGCCCTTGCCGACTGGGCTCGGTTGGTAGCCGAGCGACCGGACGTTGCCTGGGTGGATACCGGGTCGTCCCGAGTGTCATCTTCCGGCCCGCAAGCCGTCTCTGTCGAGATGCTCCTCGTGCCGCCAGACGCCGAGCGGACGGCAATGATCGTGCCGTCGGTGGCTTCGCGGTCGGTCGAGGGTCAAGGACTCGTCGATGGATTGGCGGCGGTTCGCCTGGCCGGCGGGACACCGACATTCACCGGAACCAGCGTTGATGCTTTTAACCTCGCCGGTCAAGGAAGTGTCGGCTTGGTCGCTGTGTTGTTACTGGCGGCGATAGGTGGTCTCGCTGCTGCTGCCCTCACTCAAAGCACGACGTATGCCGCGTCTTGTGCTCTGCTTCGGCTTCTTTCCGGGGGTGCAACGCTTGGCATCTATCGGTTGATCGTCCCCGGCGCCACGATGGCTGACTCCGTGGTCGCGTTGGTGATCGTGGCCATTCCGATCGGCCTCTTCGAGTTGGAGTTCGCTCGGACGATCCTCGAAGAGGGCGGTACTCCGTATCGCTCCACCGCCTCCCGGCCCGGGGCATATCGCCGGCCTTCAATGGTGGAAGCGGGCGTTGGTTCGGAGGGTTCGAGAGATCCGAATCGAGGTCAGTTTGCTGCGCTCGGACTCGCCGGCGCCGCAATTGGCGGGTTTCTGTTGGCGTTCATCGCCCCGTTTGATGGAGGGCCGGGGGCAGGGCTGTTCGGACTCGGTCTGATGGTCGCTGTGGTTGTCGAACTGACACTGGGTTTTCTGATCGCTCGTCCGGCGGTTCTGGCCCAGCGGGGGGCATTTCATACCGCGATCCGGCCGCTCCGGCTCGCGCTCCACGCCGACAACAGCCGGAAGGCGTCTTCCGCCGATGTCGGCGATGATCCGACGTGGCGTCGCATCGTCGGAGATCTGTTGCAGACGGAGTTCCGTTTGCAAACCGACCCGGACGACGCCGATCTAGACACCGTCTTTTTGGCGGCGACGCCGCTCCACCGGCAGGCTGCACGCCACCAGTCCGGTCTGGCAACGGCCGGGCTTCGGGTGGCTGGGCGTTGCCCGAAGCTGCGGAGCGTTCGAACTATCAGCGGACGGACCCAGACGACGTTGGCTATTACGGTTGACCACCCGGAGCGCCAGCTGGTCGATGGTGACGGGCTGGTGGTCGGCCTTCGGCGACCGGAACGCCGATCCGGTGTCCTTTGGCTAGCCGACGCGGTCGACGGTTCGTATCGGATCGCCGAGTCGATCGAGCTTGGGTCTGTCCCGCTCGACACCGACGCCGATGACGACGTCATCGATCTTGGATGGCTCGACACCGGTCCCGACGACGTCGATGGGTCTTCCGATGGAGTTGGTGACGGTTCGGCGCCTAACATCAGGTCAGCCGATGACCCGTCGATAGAATTGGGCACACGGAAGAAACGTGTGAACGAGGCCGTAGATCGGCCATCCCGCTAGGTCGCACTGTCGCGACCCGTTTTTCGTGGGTCAACGCCCGTTGGGCGTCCTACTCCCGACGACGGTGGCAGTGGTCAGGAGGAACGATGGAAATCGCTGATTCGGTCTTGGAGCTGATCGGTAACACACCGATGGTTCGATTGAAACAGGTCACAGACGGGATTTCCTGCCCGGTGGTGGCCAAGGTTGAGATCAGCAATCCGGGCGGCAGTTCAAAGGATCGCCCCGCTCTCAGCATGATCAACGCAGCCGAGCGCGATGGGCTGCTCAAGCCGGGCGGGACGATCATCGAGCCGACGTCGGGAAATACCGGGGTCGGTCTGGCGATCGTGGCCGCCCAGCGCGGCTACAACTGCATTTTCGTCGTGACCGACAAGGTGGCACCGGAAAAAATCGACCTGCTCCGGGCATACGGCGCCGAAGTAGTGGTCTGCCCGGTCGCTGTGCCGCCGGAAGATCCCGCGTCCTACTATTCGACTGCTGAGCGGCTGGTAGACGAAACACCAAACGCCTATCGACCGAACCAATACGCTAACCCATCAAACCCTCAAGCCCATTTCGAGACGACCGGGCCAGAAATCTGGCGCCAAACCGAGGGACGGATCACCCACTTTGTTGCTGGCGCCGGTACCGGGGGCACGCTCACCGGCGTCGGACGGTACCTGAAATCTCAAAATCCGAATGTCCAGGTGGTGGCCGCCGACCCCGAGGGTTCGGTGTACTCCGGGGGCTCGGGCCGACCGTATCTCGTCGAAGGGGTTGGCGAAGATTTCTGGCCGACGACCTACGACCCGTCGATAGTGGACCGAGTCATCCCCATTTCTGATCAGGACTCGTTCCTCACCGCTCGTCGAGTGTCCGAGCACGAGGGTCTGTTGATTGGTGGTTCATGCGGAACAGCGGTTGCTGCGTCGCTCCAACTTGCGGCGGAACTGACCGCTGATGACCTTGTGGTGGTGCTCATTCCCGACTCGGGCCGCGGGTACTTAAGCCGTGTGTTCAACAATGAGTGGATGGCCGGGTACGGGTTCTTGACATCGGACGGGCCGACGGTAGCCGACGTGCTGCGGGCGAAAGATGATGATGTGCCTCGAATGGTCTATGTGCAGCCGGGGGATAGTGTCCGAAACGCCGTCGGGTTGATGCACGAGCACGATGTATCGCAGCTGCCGGTAGCGAAGGGTGAGATGCCGCTGGCTGCGGCCGAGGTGATGGGTTCTATCGACGAGCTGCGGATTATGGAATCTGCGTTCGGCGAGAGTTCGGTCCTCGATCGGTCGGTAGAAGACGTGATGAGTCCGAAGATGCCGACGATCGGCATCGGTCAGTCGGTGGAGTTGGCAGTCCAGCTCCTCGATTTGGCCCCGGCACTCCTCGTACTCGACGGTGGTCGGCCAAGAACCGTGGTGGCCAGGGCCGATCTTTTGTCGTTTTTGTCGACCGACTCGCCAATCCCACCCGCAACATCGGCCACCGCCGGAGGCGCAAAATGACAGAGACCGAGCATGACCAAACCCAATGGGGATTCTCTACCCGGGCCATCCACGTAGGCCAAGATCCCGAGCCGACGACCGGCGCGGTCACCGTCCCGGTATTTCAGACCTCTACCTTCGCTCAAGATGCGGTCGGAAAACACTCTGGGTACGAGTACGCCCGGACGGGCAACCCGACTCGTACGGCGCTGCAAACCGCTCTCGCCTCTCTGGAAGGAGCGGCCTACGGGACATCGTTTGCCAGTGGTTTGGCCGCAGAGGACGCTATCCTGCGCCTGCTCGAGCCGGGCGACCACGTGGTCCTCGGCAACGACGCCTACGGCGGAACGTTTCGGCTGATCTCCAAGGTCTTTGGCCGGGTGGGGATTACGTGGTCTGCCCACGATCTCACCGATCCCGGGGAGCTCGATCAGAACTGGCCGGATGCAACCAAGTTGGTCTGGGTAGAGACGCCGACCAATCCGCTGCTCACGGTGGTCGACATCGGGGCCGTCGCCTCGGTGGTAGCGAAACGGGCCGAGACCAGGCTTGTCGTCGATAACACCTTCGCGACCCCATACCTCCAGCAGCCGTTGAGTCATGGGGCCGACATCGTGATTCATTCCACGACCAAGTACCTAGGGGGCCACTCCGATGTCGTCGGCGGGTTTGTTGCCACCAACGAGAGCGAGGTCAACGACCATCTGGCCTTCATTCAGAACGCGGTGGGTGCGGTGCCCGCTCCCTGGGATTGCTACCTGACGCTTCGAGGGGCGAAGACCCTCGGCGTACGGATGGATCGGCACAACGAAAACGCGTCTCGGGTCGTCGAGCTGTTGGTCGAACACCCGAAGGTCACCACCGTGCTCTGGCCCGGGTTGGTCGATCATCCAGGGCACGAGGCAGCGACGAAGCAGATGCGAGGTTTTGGAGGCATGGTCAGCTTCCGGCTCGGCAATCGGGACGCCGCGGTGCGGGTGACCGAAGCCACGGAACTCTTCATCCTCGCTGAGTCCCTTGGCGCCGTTGAATCGCTCATCGAGCACCCGGGGGCCATGACCCACCTTTCGGCGGCCGGATCGCCACTTGAGGTTCCCGACGATCTCGTACGGCTTTCGATCGGTATCGAGGATGTCTCCGACCTGCTAGCCGACCTCTCACAGGCCCTCGACGCGGCCTAGCCAGAGTCGGCGGTGATTTAAGACAGGGTTCGGGACAGAATGCGGGACAGAATGCGGGGAGTCGTAACGAAAGGGTGTTGGAAACGATGACGTCCAGAATCGCCGTCGAGCCGAAGTCCGGTCGGTTCGAATCGCTTGAACGTGCGGTGAGAGATGGTGGCGGCGTCGTGGCAGACGTCGGATCGGCCGAGGCACTGGTATGGGCCGATCCGTATCAGCCCAATCTGCTTCCTGAGCTTCTCGCTGTTCATCCCGAGATTTCCTGGGTTGCGCTTCCCTTCGCTGGGATCGAGCCGTACGTTCCGTACCTTGACGGTGACCGGACCTGGACCTGTGCCAGGGGTGTCTATGCCAGACCGGTGGCTGAACACGCACTCACGCTGGGCCTGGCCGGATTGCGCGGTCTCGCTTCCTATGCCCGGGCATCGGCTTGGGAGGCTCCACAGGGGCGAAATCTGGTCGACGGCAAAGTGACGATCTTTGGCGCAGGAGGCATCACTCGGGAACTGATCCGGCTACTCGGTGGGTTTGACTGTGAGATTGTGGTGGTCCGCCGCAATGCCGCGGTGCCGGTGCCTGGGTCCGACCGCACGGTGTCACTCGACGGCCGGCTTGAGGCGCTCGAGGGTGCCGATCTCGTGGTGTTGGCCTTGGCCTTGACCGATGAGACGACCGGCGTGATCGGAGCTGCGGAGCTGGCAGCTATGCCGTCCCACGGATGGTTGGTAAACGTCGCCCGAGGTGGTCACGTCGACACCGATGCCCTCATCGCCGCACTCGATGGTGACCAACTGGCTGGTGCCTGCCTCGATGTCACCGATCCCGAGCCGTTGCCGGTTGGGCACGAGCTTTGGTCGCACCGGCGGGTCATCGTGACGCCTCACGTTGGAAACACTCCGGAGATGGGCGTCCCGCTTCTGGAGACCCACATTCGGCAAAACGTCGAACGGTTCATCGGTGGGAAGAATTTGGAAGGCGTAATCGATGTCGATGCCGGCTACTAGGCCGTTCCGCCGCTAGCTGCCTGCATCGACCGCCACCGGTTGATGGCCGAGATCTGGAGCGGTGACATTTGGTGCTCGATTGGTGACCCCTGGGGTACGCTGCGATGCAGTTCGACATAGTCTCAATGGTTCCGAGGAGGATTCCATGTCAGTCACGTCTCGTTTGCTCCGCCGCCTCGATGCTGTCCGGCCGGCGCCGGTGGCGTCCGCTCATTGTGACGGACCGTGTGGTGTGTACGATCCGGCGAGTGCTCGAATCGCCGCTGAGGCGGTGCTCTCGATGACCAAGAAGTTGCTCGACATCGACATGTCGGCTGATGGCGCCCACAACACCTACATCCGGTTTGTCGCCATCAAAGAGGAGCAGGCCGAGCTCACAAAGCGCGAGCTGAACATCCTGTGGCACGATTACTTCAAGCCAGAGCATCTTGAGCAGTTCCCGGATCTCCACACGACGTTCTGGAATGCGGCCAAACAGGCATCGGCTTGCAAGACGTCCCTGAGTCTTGACGCGGCGAACGAGCTGATGTCCCAAATCGAGGCCATTCACAACATGTTCTGGCAAAGCAAGGGTCGCGACGTCACGTGGTATACCGCCAGCTGAGTTGGCGGCAGGTATATCGCCAGCTGAGTTGGCGGCGAGTTAGTTGTCAGCTGACCCGGCGGCGGGTGTACCGCCGGTCGGGTTGGCTGGTCGGCGGTTGTGTCGATGAGCTATGACGATGCGGTCGGTTGGGTCCGGCTGAACGAATTGATCTCCCGGGAACGGGCCGCCGAGCTGGCTGCGGCCTGTTCGGCATTGCTCGCCGAAGTTGGACAGCACGAGGATCGAGGTCGCCCTGGCGACAAAGCACACTCGGGGACCCGGCATCTCGTCGAGCTGGCCGACCGACTGCCGGCGATTGCTGACCTCATCGCTAAGCCTCAGCTGGTGGAGACGTTGCAGGCCATCATTGGGGAGAGGTATCGACCGCTGGACCTCGGGTACCGCAGCCCCGAGCCGGGTTATGGCGGACAACTCCTCCACGCCGACGACGTACCTCGGCTTGAGGCCGCTCCATCGTCGGGGCCGCCAAACGCCGGTGCGACGGTGATCGTTCCGTTGGTCGACTTCACCGATCACAATGGTTCGACCAGGATTGTTCCGGGCAGTAACCATCGCATCGACCTTCAGCGGTTATCGGGCCGGCTCGAGCGTCACGCCGACGAGATCCGGCTCACCGGGCCCGCCGGCACCGGGTTCGCGTTCTCCGGTCACGTCCTCCACTCCGGTACCGAGAATACTTCCTCTGCGCCTCGGCCGGCCTTGCAGCTGGTCTTTCGGGCCGAACCATGATCTTCCTGAACCGATCGGCGCTTCGGGCCGCGGCGGAAACGATGGCATGGCTGGCTCGCCGTCGCCGGCGGATCAAAGTGGCTGGACACTCGATGACCCCAACCCTGAGGGACGGACAGTTCGTGTTGGTCGACAGCGGGCGGATGCCGTCCGTCGGTGAGCTTGTGGTCGCCGAACACCCGGCCGAACCTGGCCGATTGGTGGTGAAGCGGGTTGGCGCCTTGGTCGGAGATAGTTCCTTTGAGCTGGTGAGCGATAATCCCGAGGCCGGAACCGATAGCCGAACGTGGGGTCCGGTCCTGGCCGAGAACGTTCGGGGAACGGTGACCCTCATCCTCGGGGAACCGCTTGGCCTTACCGGTGAGAAATGGGCGGGGAGGGCGCCGGAGGGCCAGTAGCCTCAAACCGGTGTTGACCGTATCCGGACTTTCAAAATCACATGGGGCGCGCACGCTGTTCAGCGACGTCACCTTTCGATTGTCGCCGGGGCGGCGAATCGCCCTCGTCGGTGCCAACGGGGCGGGAAAGACAACGATCCTTGAGATCGTCCTCGGGCTGCAAGAGGCTGACACCGGCGACGTTTCTCGTCCAAAGGACTACCGGCTCGGATATCTCCCCCAGGAGTTGATGGAGGCCTGGACGGGGTCGGTCCTCGACGAGGTGGTTGGTGGCGCCGACGAGGTCCGACAACTGGAGGTCGAACTCCGACAGCTCGAGCAGCGGATGACCGATTCTGGAGTGGATAACGAGCAGGTGTTCGAGCGCTACGGCGAGGTTCAGGCCCGCTACGAGGCGCTTGGCGGCTACCAGCTTGAGGCCGAGGCGAAACGGATTCTCGGCGGTCTTGGCTTCGCCGCGGCCGACATGGAACGGCCGCTCAAGGAGATGTCCGGGGGATGGCAAATGCGGGCCGTCTTGGCCAGGCTGTTGCTGCAGCGGCCCGACGTGTTGATATTGGACGAGCCGACGAACCACCTCGACGTTGACTCGGTGGCGTGGTTGGAGCAACACCTCGCAACGTGGCCCGGCTCGATTCTCTTCGTGTCACACGACCGGGATTTCATCGATACGGTCGCTGAGCGGGTCGTCGAGCTGGCGTGGGGGACGGCGTCGGAGTACATCGGCGGGTTTGCCGAGTTCGTCGTCGCTCGAGAGGAGCGGCTGGCGTCGCTGGAAGCGGCGGCTGGTCGTCAGGCAAAGGAGATCGCCCGGGTCGAGCGGTTTGTCGAGCGTTTCCGGTATAAGGCCACGAAGTCTCGCCAAGTCCAATCGAGAATCAAGACGCTCGAGAAGTTGGAACGGATCGAGGTCCCCAAGGTTCAGAATTTGAAGTTGCGGTTCGGTTTCCCCGAGCCGCCGCGCTCGTCCCGTCTCGTAGTTGAGATTTCCGATGCCACCATTGGCTACGACGGCAGCCCGGTACTGGAGGGAATCGATCTCGTCGTCGAGCGTGGCCAGAAGCTGGCGCTTGTCGGGCCGAACGGTGCCGGGAAGTCAACCTTGCTCAAGGTGATCATGGGGCAGCTCGACCCGATGACTGGAACGGCGAAACTAGGAGCAAACGTCGATCTTGCGTACTTCGCTCAGCATCAGGTCGATGCGCTCGATCTGAGCCGGACCGTCGAACAAGAGTTCCGTCACAAGGTCGGTGCCCAGCCGAAGAATCGAAACCTCCGGACCGTACTGGGTTCGTTCGGATTTTCTGGGGATGCCGTCGACCGTCTAGTCGGCGATCTATCCGGTGGAGAGCGGACCCGGCTTGCGTTGGCCGAGATCATGTGTAACCCGGTGAACCTGCTGATTCTGGACGAGCCGACCAACCACCTTGATCTGCCGAGCTGCGACGTGTTGGAAGACGCACTCAAGGTGTATCCGGGGACGGTCCTGTTGGTCAGCCACGACCGTTACCTCATCCGCAATACAGCCGAGCAGCTGGTTACCGTTCGTGACGGCAAGGTAGTTCACCACGATGACTTTGATGAGTCGATCCTGACCCCCGGAGCTGCATCGGTTACCTCGGCGCCCGGTTCGAGCCGTCGAAACGACAGCGGTGATCGGGACGTCCGGTCGGCTGATCGGTCGGGCAGCGAGTCTCCCGGGGGTCGCGCCAAACAAAAGGCCCGCAAGCGATCTGAGGCGGAGCAACGAAACTCGAAGAGTCGCGATACCCGGGATCTTCGCAAGAAGGTCGGCAAGCTTGAGCGGCAGGCGACAGAAGCGGAGAAGGCGGTCGGTGAACTGGAGCGCCGGTTGGCCGACCCCGACGTCTACGACGACAA
Source organism: uncultured Acidimicrobiales bacterium (assembly GCA_938021675.1). Taxonomy (GTDB): domain Bacteria; phylum Actinomycetota; class Acidimicrobiia; order Acidimicrobiales; family SZUA-35; genus JAHELU01. The sequence continues at coordinate 75,483 of CALIFY010000023.1, forward strand.
AGACCTTATGGGCAAGCTCATCGATCAGCACGAGGTAGCCAAAAAGCGGGCCGGCCGGCTTATCGCCGCGTGGGAAGCGGCATCGACCGAGCTAGAGGCGGCGGACTCCCGGGCCTGAGGCAACCGAAAAAGAAAACTTCGGTCTGTGTCAGAGAGCCGACAGACCGGACCGGTGGCCGGTCGTACGGTGGTGACATACGGGAACGGAACAGAGGGTTCCGGACTTTCACACCACCCGAGGGGGTCATGATGACGATGGGCACCAGCGAGCTTTTGGCCGAGGCAGCAGCGGGAGATCAAGGCAGTTGGAACGCCTTGTTCCGCCAGTTCAACCCCTTGATCCGTTCGGTTATCGCCAGCTACCGCTTGGACCACGAAACAGCAGCCGATGTGAGTCAAACGGTCTGGATGCGGCTATTCGAGCACGCCGACCGTATCCGGCAGCCAGAACGCCTTGGCGCGTGGCTTGCCACTACCGCTCGCAACGAAGCGCTCCGCTGCATCAAGGGGCTCAACCGTAACCGGCCGAGTGGGGTACTGGAGGAGGAGGTCGATCTCAATTCGCCTGCGCCTGACGAACGGGCGGTCGATGAGGAGACGTTGGCCGACGCACTCCGAGCATTCACCAAACTATCCGGAGACTCCCAGGACCTGCTTCGCCTGCTGATGGTGTCTCCGGCGTTGCCATACACCGAGATCGCCGACCGGATCGGTCGCCCGGTGGGCAGCATCGGACCGACGAGGAGCCGGTGTCTTCGGGTCTTGCGTTCCCACATGATCGATGTGGAGCCCGCTCTTGCGGCGTAAGGCCACCATCGTGATATTAGGTGTGGCCCGAAACGCCGGAGCGCTATGAGCCACCGTCGAGCGAGAGCGCGTTTCCGATGAGGCCGAGGTGAGAATAGGCCTGGGGCACGTTGCCAAGGGCTCGTCCACTGTCCGGGTCGTATTCCTCAGCCATAAGCCCGGTTGTGCCGGCCAGGTCGCACAGGTTCTTGAATAGACGGGCGGCCTCATCTTGTTTCCCAACGAGGCAAAGCGAATCGATCAACCACGAGGTCATCAGGTTGAACCCGCCCTCCTTACCGGGGAGGCCGTCGTCTTCGAGGTACCGGTACACGGTAGGGCCGACCCGCAGTTCCTGCTCGATGGCATCGACCGTGCCGGCGAAGCGCTCATCGTCGGGGCTCACGAGCCCGGTCAGGCCGACGGCGAGCACCGATGCGTCAAGGTCGGTCGTCTCATATGCGGCGGTGAACGAGCCTATCGAGGCATTCCACCCGTGTTCGAGGACATCGTCGGCGATTTGGTCGCGCAGCTCGACCCACGCCTCGGGCTCTCGGTCGAGAAACTGATCGGCGATCTTGATGGCCCTATCGACGGTAACCCAGCACATGACCTTGGAGTGGACGTGGTGGCGGGGAGGTTTGCGGATCTCCCAGATGCCGTGATCGGGTTCGGTCCATCGGCGAGACACGGCGAGCACCATGGCCTCGACGAGACGCCAGTGTTCGGCCGATAGCGCTTCGCCTCGTTCCAAAAGATGATGCACGAGGTCGACGACTGGGCCGAAGACGTCGAGTTGAACTTGCCCGTCGGCGGCGTTGCCGACCCGTACCGGGCGGCTTCCTCCGTAGCCGGGAAGGTCGGCGATTTCGGCCTCTGGAGGGAGATGGCGGCCGGTCACGTTGTAGAGCGGGGCCAGGCGTTCAGGATCGCTTCTCGTCTCCAAGATGCCCAGTACCCAGTCGAGGTATGCCATGCCCTCGGCGTGGGAATTCAGCTTGACCAACGCGCTCGCCGAGAGGGCGGCGTCACGAAGCCAGCAATATCGGTAATCCCAATTTCGAATGCCGCCCAGCGTTTCCGGCAGGCTTGTGGTGGCCGCCGCCAGAATGGCCCCGGTCGGGCCGTGGCACAGGCTCTTGAGTACGAGTGCGCTTCGCGTCACCATTTCTGGTTCGATCGACGGCAGTTCAAGCTTTCCGGCCCAGTTTGACCAGAACCGTTCGGTGTCGTTCCGGCGGTCGGCCTCGGTTCGGGCATCGGGGCGGACCGTGCCTGTGCCGCTGCGAAGCTCAAGCGTCAGCGGCGTGTCCGGGGTGAGTTCGACGTTGCCCTTGGCCGTCTCATGAGCGCCGTCTTGAACGATTTCCCAGTCGATGCCCGGGGATCGAAGCACCATGAGGTCGGAGGTGCCGAGCACCGCGATGCCTTCGGGCCGCAGTTCTAGTCTGGTCGGGACGCGGCCAAAATCGAGTCTTGGAGCGAACTCGACGGTAGCGGTACCCGAACCGCTGAGAATACGTATCAGATCGGAACGTCCGGCCAACCGGCGAGTTCGGCCGCTCGAGGAATCGAGAAAGTCGGTGACGGTGAACTGCTCGAATTCTGTGGTGAGAACCATGGTGTTCTTGACGTACTGCTGACCGATCGGCCCTGGGCTGTCATCGCGGCCGTCCGACACGGTGAAGTGACCAGCGGAAGGGCCACCGAGGAGCTGGGCAAAGACCGCTCCGGAGTCGATGCGGGGAACGCAGAGCCAGGAGATCGATGCTGTTGGGGTGACGATGGCGGCCGTCCGAAGATCGGACAGGATCGAATGGTCTTCGATCGGGGTCAACCCCGCGCCGCGCAGCCAACGACCTCGCATCTCGGCCAATAGCGCCAGAAGTTGGGCGACGGTTTCGGTGTCGGCAATTCGGTGAGCTGCCGACGTCTTGGCCTCGCCGACCTTCACTCCGATGTCGGGCCCGCTCATGGTGCGGAATCCGTCCTCGTCGGTGATGTCGTCGCCAAAAAAGATGACGGCAGATGCTCCGACCTGGTGCCGGATCGTGTCGATCGCCGTGCCCTTGTTCGTGTCGATGACCGAGAACTCCAGAATGTCGTGTCCGTTGCGGACGAACACCTCGTCGTCGACGGCTGGGCCTCGAACGAGTTCGTCGCGAGCGGTCTCTCGCTTTTCCTCGCTCATACCTCTGAAGTGGAAGGTGACACCCGTCGGTTTTTCCTCGACGATGGCGTCATACCGGCTGCCGATTTCTCGTACAGACTCCAACAACTTTTGTCGCCGCTCGACCAGTTCGGGTTTGAGCTTCGAAGCAAACCCGAGGTCGAACTCGCTTCCATGGCTTCCGACGAGCCGAATTTCTTCCGGGAACCGCGACAGAGTGGCCAGGTCACGAAGGCTCCGGCCCGAGATGACGGTCACGTTGGTGTTGGCCAGTTCGGCCAATGTTCGCATGGCGGCTACCGCATCGCGGTTGGCGGTGGCCTCCATCGGATTGTCGACTAGCGGCGCCAACGTTCCGTCGTAGTCGCAGGCGACTAGAAGGTTGGGAACCCGTGCAAGATGGCGGATTCGTTCTGCTAGTTCCCCAAGATTGTCTGAGGTCATCGGTTGCAACTGCTCCTGTGCTCGCTGAAGCTCGGCGCACGTCTGTGGGGCCGAACTGCGCCTAGAGTTGTGTATCGGTCGTCATCGGCGGATTCCACTAAGTCGGTGGGCGACCGATTGGAGATGTCTGAGATGATCTTGTCCCTGGGCTGGGATACTCGAATGGTAGCGAACCGAGGAGGCGAATGACGGTCTACTTCGTCTGTTTCCGGTTGAAGATTGCACTGTCCGGACCGGCGCTGTGGTGAGCGATCATCCGGCCATCATGCCGCCTCCGAAAGTCCCAGACCAGCACCCGAACCGCGATGGGTTATTGATCGCCGTCGCCGTGGTGGTTGGTGCGGTAGTGGTCATCGGCGGTCTTTTGACGGCGCAACGTCTGTGGGCCGACGATGCCGACATCGACGCCGCGGCCACAGCCGATCCCACGGTTCCCCCGGCTACCGTCCCGCCGCCGACCACAGCTCCTGCGGACCGGTCGGACAGTGAGTCTTCAGCCGGCGACACACCCGAGGGGAATGTCGAACCGCTGCCATGCCCGGACGATGTTGCCGTCGAGATCTGTGAAGCAGCCGATTTTGTGCAGCAGGCGCGAGGTCGCCCATTCCAGGAGTTTCCCCAAGTCGAGCTGCTCGACGGTGACGCCTTTGGTGCCGAGCTGACCAACGATCTTGCCGATGCCCGAGATGAGATCGAAAGTAACGGCACGGTGCTTGCCGCTCTCGGCCTCATCGACGACGATCTCGATCTCTACGAGACCTTCGAGACTCTTCTCGATGCGGGAGTCGTTGGGTTTTATCGGCCGGAATCTGGGCAATTGGTCGTTCGCGGCGGAGACTTCGATCTCTACCGCCAGTTGGTTCTCGTCCACGAGTTAGTTCACGCCTTTGATGATCAGTGGCACGATCTCGATCGAGATTTTGAACATAGCGATGCCGACTACGGATTCGCCGCCGTGGTCGAAGGCAACGCCAGCCGGGTCGAGAGTGAATGGCGGGCGCAACTCACCGCTGCGGAGCAAGCAACTCTCGCCGACCAGGAACTTTCGGCGGTACGTCCCGAAGACCTCATTCGAATTCAGTCGGTCCCGCAGGCGGTGTTAGCTCTTCAATTCTCACCATATTCAGACGGTGAGATCTTCGTCGCCGACCTCGTTGCCCGCGGCGGCGAGGCCGCGGTAGACAACGCGCTGGACACGCCGCCGTCTTCGAGCGAACAGATCCTCCATCCGGAATTGATCGGTCGACCAGAGGGCGAGGTGGTTACCGTCGCGCCCCCGCGACCAGAAGCCGACCGTTTGAGCGACGGCACCCTCGGTGAATTGGTGATCGGCCTGTGGCTTGGTCGGTCTGCAGCCGCCGGGTGGGGAGGGGACGCCTACGCTGTTTGGGACGATGATGGCACGAGGTGCCTCACCGTCGACATCGCAGCCGACGACGCAACCGATCTCGCCGAGATCGCTGAAGCCGCCCGCCGGTGGGCGGAGCTCGATGACGGTCGGGCCATCGAGGACACGTCTGCTGACGGTCAACCGTTGATTCGTATCACCGGCTGTTGAGTCCTCGGCGAGACCGATCGGTGCACCGGTCGGGACACCCGGCGCTCCTCTGGCAGCCCGCCGTTAGCGGCCGACGGCAGCGCATGGTTTGATGAAGCGTTCGGCGAGAGATTGGGCGTTGCTCTCCACGTCACCCTTGAACAGCAAGAAGGCGGGAAGGGTTGTCCTGGTGACCCCGATCGACGCTAGCTCTTCGGCCGCACCGACCGGATCGTCGCCGAATATGCCTTCGTGGCCGGCCGTAATTTCGATGCTCTCGGGATCCCGCCCGTGATCGGACGCGGTCTGCCTGACGATGTCGATCAGCTTGCGTAGGTCCTCGATCGAGCCCTTGCCGGGGAAAAACCCACTCCCGACCCGACCGGCTCTTCTGGCCGCCGCGTTGGAATGGCCACCGACCACGATCGGAACGTCACCGCGGACCGGTTTTGGGTTCGAACTCACGTTGTGGAACGTGGCGTGCGTGCCATCGTAGGAAGCACCATCGCCGGCCCAAAGCGATCGCATGGCGGCGATGTAGTCGTCGGTAATCTTGCCTCGCTCGGCAAACGAGACGCCGATAGCGTCGAACTCCTCTTCAAGCCATCCGACACCGATCCCAAGGTCGAGTCTTCCGCCGCAGAGTACGTCGAGGGTGGCGACGCTCTTGGCCAGTACCAATGGGTTCCGTTGGGGCAGAATGAGTATTCCCGTGGCGAGTCGGATGGTCGACGTGTTGGCTGCGATGTAGGTCAACCAAATAAGTGGGTCGGGGATCGGGGCGGTCGAGTCGCCGGGCATCTTGCCGTTCGCCGAGTATGGATACTGTGAGTTATAGGCCTCTGGCCAGATAACGTGTTCGACGGTCCAGATCGACTCGAAGCCGCTGGTCTCGGCCGCCTTGGCTAGTTTCGCCGCGTGCTGAGGTTTGGCGAATGGCCCCGTGTTGGCAAACATCAATCCGAACTTCATTTTGCGTCCCTTCTTGGATACGTTTCGGTGCCCGTCTCTAGCGGGCAACCCACAGATTGGCCACCGTCAGGCCTCCGTCCCCTGGCGCAACATCATCGGCGGAAAGAACCAGATGCGTCTGATCGGGGTCGATGGGCCAGTCGGCCGCGAGTTGTTCGTGAGTCAGGACTCGCGATCCCGGCCCGAGCTGGTCGAGGGCCGACTCGACGACGCCGCCCACCGCCGAGGGCGGGAGGAAGGCGAACACCAGGTCGGCATCGCCGAAGTCGGTCCGGCTGCCATCACCCGACACGATCTCGATCTTGCCGTCGAGACCGGCATCGGCCACGTTGCTGCGAGCCTTCTCGGCCAGCGACTCGTCGATCTCGTAGCCAAGACCTCGGCAGTCGAACGTTCGCGCTGCTTCGATCAGTATCCGACCATCGCCGCAACCGACATCGGTTATCAGCTGCCCCGGTTCGACGTTGGCCAACCGGAGGAGTGGAGCGATCAAGCCGATCGGTGTTCCGAGATAAATGCCGAGGTCGTCGGCGGCAACCGGTTTGGTGCCGACGGGCGCTCCGAGGCGATCTCGTCCCACTCGAACCGCTCGCAACGGCCAGTAGGCGGGCCAGGCCCAGGTCGGTAGGTCGGCGGCCAAGAAGTCTCGGCGTCCCGGGGTGAGCTTGCGAGCCAGTGGATTATCCCGCCAGTCGGTTCCATCACGATGGCGCCAGTCGAGTCGGATCCGAATTGTGGCGGTGTCACGTCTGACGTAGTCGAGCCATCCGACGCCGGCTACCGAAGCTCGTTGAGCTGCGGCGCCGACCAGGTCGTCGAGACCGAAGCCGAACGATGACAGCACCTCGGTCGCCGTCGCCACATCGCGGCCAGAGGCCGCATCGAGTTGGATGACGGCCGACGCGTGTTGCATCCGGGGAGGTACCGGTTCCAGCGTGGCGTTCAACATTGCCGACCGAAGCCCGTCGACGACGTGTTCGGCAACCGACTGGGTGGCGTCGGCGAGTCCGGTGGTTATCTTGTCGACTCGGCCAAGCAGGGAGGCGGCGTCTCTCGTCAGATCGTCGCGGCGTTCGAGGCGAGCGATCACCGAGGAGACATCGCCGGCCCGCAGTCCACCGATAAGCAACGCTTCGGCCGTCGACCCAGAAAGTTCCTGGCCGCGGTCATCACCTTGGCCGTCAAGATTCACCGGTGTCAGGTGTTCGATGGCCCGGCGAGTTGCCGTTTCGACCGTGGCCGCAACCGTCGCCACGTGCGGCTCGGCCATCATCGACAGATGGTCGCCGTTTGCCGAGTCGATGTGGAGGTGCCCGACCGCAACGTCTGACCATCCCAACTCGATGTTCAAGAAGTGTCGGTTGAACACATCGTCGAGCGCCTTGATTACAAGCATGTCGCCGGGGTAAGGCTTGAACTGGTACGCCAACTGTGTGCGAATATTGTCTTCAATGAACTGCCGCACCAGCAATTGATGGTCGGTGTGGAGCCCCGCCCGTTGCCGAGCAGCTAGACGGGTTCGTTCCGTCACACGTCGCAAGCGTCGCTGTTGGTGGCGAGCACGGCCGGCCAGATACGACATTCCGTTGGTTCGGGCTTGCTCGATGTGGAGGGCGAGACGCTGAGTCGCCGAGAGTTGGTTCTCACTAACTCCCGGACCGAGGGCATCGAAGAGGGTGAGTAGAACGATCTGGCGGCCCTGATCGGTGAGCTGTTGTGCAAGTTCGAAGGCGACCGTGCCGCCGAGCGACAGCGCGGCGATCGAGATCGGGCCGGTCGGTGCCACCTCGTCGATCTCGGCGGCGTAGACCGCAGCGATGTCATGTACCGCTATCGGGACGTCGGCATCGGGAGTGGTGGTCGGTTGCCCGAGACCGTACATCGGTTGATCGGGACCGAGGCGAGCGGCGAGCGGACGAAAGAACTCGCAGTCGACGCCGAGCACATGGACCGCGAAGAGAGGTGGGAGGTTCCCTGCTGGTTGGATTGGAACGAGGAAGCTTCGGCCAGCCGACATCGTCGTCTCGGAAGTTCCCAGCCGGCCGGCCAGTCGTGATGGGGTTGGGTTGTCGTAGAGATCGGTCGTCGACAGACGCGTACCGGTGGCTTTCTCGATCGCCAAGAGCAATTCCATCGCCAGCAATGAATGTCCACCCCGATCGAAAAACGAGTCGTTTTCGTCGACCGTTTCGTCTCTGAGGATCTGACGAAACAACTCGGTGGTTTTCGCGGTGGTTACGACATTGGTATTGGTTGTGGCGGCGCCCATCGCCTGGCTATCGGCGGCGATGGAGTCGGTGGACCGTGGCTGTGGCCTCCGAAGTTGTTGAGCAGCGTGACGATCCACCTTGCCGTTCGGGGTCCGGGGGAGCTGTTCGTGCACGGCGTACAACGCAGGGCGATGAAGGGCCGGCAGCGATGCGGTGGCCAACGCTCGGACCTCGTCGATATTGACCCGGTCGGTTCCGAGGCCGGGCCGAGCTTCGAGGTGAGCGACGAGTCGGAGATCAGCGCGTCCGACGGTTCGAAGTCGTTCGACCAGCGACGCTGCGGGGTCTTTGGTCTGCGACGCGTGATGCATCACGGTCGCCAGCTTTTCGGGAGGCGCAGATTCCAGCAGGGCCGACAGCGGCCTGACGTCGATTGCGGTGACGATCGCGGCGTGCACCGATTCATGCCCGACCAGTACCGCCTCGATTTCTTCTGGCTCGGCTCGGGCGCCGCCGAGATTGAGTTGGTTGTCGATACGGCCGAGGTAGTGAACGGAACCGTCGACGATGACCGCTCGGTCCCCGGTCCTGAAGAACCGGGCTCCAGGCGGACCGAACCGGTGAGTCCCGCTCGGTGAGTCATCACGATGGTCCGGTATCGATCCGAATTTGGCTTCGGTAGCCGCCGGGTCATCGAGGTAGCCATCGACGACGCCAGCTCCCCCGATGAGCAGCTCACCTTCGACCCCCTCGGCCCGAATGGCTCCCGACCCGTCGGCTACCGCCACCCAAGCGCCGGCGATAGGGGCGCCGACCGGGACTGGGTCATCGTTTTGGTCACAGTGGTGAGCGGTTGCCCAGACGGTGGCTTCGGTCGGCCCATACTCGTTTGTCAGGGTCGCGTTCGGGTAGCGGGCGGCGTGGTCGGCGACCAGCGATGGGGGACAGGCTTCACCGGCAACGATCACGTGGGAGACCCACCGTCGGTCGCCTTCGTCGTCGGCTCTGGGGTCGGCCAATATTGCCTGGTACAGGGTCGGGACAGCCAAGGTATGGGTTGGTTCGCCGGTGCGGAACAGGTGTCGTAGTTTGGCGATGTCGTGGACTTCGTCGTCGGTCGGAATGACGACTGCTCCTCCGGCGGCGAGGGTCCAGAACAGTCCGACGATGCTGCTATCAAACGCCGCGCTGGACAGCAGCAGGAAGCGTTCGGGCGCTCGACGGTAGAACTGGGCTCGCGCTCCGGTGCTGGCGGCCAAGTGGCCATGGTTGACCGGAACTCCCCGGGGAACGCCGGTCGAACCAGAGGTGAAGATCAGGTACGCCTCGTCGCTTGGTTGAACCGCGGTCGGCTCGAACGGAACAGACTCCTCCCCGGTGGCGAGTTCGTTGGCCACGATCGTACGCTCGACGAGCGTCGAATGGTCGTCGCTGACTATCGCCACCGACGCTCCCGACGCTTCGGCTATCAGCTCGATTCGATGTTCTGGGTACGACGGGTCTATCGGTACGTATGAGGCGCCGACGGTGTGAACGCCGGTGATAGCGGCCACCAGGTCGGTTGAACGGGGAAGGCAAACGATCACCCGATCGCCGCGGACGACGTCGGCAGCGGTGAGCGCACCGGCGAACGCGGCGGAACGGGCCGCGAGCTCGGACCAGTTCAGTTGCCGATCACCGCACACGACCGCCGGCAGGGGGCTTCCGGCCCGGAGCTCGGAGGTAATCCGTTGAAACACCAACGTGTCATCGAGCAAGGGCGGACCGACCAGGACGGAACCTTTCCCGTCGTCGATGGCCGCTAGCCGTGCCGTCGGTTCGGAAACGGCTCGGCTAAGGATGGCGTCGAACCGTTCGAGAAGAATTGACGCCGCGTCGGCCCCGATGACAGAACCTCGGTATTCGAGACTGAGGTCGATCCGATCGTTGCGCACCTCGACGAAGAACGTGAGGTCGGCGACGGCTGTGCCATTCCACAACACGGCCTGCGTGCACGTGCGGCCGTCGATCTGGACCGGTGGGAGTTCGTCGAAGGCGACCATGATGTCGGTCCGAGGCGTCGGTCGTCCCGCCTGGCGGCGATCGGCATGGATCTGGCTGAGCGGATATGAACGGTGTGCGAGTGCACCACCGACGGCTGCCGCGGTTCGGCCGATCAAGTTGGCTGTCGTCGTGTCTTCATCGCATCGGATCCGTACGGGAAGCGTGTTGAGGAAGTACCCGAACAACTCGTTGGCGGCGGGGTGGCCACGGGTCGATGTGATCACGCCCAGTTCGATATCCGGTCCGTCGGTGTACGCCCGCACGGCGGCGGCGACTGCAGCCAGCGCGGTAGCGAACCGGCTCGATGGTGCACCGACCCGCAGCTCGTCCGGTGAAATAGATGCCCGCCGGACGATAAACCCGTCAGGTTCGGCCGGCCCCGGTCGGTGAATGGCCAACCGAGCAGCGGCATCCTGACCGGACGCGTCGAGCCAATACGAACGGTCGTCCTCGTTGTTTTCATCGAGTTGCCAGTGGACGAACCCGGCGTAGTCGGTGGTGGGCGGGTCGTTTGAATGGCCATCGAGCTCGGCCGCCACCTGAGCCAGTAGCCGATCGAAGCTTCCGGCGTCGCCGGCCGCGTGGTGGACGGCTAGTACCACGACCGTTGTGCCGTCATCGACCGGTTGAATCAACACCCGCAAGATCGGTCCGCGCTCGAGATCGAACGGTTGGCGATGGGTCCGCTCGATACGACGATCGAGTTCAGCGGCGTCGACCGGCCCGTCGCCAACCACGACGCTGACGGCGTCAACGCTGCTCAGATGGCGCCGAGGTGAACTGTGGGTCCAGGTCAGTGGTTGGTGTCGTGCGGCAACGGTTCGAATAGCTTCGGCTAGTCGATCCCCGTCGATGTCACCGTCTGCCCGGTAGAGGCGTCCGACGTTGTAGAGGATGTCGGCCGGTCGATTCGACTGCTCGAACAGGATCGCCAGTTCACCCGGGGTCGGTGTCGGGGCTTGGTCGGACGGTGTTGCGTACGTCGCCAACTTCGACGCCGCGACCTCACCGGAGGGCGGGACGTCGGACCGTTGCGCGGCGGTGTCTTCGATCGCTGCAGCCAACATCCGCGGGGTGGTGTGAGTGAAGGCGAAGTCCTCGGTCAACGGTGTGTCGACGGCGTCGCCGAGGGCCACGATCATCTCTAGTGCGGCGAGGGAGTCTCCGCCGACAGCGAAGAAATCATCGTCGAGCCCGATCGGCTCGACCCTCAGGACCCGTTCCCATGCCGTGACCACGATGCGTTCGGTCGGCGTGGTCGGGGAGACCTGGAGAGCCGCTCCCTGACGGTGGACCCGCTCCGGGGCCGGCAACGCCTCGGCATCGAGTTTGCCATTTGCCGTTAACGGCAGTGCATCTACCGCGACGAAGGCGGCGGGAATGGCATGGGTCGGGAGTCGGTCGGCGAGGAAGGATCGAAACTCGGCTGGTGAGGGCGTGGCAGCGTCGTCCACCAGTTCGACCCAGGCGGTCAGGATCTGTCGGGGGTTCGGTTGGTAACCGACCTGGCCGAGCATGATCGCCACGTCTTGTTCGTCGAGTTGATCATCGAGTTCCTCGATGGCCTCGGTCCGCGTCTTGTGACCGAGACGGACATCCCAGGCGTATGGCACGGCGTAGTTGTGGTAGCCCTGCTCGGTCTGATGGGTATGGATGCCAGCGGCGTTGATCAGGCAGTTGGTAGAACGGCCGGTGTCGGCTGGCCTGACCCAGGGTGCACGGTTGGTCAAGAACGTCAGCATGTCGGCCAACTCGACGTCTACGAACCGATAAAAGTCGAGGTACTCGATCTGATCGAACAGGGCATCGTCGGCGAAGATCTGGTTGTCGAGGAGCCGGTTGAAACCGTCGTCGATGCGGTGGTAGGCCTTCCGGGCCTCCAACACGGCCCGGTCGATGGCATCGGGATCGAACCGGTCGATGGTGAACTGCTGCGGGATCAACCTGGTCTCGAACAGCTGACCCCGAGAGAGCCCGGTGATGATGAGCGGGATTCCCAGTTCGGCGGCCCGATGTGTCGCCAAGGTGTAAATCGTCTTATAGCACCCGTGACACACATTGGAGAACCGGTCGAGCGATTCGCGAAAGATCTCGTTCATCGAGTCGGAGGTTACGAATTCGTGAGGGATATCGAGGTCGGCGATCGACCGGCGAACGTTCTCTTTCGCTCCGTCGGAAATGAAGCCGTTGTCGAGCGTCATGGCGTACGGTCGGAAACCCAGCTCGACCAGCTGGTACAGCGCGTATGTGGAATCCTTTCCCCCGCTTAACAGATGAAGACAGTCGTAGTCTCCGGTCGCTCGTTGGCGGCTGCGGTCTCGTACCTCGATGAGGTCGTCCGGCGTCTTGAACCATGAGTTGGCCACCGGGGCCACTCGGTCGTACGCGTGGCAGGTATCGCATACCTCGTCGTCGTCCAGTGCTATTCCGGGAACGTTGTCCGGTAGCCCGCATCGACGGCAATGGGTGCGGGGGGCAGCGTTGGACGGAGACCACAGACGTACCGCGGCTTGGGAAACCAGTGGATGGCTCTGGAGCGCAGCGGCCACCTCGACTGGTTCGAGCCGAATACCGCCGATTTTGATCTGATCGTCGACTCGTCCCAGATACGTTGCCTCTCCCGATTCCTCTATCCGCACCAGGTCGCCGCTGCGGTAATACCTGCGGCCGTCGATGGTCCGAAAGGGCGAGTTGACGTCTTCGGCATCGTGGCCGAGGTATCCGGTCGTAAGGCCATCGTGGGCGATGCACAGCTCACCCGGCGATCCGATCGGAACTCGTTGCAGGTAACGATCGACGACCATGAGGTTGACGCCGGGTCCCGGCCGGCCGATCGGGACCTCGGGCTGCAGGTCGCCCGGTCGCTCGGTGTGTTTGGGCTGAACGCGATGGATCATGCAACCAACGACGGCTTCTGTCGGGCCGTACTCGTTGAACAGCGCCATGGTGGGGTTGTGGCGGAACAGGTCGTTGGCTAGCGGGGACCCGAACGCTTCGCCTCCGACGACGACCGTTCGGAGGGCATGGTCATCCGGGAGCAGCTTGATGAGGATTTGGAGGTGCGACGGTGTCGCCTTGCACCAGGTGATATCTGTTCGGGCGGCGATAGCCGACAGGGCTGATGGGCCATCTTCGGCGATGATCACCAGCCGTCCGCCAGCCAGCATTGGCACGAAGAGCGACGTGATGGTCAGATCGAACGTGAGGGCGCTGAACAACGGCGCCACCAGATGGTTTTCGCCTCCGCCACGATCGCTCGTCGAACCGTTGACGTGCCTGTCGTTGGTAAGACTGCCGGTATAGCTGTCGATGGCGAACCGTAGGTAACCGGCGAGACCTCGGTGAGTGATCGGGACACCTTTTGGTCGGCCGGTCGATCCCGACGTGAACAGGAGGTAGGCCTCGTCGTCTTCTGCGGTTTGCCGACGCCGTCGGCGACCCGCTTCGGTTGGCGATGGAAGCGGTGCGGCGTCTGGTTCAGTGGCCAACACGTCGGGTAGTCGGTCTGCCCGGATGACGACAGCGCAACCGGCGTGTTCGACCAGCTGGCGACGGCGAGCCGTCGGTTGCGTCGGGTCGAGGGGGACGAATGATCCACCAGCCAGCAACGTCGCCATCATGGTGATGACGGCCTCCACCCCTCGGGGCAACTCGATCCCCACCCGATCACCGATTTCGATGCCTTCCGACATCAGCCAAGACGACACTTGCTCGACCCAGCGCCAGAGTCTGTCGCCGGACAGGAGGCGATCACCGTCTTCGAGCACGATGGCGGAAGTGCCGATAAGGCGGTCGGCGAGGAGTTCGACGACAGGCGTCGGCGTCGCAGCGACTGGACCGGTCTCCCACTCGACGAGTTCCGCAACTTCTTGGCGGCCACACAACGTGTCGCTTCCGATCGGAGCATCGGGGTGTTCGAGCATTGAACGAAGCACCCGATCGAAGTGGCCGACAGCCCGCTCTCGGTGATCACTGTCCGCCGCCGCTCGGCTGATGTCGATCGCCAGTTCCACCGCAGTTCCACTGGCACCGTTTGCGTGCTCGGCGTCGTCGCCATCTCGTGTCGGTGGCGCGTAGTTGGTCAGCTGGACCCGAAGCAGATGACTGCTGTCTATAGCATCGGGGTGAACCCAATTCGTCGCCACCGGGATCGAGCCAAATCGCTGCTGTGTGGCCCTCGATATCACGTTGACGACGACGTCGTAGTCGGGTGCCGGAGCCGTTCCCGGCACGGCGTGTTTGAGGGTGGACAAGATCGAACGGCTGATCCGGCGATGAGCGGTTCGGAACGTGTCGTCGATCAATATCTCGATATCGACCGGAAAGACTTCGACGGTCGGACCGATCAGCTGGCGGGTCTCCGGCCCCGAGCGGTGGTGAACCGGAAGACCGATCGAGAAGCGATCGGCCCCTGCGGTCCGATGGCAGTAGAGGGCGGTTGCGGTGACCAGCAGCGCGGTCCACGCCAGGTCCGGCGTCAGCATTCGGTAGTCGCCGGCCAACCGGTCGGCGGTGAGAGCCAGCAACCCATCATCACAGCGGAGGTGGAGCCGGTCGGCCGCCGGTTCGGCGGCGCGGGCCGGACGATAGAGGCCGCCGAGGCGCGGAGCGTTCCGACGCTGTCGCCAATGAGCGAGGCTCCGCTTACTGGCTTTGTCGATCTGGCTGGTCAGCTTGGCCTGTAGCCGGCCGGCCCACGAATAGTACGAAGAGACTCCGACGGGTGAGCCGTGGTATGCCGCAGCGGTGGCCTCGAACACCAGCGCCGATGACGTTGCATCGGTGATGACATGATGAAGGTTGAGGTACCACGATGTGGAGCCGTCCTCATGGACCGCCACAACGCTGTCGTATCCACCCTTCGTCATGTCGAGCGGTTGCCGGCAACGCTCCTTTGCCCATCGATCGATGGAGGCCAAGGGAATGTCGACGATCTCCGTGGGCCGAATGTTGTTCGAATCGATCATTTCAACCGATCCGTTCGAGCCGACGATCGTTGTTCGGAGCACGTCGGTTGACCGCACAACTGAGGAAAACGACTCAGCGAGCCGATGGGCGTCGATAGGACCGTCAAAGTGCGAACGCAACGCCATGTTTTGCACCGGGGCGTCAGGGCTCGTCAGCTGAGACGCCCAGAGGCTGCGTTGCATGGGGGAGAGGGTGCGACTTCCCTCCAGTTCAACTGCGACCGAATCGGTCACGACAACACCAAATGCGTGTGTTTTGGGGTGCTGCGGCCCGCCGCGGCGCAGGATGTCATGCCATAGCTCCCGTTCTTATGTCGTCTTTTGGCGCGAAAGCCAGAGCGAAAGAATCTCATCCATTGTCGATTCGCCCCCTCCCGCTAGCCGGATGCGTCGATCTTCTCGCCAGAATTGGGCAATCCGATGCATCCTTTGCGGCCTTGTCCTCGAACTATAGCCTGACCAGTTGTCGCCCTCGTCTTTGTCACATGGGCGGAGTACCAGGACCGTAGATGGTCTGGCAGGGAGGCAAGGCGTAGATGGCAGCACTAGGCAGGAACGGTGGTACCCGTGATCAGACCCCGATGAGGAACCGTAGATCGGTGACTCAGGTGCTAATCCGAGCGGGGTCGGCGGTGCTGATAGCTGCCGTCGTGATCTTCGTTGGATCGAGCGCGGCCAGTGCACATAGCGGCGATCAGTCATACCTCTACCTCGACGTCACCGAACGTACCCTCACCGGTCGGATCGAGATACCGATGGTCGACCTTCGCGAGGTGCTCGATTTCGAACTCGAGGGCGACGATGCCCAGAACCTGGCTGAAGTGACCCAAAAACTGGGCCTCGTTCACAACTACCTGGCCGAGCATCTGGTCCTCGGACCGATCGACGATGGCGACGGCCGATGGGATATCGCCTTCGGGGAGGCCGAACTTTTCTTCTCCGACGACCCGGAAATCGATGACCAGTACATCGTCGTGCCCTTCGACGTCGACGTGACCGGAGGAGACGTGCCCCGCCGGTTCGATGTCCAACTCGACCTGTTCTTCGATGAGATAGATGGTCGCGATCATCTGTTGTTAATCGGAAACGATTGGCGGGCCGGGGTGATCGACAACGGACGCGATGACCTGGCAACGTTTGACAACGACACTCGATCTCAGGCCATCGATCTCGGCGCCCCGAGCGCCTTTCGGAACTTCCGGTCGAGCGTGACGCTCGGCGTGAACCACATCCAGACCGGTCCGGATCACATCCTCTTCGTGTTGGTGCTGTTGTTGCCGTCGGTGCTTGTCTTCCGGGCAGCGAGCTGGCGGCCGACCGATCGGTTCGTTGCCGCGCTGTGGCGGGTACTCAAGATCGTCACGATGTTCACTATCGCCCACTCGATCACCTTCACCCTGGCTGGGCTTGGGCTCGTGCCGCTCCCATCACCTCGGATCGTCGAGTCGATCATCGCGCTCTCGATTGCCGCCGCCGCGGTCCACAACATTTGGCCCCTGGCCGGTAACCGAGAATGGTTGCTGGCCTTTGCCTTCGGACTGTTTCACGGGATGGGATTCGCATCGCTGGTGTCCGGCCTCGACGTGTCTCGCGACACCCAGCTCGTTTCCCTCCTCGGTCGAAACGTCGGTATCGAGATTGGCCAGGCGGCCGTTGTGGTGTTGCTTTTCCCGGCGTTGTTCCTGCTGCGACGGACCAAGATATATCGGCCGTTCTTTGTTGCCGTTTCACTGTTGCTGGCCGGGGTCAGCGTGTTGTGGATGGTCGAGCGGCTGTTCGAGACCGATGTAGGAATAAACGCTTACGTCGACCCCGTGTTCGTTTGGCCACGAGTGGTGTACTACATAGCGGCCTTTACGATGATGGCGGCCGCCCTGTTCCTGTTTGAACGATCGAATGGACGGTTGATTCCTCTCGGATCGAGCGGAGATACCGAAGATGGAGATACCGAAGACGGAGGTGCCAAACGGTCGTCCCGGGCGGCACCCGATGATGAGAAGGCGCGGGTGGGACAATGACTTCGGTCGAAGAAATGCCTATGAACGGTGAGGTCAGCGATCGCCTCGTGGCGTTCGTGAATGATGAGGTCTCGGTAAGTCCCGAGCCGATAGCGCTCGGAACGGACTTGTTGCTTACCGGTTCGGTTGATTCCCTTGGCGTGATCCGGATCTCTCAATGGTTGGAGGATGAGCTGGGTATCGAGGTAGACCCCATCGATGTCACGCTAGAAAACTTCCAGACCATCGAGCGGATGATGCGCTATGCCCAGTCGCGTATGTCTCACTGATCGGCCCAACGCCACCACTTTCGGGTACTCCTCGACGAACACGTATTCGAATGTGGGTTCATCGGCGGCCCAATTTGGACTGTTCGTAGTTCTACGTCCATTCTTTTTGGAACGCGGTTGCGACGGGGATGCCGCACCGTTCGCACCGAGGACTAGGTTTCATCGCCGGTTTCGATGGCGAGGCGGACTCGTCGACGGTCGATCTTTCCGCTCGGGGTGAGTGGGAAACCGCTTACCTCCTCGAACACCGATGGGATGGCGTAGCTCGGAAGCTGAAGGGCCAGGGACCGTCGCCAACCGCTGGCGTCGATGCTGGTGCGACCAAGCACCACAGAGGCCACCAGTTCGTGTGCGCCAGCCGTTCCGGGGCGAACGCCGACCACCGTCTGCTCTACCTCGGGCAATCCGCCGACCGCCGCCTCCACCGACTCTAGCTCCACCCGGTGACCGCGGATCTTGACCTGATTATCAAACCGGCCGTGAAACAGCAGCTCACCGCGTTCGGTGCCACTGACGATGTCGCCCGTCCGGTACCAACGTTGGTGTTCCCCATCGGGGCTCCATCGGTCGATGATGGCGCGCTCATCGAGATCGGGCCGACCCCAATATCCGGCCATCATCGTCTCGGTCCGCACGATCAGTTCACCGCGCTGGGGTGTGTCGACCGGGGTACCGTCATCGCCGATGATTTCAAGGTCGACGCCGGGGCAGCCGAAGCCGATCGGGAGTGCGGTGTCCTCACCGTCGAACACCGGATCGGGTCCGCCCGGATTGAACCCGAAGTGGTACCACGTGCACTGATTCACCTCAGCTGGCCCGTACACGTTGCTGAATCGGGCGTCGGGGTACAGCGCCATGAGTTCACGGAGGGCTTCAGGTGGGAACACCTCACCGGCCGGTAGCACCCAACGAACCGCAGATCTGTCGCGTGTTTCTAATCCGCCTCGGTACATCATCTGCTGGAACAGCGATGGCACGGTGTACAGCGTCGTACACGCTTCGTCGGCAAGATACTGGGTCAGACTGGCCGGGAGTCTGAGATGTTGTTCGGGAACGAGCACGACACGGGATCCGGCGGCTACGCCGGCGAAAATCTCGAACGTTGACATGTCGAAGTGGAGAGGCGAGAAGTTGGCGACCCGGTCGTTCGGTCCCAGCTGATACAGATCGGCCGCCATCCGTGCATACCTCAAGCCGCTTCGATGAGTGTGCATGATGCCCTTAGGCGGGCCAGTCGAGCCCGAGGTGTACATCACGTAGGCCAGGTCGTCAGCGGCGACAGCGGTCGGGTCTGTGGGGTCCATGCCGGCGACGTCGGCCCACGACATGGTTATCGGTTCGACCGGCCGGGGTGTGGTGCCCTGAGGGGCGGTCAACCCGTTCTCGATCGGCCGGTCGAGCCCGATGACGGCGCGCAGTCCGCTCGGCGAGTCGCATCGTTCGATCCCGGCTCTTCGATGTTCGTGAGTTACGAGTACCTCGATGCCGCAGTCGGCGATGATGGAGGCGACAAGCTCGACCGGTGCCATGGGGTCGATCGGGACGTACGCCGCGCCAGCTCTGAGCACACCGTGAACGGCCACCAGAGATTCGAGCGACTTATGGAGATATACCCCGACCCGATCGCCAGACGTCACGCTCAATTGGTCGAGGGCGGCGGCCAGCCGGCCCACCCGGCCGTCGAGTTCTGCCCACGTGAGCCTCCGATCGTCGCATACCGCGGCGATCGCATCTGGTCGGGCGGTCGCTACTTGGGGGATGAGGTGGGAGAGGAGGAATTGGTGCACAGGGTTGGTTTGGTTCGTTCGTGTTTGCCGATCATCGCATCCCGATTCGGGTTTGAGACGAACCAGCCTCGTAGAGTAGCCATACGGTCGGTGTGAGTCCGTACTCGTTTCCGATCCACCGTCGCTTGGGAGAAGCTGGACATGAGTACTTTCGATGCTGGTAGCGCACTGGATGCGTTGACCAACCTCGACCATCCGATCAAGAAGAAGATGGCGGCCTGGGCTGCCGACCACCTGGACGACCCAGCTCTGGTCGAGCGCGATCGGAACTGCGAATTCTGGGTTGACGGTTGGCGCCGGGCGGCAGACGCCGGGGTTCTTGGGCTGCTCGTAGATCCGACCTACGGCGGGGCGGGCGGTGATGTCATCGACGCGTTGTTGACGTTCGAAGGTCTTGGCTACGGCTGTCGAGATGCCGGTCTCGTCTTTGGTCTAAGCACCCAGGTGTGGACGATGCAGCCCCTCATCGAGCGGTTCGGAACCGATGAGCAGCGGAAACGGTACCTGCCGTCGCTGGTGAGTGGGGAGAAGCGAGCCTCGTTCAGCATTACCGAGGCAGAGGCCGGGTCGGACTCCTTCGCCATGTCGACGACGTTCGACACCATCGATGGTGCCGGTGGCCCCGAATCGGCCACGTATCGCCTCTCGGGAGCTAAGTCGTATGTCACGATGGCGCCGAAGGCCGACGTGTTCCTGGTTTTCGCCACCGCTGATCGGGCGCTCGGGCAGTGGGGGATCACCGTCTTCCTCGTCGATCGTGACCTCCCGGGAGTGCACGTCGGTCCCAATCGGCCGAAGATGGGATTGCGGACAACTCCGTTTTCCGATGTCACCTTCGACGGGTGCGAGCTCGGTTCAGAGTCGGTGCTCGGATCGGTCGGGTCTGGGGCATCGATCTTTTCGGTGGCCATGGAGGCTGAACGGGCCTTTGTCTTGGCCGCTCAAATAGGGGCCATGGAACGGCAACTGGACGAGGCCGGGGCCTATGCCGCCGACCGTTCGCAGTTCGGCCGCCCCATCAACGATTTCCAGGCGGTGTCTCATCGGCTGGTCGACATGAAGCTACGCCATGACAACGCTCGGCTGCAGCTCTATCGGGCGGCCATTCTCGATGCTCAGGGTCGACCGTCGATGGAGGCGGCGGCGCTCGCCAAACTTCAGGCTTCGGAGGCCGCGGTGGCTTCATCGGTCGATGCCATCCTGACCCACGGGGCACGGGGTTACGTGACGGAGTTCGGTGTCGAAGCGGACTTGAGGAACGTTGCCGGCGGCATGGTCTACGGCGGTACCTCCGATGTCCAACGCAACATCGTCGCTCGCTTACTCAACCGCCCGCAATCGAGTCGTGGTTGAGTCACGCCACCAGACTGGCCGTCGGTATCACGTCTCGTCGATGGTGGCTGGTTCGGCTTCCCAGATCGAGGTCGTTGCCGCCGGGTAGACGGCGAGTGGCCACGCGGTGTGCCGTTGGCGATCGACAACGATCACCCGATGATTTCCGGTGTCGGCTACCACGAGGTGTCCGGACTTCAGAGCTGTTATTCCGGTCGGTTGGTCCAAGCCGCTAAGTCCAAGGGTGGTGATCCGTCGGTCTTCGAGTAGTCGGATGCGATGGTTGCCGGTGTCGGTTATCGCCACCGACCCGTCGTCCAGCCCGGCCACGCCGGTCGGACGTTGGAGTCGGGCTCGATGGGCCGGACCATCGACCAGTCCCCAGTCGTAGTAGCCGTTGTCGGTCACGGTCATGACCCGGCCGCCGTCGGTCAGTAGCCGGATGTTGCTCGTCGCCGCATCGACGAAGACGAGCCCGGCCTGGGTTCTCGTCAACCCGACGGGTTGAGCCAACTCGGCTCGCCCAGCCGAACCGTCGCGGCGCCCGTTCAGTCCGCACCCAGCGATGATGCCAATCCCGGCGCCATCGTGAACATCATCGAGGTCCGCTTCGATGGCCGATCCTCGGATTCGGAAGAGTTGGTCGACCCCGGCATCGGCGACCACCAAGCTGCCATCGACATCGATCAACAGCGCTCGGGGGGCCGTGAGTGCATCGGTCACCAGGTCGAGGCGACCGGCGTCCAGATCGACCCGCAAGATGTCGCCGGTCTCACCTTCTGCCACGTAGATGAGGCCGTCGCCGGCGGCGGCAACGGCAACCGGTTGGTCGATGTCGGTAATCTCGGCCGAGGGGCGGAAGGTTCGGAGGTCGGCGTCGAGTTCGCCGAGGAGTATTCGATCGTTGCCGGTGTCGCCGATGACGAGCTGACCCGACGGTGTGGTCGCTACCGCGGTTGGGAACCAGACGCTCGACGTCGAATCGTCGGCTCGCCGTCGAGGCGTCGGACGGTTTAGCCCGGCGCCGGGTGGAGGTGGAGGACCGCCGATCGACATGGCGACCGCTTCCTCGATGAGTTCGAGACCGGTCGTTCCCGCCTGGAGTCCCAGCACTCGCCCCCGTCGATCGATGACAACGCAGGCCGGCCATCCGCCGGGGCTGTAGCGCCGCCAGTTCAAACCGTCGGCATCGTGGATGACGGGAATGGTGATGCGGTGACGGTCGACCGCTGCTCGGGCTTGGGTGAGGTCATGTTCGTAGGCGAATCGAGGAGTGTGGATGGCGATGGTGACAACATCGTCGCCGAATGAGGCCAGCCTGTCGGCCAGCTGCCTGAGCGCGAAGAGGGACGCCTCACATCCGAACGACCAGAACAGGCCAACCACCGTTTTGTCGCCTAGTTCAGGCCACGACAAAGGTTCGTCGGTGAGCCAGGTGTGTCCTTCGATAGGTGGGGCGATCGGAGCCATGCGCTCGTATCGGCAGGTCCGGCCGAGAGATGACCCCTGGAGGGCCACGAGAGCGGTGATGAAGGGCGCCGTCTTGAGGCGTTCGTCGACGAGCCCTACATTGGGGCTGTTCTTGACAGACGAACCGGGGGATGGGCCATATGAAAGTGCCATTGACGATCAACGACTTTCTCGATCGGGCCATTTCGGTGTACCCCGATCGGTTGGCAATCGTCGACGAGCCGAACCAGGTGGCCGACCCTCTCCCGACGATGACCTTCCGGGAGATGGGCGATGTTCGTCGGCAGATGGGCGTCGCCATGGACGAGCTTGGCATCGGTTTCGGTAGTCGGGTCGCCATGGTGTCCCATAACTCGGCTCGGTTATTGACGTCGTTCTTCGGTATCGCCGGCAACGGACGTATTTTCGTGCCCATCAACTTTCGATTGGGGCCGGAGGAGATCTCCTACATCGTCGAACACTGCGGAGCCGACGCGCTGCTCATCGACCCGGAACTGGCCGAAGACCTCGCCGACATCGCCTGTAAACACCGTTGGATACTCGGCGAAGAGTCGGACCAGGTGTGGCTTGGCCGACAGGGTGAACCAAAACGGTGGGAGCCAGACGAGGACGCGATCGCTTCGATCAACTACACCTCGGGGACCACCGCTCGCCCAAAGGGGGTTGAGCAGACCCACCGGGCCCGCTGGCTGAACTCTGTTACCTTCGGTTGGCATACAGGGGTGAACGACCGCGACGTCTATCTCCACACGCTGCCGATGTTTCACTGCGATGGATGGGGCATGCTCTACACCGTGACCGGCATGGGGGTGACCCAGGTCGTACTTCGCAAAGTCGATGGCGCGGAAATTCTCCGTCGCGTCGAATCCCACGGTGTGACATTGATGTGCGGCGCGCCGGCGGTGTGCGCCGCCATCCTCGATGCCGCGAAGACGTGGGAGGGAGAGATTCCCGGTCGCGATCGAGTGCGGATTGTCGTGGCCGGCGCCCCTCCTCCGACGGCCACTATCGAACGGATCGAAACCGAACTCGGCTGGGAGTTCATTCAGATCTACGGACTGACCGAAACGGCTCCGTTGTTGACGATGAGTAGAACCCGGTCCGAGTGGGATGAACTGTCGCCGATCGACCGGGCGAAGCGGCTTGGCAGGGCCGGTGCTCCAGCGATCGGTATTTCAATGAAGACGAGTGGCTCTGGCGAACTGTTGGCCAAGGGAAATCACGTGTTGCAGGGCTACTGGGACAATCCGGATGCCACCGCCCAGGCTCTCGAAGGAGGGTGGTTCCATACCGGAGACGGAGGGTATGTCGACGACGAGGGCTACTACTCGATCACCGACCGGAAGAAGGACGTGATCATTTCCGGAGGGGAGAACGTGTCGTCGATCGAGGTGGAGGATGTGCTCTTCTCCCACCCCGAGGTTGACGAGGTGGCGGTGATCGGCGTCCCTGACGACAAGTGGGGCGAAACGGTGAAAGCTCTCGTGGTGGTTGCGGCGGGATCGACTGTGGTCGAGCAGGAGTTGATCGACTACTGCCGCGACAACCTTGCTCATTTTAAGTGCCCAACGTCGGTGGAGATGCGAAGTGAGCTGGCACGAACGGCGACCGGCAAGCTGCAGAAGTACAAACTCCGAGCTCCGTATTGGGAAGGCCAGGAGCGGATGGTCAACTAGGAGCGGCAGTCGTTCGGATTGAACTAGCTCGTGTGGGGCAGCGACGTTGACGGTGAGGCTGTTCGCCGAGACAAATCGCCGATAAAGTCGGCGCCGGTGCACCATACAGACGGCCAGCGGATCGACCGACGAAGCCCTGGCATTCGGCGCGCCCACCGATTGAACCCGTCGACAGTTTTTCGGCTCTCGCCGTCGAGTCTTCTGGTCGTTGCGTCGATGGTTCTCGGTGCGGTCGCTTGCGCCCAAGGGTTCGACCGTCGAGGTGCGGTTTCGAGCTTCGAGGAGGCCAACCCCGAGGTCAGCACGGCGCAGGCCGAGTGCGTCGTCGATCGATTGATCGAACGCTTCGGGCTTGAAGGGCTATCGGAGCAACTCGATGCCGAGTCGGCAAGCGTCGACTTTGAAGAAGCGCAGTTTCGAGACATGTTTGCCTGTGGGGTTGACGGCGACGTCACCGATCAGATCGTCGATCAGCTCATCGAGAGCGACGTTCCGGCAGAACAAGCACCATGTGTCGCCGATGCGCTGGTCGGTGAACTGACCGATAGCGATATCGACGTACTGTTGTCTGGCACCATCACCGACGAATTTTTCGCCAAGTTCTTTGACGCTATGGAGAGCTGCGGCGCAGTGGACGAATGACGCGAGCCGACTGAGAGACACGCAAGGCAGAGCGTCGACAGAGGCGCCTGACAATCATGCTCGAGAGAAGGATTTCGCATGACACTCGACCTCGAAACCTCATCGGTCGCTATCGGGCGGGCCTGGGCTGACGATCTCATCGCTCGGCTGACCGAGTACATCGCAATCCCTGCGCTGTCGCCGGCGTTCGACTCGGACTGGGCTAGCACCGGCCATCTCGACCGGGCGGTTGAGCTGGTGGCGGGGTGGATGCGGTCACGCCCCATTCAGGGCATGACCGTCGAGGTGAAACGGCTGGATGGCCGCACCCCGTTGATCGTGGCCGAGATCGCGCCGTTTGGTCATGCCGCCGAATCCGGTCAAGGCACAACCGTTCTCTACGGCCACCTCGACAAGCAGCCCGAAATGGAGGGATGGCGAGAAGACCTCGGACCATGGAAACCTGTCCGTGAAGGAACAAGGCTGTACGGCCGAGGTGGTGCCGACGACGGGTATGCGGCGTTCGCGTCGCTTACGGCGATCGAAGCTGTGCAGCAGTGCGGGGGGAGTCACGGCCGATTGGTAGTGCTCATCGAAGCGTCCGAGGAGTCCGGTAGCCCTGATCTGCCGGCCCACATCGACGCTCTGGCTGCTCGGCTCGGTGACGTTGCCCTGGTGATCTGCCTTGATTCAGGGTGCGCCACCTACGACCGGTTATGGCTCACAACCTCGCTACGGGGCCTCGTCGACGGCACGCTCTCGGTCAAGATCGTGACCGAGGGCCTGCATAGCGGTTCGGCGAGCGGTGTCGTTCCGTCCTCGCTTCGGATCGTTCGCCAGCTCCTCGATCGGGTGGAGGTTGCGGCCGATGGGCGGATACTGATCGATGCTGCAACCGTCGAAATCCCCGCCCACCGGATCGCTGAGGCAGAGGCCACCGCTGAGTTGTTGGGGGAGCGAGCGATGGAAGAGATGCCGTTCGTGAGTGGGGCGAGGGCGTCCGTCGGCGAACCGGCCAAGGCGTTGCTGGCCCGAACGTGGCGACCGGCCATCTCGTACACCGGTATTGACGGCATCCCACCGACAGGGTCAGCGGGAAACGTGTTGCGTCCAGCAACCGCGCTGAAACTGTCGGTCCGAATTCCTCCGACGGCCGATCCCGACACCGTGGTGGCCGAGCTGAGATCGACACTGGAGGACGATCCGCCCTACGGCGCGTCGGTGAGCTTCGGGCAGAGTGAAGCAGCTCCGGGTTGGAACTCGCCGGAACTGGCGCCGTGGCTCCGGGGGGCGCTCTCCGACGCGTCGCAGCAGTGGTTTGGGAACGATATGCAGCTGTACGGCGAGGGCGGGACGATCCCATTCATGGGGATGCTGGGCAAGAAATTCCCGGCCGCCCAGTTCGTTATCACCGGCGTGTTGGGGCCGGGGTCGAACGCTCATGGCCCAAACGAATTCCTCGATGTGGTGTACGCCGAAAAGCTCACCTGTTGTTTGGCTCAGGTGCTCGATGCGTCGGCCCGACACGCTGACCGTCGGCCGGACTGAGTCGGTCGGAGTGAGAAGGCCGAGTACCCGATCAGCTGTCGATGATTGAGGCCACGATGCCCAGGATGTCGCTACCGTACCGGTCGAGCTTGGTTGGTCCGATACCGGCGATCGAACCGAGAGCGGCCAACGTCGATGGTGCAGCTCTGGCTATGGCGTCGAGCGTTTTGTTGTCGAGAACGACGTAGGCCGGAACCGCGTCCGCCTTGCATCGTTCTCGACGCCAGCTGGCCAGGGCATCGCGGAGCCCAGCTTCGGATTCTGATGCCGGCTCCGCTCGCTCTGGTCGCGCCGCGTTCCCGTTCTTGCCAGGAGGGTTCGATCTGCTGTCGCGGCCGGCTGATACCACGACGTCGGCCGGCCATGGTTGATCGGCCGGTCTCGCTTCGTGGAGTTGGGCTACGAACGGCGACGGCGGACCGGAAACCGCCACGGCGACCGAACGGCGACCGCGAGTGATCCCCACATGAAAGATTCGCCGCTCCTCTTCGACATCGTCGGCGAGGCGGTGAGGGTGCAGGCCGTCTCGCACATCGTGGACGATGACGTGGGGCCATTCCAATCCCTTGGTGGTATGGATGGTGGCCAACGTGACACCATCGGGTGGCTGCTCGGGGTCGAAGCGAGGGACGGCGTCGAGCGTAGAGCGCAACCACACCCCGAACGACGCTGGGGTTGGATGGAGCCGGGCCACCGCAGCCAGCGCCGCCAGTTCGTCGGCGTGGGCCGCTCGACGGGCGGTCCGCTGCGATCGGTCGAGCTGACTGGCGGCACCGAGCAGACCGATGCTGTCGTAGACCTGTTCAAGTAGCTCTTCGGTGGTTGCCCCAGACTCCGTCGCCGAACGCAGCGCCTCGATATCGGCGGCGAAGGCGGCGATCGTTTCAGACTCCCGTTCGGTATTCAACCGTTGGGAAAGGGCAACCAACGAGCGGACCGAGTCTTGTTCGCAGGCCCAATCGGCGACCCGAGGATGGAGAGACCTCGGTGGCCTCCGGAGGGCGAGCCGGAGGTCATCTGGGTGAAAGCCGCGAGCCGGCCCGGCTGCCAACCGAAGCCAACTCATCGCCGCCCCGACCCCCGATCGGTCCAACATGTCGCCGGTGAGCCCCGGAGGGCGAACCGCCGGGATGCCGGCCTCGGTCAGGTAGACCGCAGCGGGGATCAGCGCAGCGTTCACCCGTGCCAGTACGGCTATGTCCGACGGCTCGGCGCCGTCGGCAAGAATCTTGCCGACGTGAGAGACGAGTGCGTCGTTCGCATCGCCACCGGTAAGTGTCAGCAGCCCGTCGGCTCTGGCGCCATCGGCGGCGGTGATCTGCTTGCTCACCCGGTGTTGGTTGTGCGACAGCAGGTTGCTGGCGGCGTCGACCACGTCGGTTGGACATCGATAGTTGATGGTCAGACGATGGTCCTCGGCGCCGGGGAAGAAGCGATCGAAGTGAATCAGCCAGTCTGGCGACGCCCCGGCGTAGCCATAGATCGTCTGGTCGTCATCGCCGACGCCGAACACTTCGGCGGCCGGCCCGGCCACGAGCCTAATGAGGAGTAGATGGGCCGGGGTGAGGTCCTGGAACTCATCGACGAGAAGCAGTGGGGCCGCGGCCCTGGCCACTCTTCTGACCGAGACATCGGTCAGAAGGCGTTCGATGGCGAGCAGGATTTGCTCATCGAAGTCGATGAGGTTCGCCCGCTTCAATTCGGCTCGGTAGCTGTCGAGAACGTCTGGGAACCCGGTGACATCTCCGCCGTACATGCCTTCGATGACGTGGGGGTCCCGCAGCCCGAGGCGACAGGCCGAAAGGGCGTCGATCCATGGCTCCAAGGGGTCGGACAGCTTCTTCCGGCGACGGCCGGGAAGTACCTTGTCGAGCAGGCGTCTGGCGTCGATTTCGCTGATCGTCGTCGGTGCCGACCGGCGGTCGCTGCCGGCGGTGCGGAACGGGCCGGTCCCGGTAGCCACGGCCAACGCCAGACTGTTTAAGGTGCGAATATCGATGGCCGCGACATCGCCGAGCCGGTCGACCATTTCGTCCTTTGCCCGCCGGTTATATGCGACTAGCGAGACCGCTTGACCGGTGACGCCACAGTCGTTGACCAGGTGCCGAGCGCGTTCGGTGAGGACGCGAGTCTTGCCTGACCCGGCCGGTGCCAGGATCCTCGCCGCCCCTCGGCGGTGAGCGACGGCCGCCAGTTGGTCAGGGGCCAGGTCGGCACCGGGCGGTCGACGGGTGCCGATTGGATCTAGCCGTCCGACCAGGAGATGGATGCGGGGCACCAGCGGGCTGTCGAGCGTGGAAGCTAACTCGGCATCGGTTGGCCCGCCGTCGACGACGGTGGCGACGCCATCGACTAGGACATCGCCATCGACTAGGGCATCGCCATCGCCACCGGTCTCGATCTGGGTCGCTCCGAGGGAAAGGGCTCGCGAGATGGGGGCAAACCGTGGCTTGTCGGCTCGTACATCGACCGTGTTGGCCGTTACTGCGAATCGCAACACTTCGCCGGGAAGCTGCTCATCGACGGTGAGCGTATGGAACGGTGTCTGTACGACGGGTTCTGGATTGGGCAGCGGCCCGGTCCACCGGATAATGATCCGCTCTCGCTGGCGCCAGGCGCGATGGAGCCGCTCGGTTAGCTCGGCATCGGCCTCGGCATCTGCGTCGATTTCTTCGAGACCCTGCCAGGGCTCAGGAACGGCGTCATGTTGGTCGAGTAACACGCTCCTGCCGAGCGCTTCTGGTCCGGCAAGATCAGCGGGGCTGCCGGCCAACGGCGTCTCAGGGGCCGTTGTACCGGAGACGGCCGGTCTTGGTTGTGTCGATCGACCGGTTCGTCGTTGGCTGTTGGCCGACCGGCCGGCTGGCTGCACCGTGTGTTGAGCCGACGGTCGGTTGTGTTGTCGACCTGTTGGGGTCTCTTCATCGGGCCGTGGTGCCTGCTGATGCTGCTCGAACGGCTCGGCCAGGGGATTCTCGATGGCGCAAGCCCGCGCCTCGGCGACCGAGGGGTGGTGGCCATGGCAGTGCCCACAAGCGATACGGCCGGTCATGCCGCACCGACTGTTGGCCGACGCCGTGGTGGTTCGGATATCAGGGAACAGAAATAGAAAATCCCGCAGTTCGATCGACGCACGAGAGACAGTCTGCCATCGATGACCACCGGTCCCTTCCGGCGATGTCCTTCGTGTAGCGAGACGACGAACGACGTATACCGCCCTGCCCACATGGCGGACTGGAGAGGGACGTGGCCGTGCCGCCGCGCATCGGCCACGCCCCGATCTAGCAGATACCGCCCACAGGCTCCAGGCCTGGTCCTAGCAAGGTCAGCAGCATCGTATTTTCCCGGCGGGAATCCGAAACATCGTTCTCGAAATTTCCGCCGGATTCGAACTTATGAACGAACTCTACACCAGGGGGTTGACAGGAGAACAGTCGGTTGGGAACCTTCTCCATTCATTCACATTCGAAAGACCTGGGTCAGTAGGCCTTGTTACCTAACGATTTGGTATCGGAGCTGTGGTTCGTCGTCGTGTACGTCGGCATCTCGACGTAGGCGGAGGTGTTCCAAGTGGGCGTACGTCTCGCTTTCCGCCATGGGACCCCACGACCTCGGCTTGAACAGCTGCTGCATGTAGTCCTCGACCGTCCCCAGGCCGACGACTTCGCCGGCCTCACGCAGGGCGTCGAGACGCTCATGATGATGCATGATAATGGCCTCGGCCCGACCGGCCAGGTCATCGAATACGAAGCCATGAGCCGGGAGTACGGATCGAACCGAGCCGTAAGAAGCCATTCGGTCCAGGCTGGCAAAGAACTGTCCCAGGGGGTCAGGATCTTCGGAAAGCCCGGAGATATGGGGAGTGATCGTGGGCAATACATGATCGCCACTAATCATGACGCCACCATCGGGATCCCAGAGACACAAGTGATCGTCGGTGTGTCCGGGGGTATGAACCGCGACCCATGACCGCCCGCCCAGTTCGAGAACGTCGGCGTCGTCAACTCGCTTCGTTGGCCGGGGCGCTGACATGAAGCGGCCGTTGGCCCACCGCATTGCCCGGTAATGTATTTTACGGCGAAAAGGTAGATCAAAGGGCTTACCGCCCCATGGCGTCGACCCAGAAAACGGCGATTGTACCGAACGGAGCGGCGCACGACCGGGACCGGGGTGGTGGCCGCTGTGGCCACACCCGGGGGTTGCGCTCTCGGCCGATCCGGGGGCTAACTCTTCTGCGGTGTTCGGTCCGTCGTCGGGCTCACTACGGGTGGTCAAGACGTCGTCGTCTTGTTCTGCCTCGGGATCGAGAAAGGTTCGGAAGCTTCGGTGGGTGATGATCTCGGCCCCCGCCGCTTTCCGGAGCCGAGGAACCTGACCGAAGTGATCGGGGTGGGAATGGGTGACGACGACGGCCTTGACGTGTCGCACCGAGACTCCGACCGATCCGAGCTTGGATTTCAATCGTCGCCAGGTCTGGTAACCGGGAAGGCCTGGGTCGATCAAGGTGATGCCGTCCTTGTCTTCCATAACGTAGCAATTCACATGACCAAGCCCGGGAAACGAAATGGGAAGCTGGATTCTCAACACCCCGTTGGCGACCTCATCGACTTCCTCGCGGGCGGGGTATTGCTCCTGTCGTTTCGGTCTAGCCTCCGCTCCACCACTCACCCGCTCGATGCTACTTGACCACCCGGTCAAGTAGCGAAGCCAGATGTTAACTGGCCGGTGTTCGGAACGAGATGCTGGACCGCGACACCAAGTTGGTGTTTTCGGCCTTGACCCAGATCTGCAGGGTGTACGACGTGTCCGGCGCCAGCATGGTTGGACCGGAGAAGTCGAGGTTCCATGACCCCGAGCACTGCTGCGACGGGTCGAAGTTCCGGCTGGCGCCGCTCTGGGTATCGCCGTCGTCGCCGCTCAAAACGAAACGGGTTGCAACACATTGATCAGAGCCGTAGGTCACCGTCGCCCCTTGGGCTTCAAGTCGGGTTACCCGGAGTGAGGAAATTGTCGGCGGCGAATCGGCCGTCTCACCGGCACCTGAATCGACAGCTGGATCGGCTACATCTGGCGGATCGCTGGTCGTCACCTCGGTCGTGGCGGTGGCGTCGACGGCTGCGATCGTCGTGGTCACATCCTGCGGTGGAGGCTCAGGAGGGGGAGCCGCTTCGGTAGGGGGAGCGGTTGGAGCCTCGGTGACGTCGGCCTCCTCAACCGCGGTGGTGTCCGGAGCACGTCGTTGGTCGAGTCCCGTTCCCGGAGCCGGTGCGGTGGCCTCAAAATCATCATCAGGTGAGATCGGATCGGTCGGTGTCGAGGACGCCTGTCCGGCCGTGGTGGTGGTTGCTTGTGATGTCTCTGGAGATGAGGGCAACTCTTCGGTCGCCGTCTCCCCCGAGGATCGAATCTCGCGGGCAACGAACAAAACGAGGATGGCGGCGATGCCAGCCGCTCCCAGCACGGCCCCGGCGCTCGTGCTGGTTCGGCGACCGCGGAACCAGACGCGTTCCACCGCTTCCCAGATCGGGGAAAGAACAGTTCGGGTCGAGCCGGACCCGCCGGCGACCGTCAGGTTCGGGAATGGAATGCCGGTGCTGTTCGCTTTCCCCGGGGGAGGGAGAAGCGGGCCGACCGGTGGGGGTGGCGTGGATTGACCGTCCTTCGATGGGTTTGATCGGCGTGGAGCCAACGCTGCAATCAGCCCGTCGGCGGGCCCTGGTCCGTCGAACAGTCCGGTCGGCGCCACCGGATTGGCCGTCTCGGCGTTTTCGAACGATCGGTCGGAGACGCCCGGATCGAGATACACCGGTCCGCCGCGATCGATCTCGCCTGTGGTGGGTGCCGGTGCCTTCCCCTCCGGGGGCAAGATGGTCGTCGGTTCCTCGCCAACGTCGACCGTCAACTCGCTGTCCGCATCGTAGTTGTCGAGCGCGTCATGGTCGATGGGGGACAGGTCGGCAGTATTCACATCACCGGCTACCACCGATGGTTTGGTGACAGAGGGAGACGCATCGAAGACGATGTCTTCGAGACCGGGTGGTATGTCGGGCGTGGCGTGAGCGGCGACGGCCGGTCTGGTTTTCGCTTTGTCATCCGTCGAGTTCTGAAGCCCAAGCCGGTCGGCAACGTCGAACCCCAGTTGCAGGTTTAGGTCGAGTGGTTGAGCCGAAACACCGTGGGGCGGGGCGGGCGAATGGAGATGGCCGGCCTCGGTAGCGGCCGACAGGACAGCGCGGTACATGAGCTTGGCGTTTCCGTGTCGGTTGGTTGGCGAAGCCGCCAGACCGTGCTCGATCACGTCGTAGAGGGGTTCGGGGACGAGTGGACGGATCGTTCCGAGGAAGGCCGGCAAGGACTCGTCCCGGCGCCGTGGCCGACCGGCGATGAGCGCGGCCAGCACGGCGGTCAGGGAATACACGTCTGAGGCTGGCCCGAGCAGTTGTCGGTCGGAAGACTCCGGCGAGTCGTAGGTCGGTGTGCCGTCGTCGAAACGTCTTGTGGCCATCCCGAATGCCGAAACCAGCGGCGCGCCGGCGCTGTCGATAAGGATTGCCGATGGCCTGATGTCGCCGAACGTCACGCCTGCTTCGTGGGCGCGACCGACGATTTCCGCGACGTCGATCATGACGTCGACCGCGTCATCCCAGGTCATCGGACCTTCTGCCAGCCGACTATCGAGGCCGCCCCCGGAGTAGTAGGGGATGGCGAGGAACTCCCGACCGTCGTCGAGGATGCCGGTGTCGATCACCGGGACGATGCCGCAGTGTTCCCGAGACAGCTGGGCCAGGACGCGACGCGGTCGGTCGAACCGTCGGGGTAGTACCGGCTCTTTTGCCCGGTCGAGGATCTTTACCGCCACCTCCAGACCGGTAGCGGTTTGGATGGCGCGAATCACCGTACGGCGTGCACCGTCGATGTATCCGATGACGTCGAATCCCGGGATTCCGAGGTCGCTAGCTGATCTCACACTCTTGCTCTGTCACCCATACGCTGGTCGGCGGTCCAGCAGTTTTGGCACGGATCGGAGGTGGCTGCCGTTGCCGGCTACCACTGTAGGGGTGGACCCGCTGACCGGAGGTCAGCTGTTCAGAAATTCCATGGTGTCGACGGAGGAAGCCGGTTCGCGATCAATGATGAAGGAGTTGGCTTGATGGCCTCGAATTACGCTGCTCGAATCCAAACAGACGGACAAGACCTAGCGGTTGAAATCAACGCCATTACCTTGGCGACCGTAGATATGGCTCGGGCCGTGGCGTTTTGGGAAGCGGTTGGCCTTGGGTTGAGTTATGGCGGCCCAGAGAGTTCATTCTCGACGCTGGCCTTTGGGTCGAATTTCGTCAATCTCGTTCACGATGGTGTCGTCGACGGGGGCGGCGAAGTACCTCGTTCTTGGGGTCGGGTAGTCTTCCATGTCACATCTCCGGATGCGCTTTGGCGTCGGCTGAGCGACGCTGGCTACACGGCGCTTGCCGAACCAGCTGATGCACCGTGGGGAGAACGCTATTTTCATATCCTCGACCCAGACGGCCACGAATTGAGCTTCGCCCGAAAGCTGACCGAGATCGGATAGCGAACATTCACCAGACCCAGAACGGGCGTAATGACCCGATTGACCGGCCTCGTCTCGTCTGCACCGGACTCATGAGAGGTCGAGATTCCCGGTCTCTGGTCTGGCCGCAGCCGGCCGAGGGCCGTCCGGTTGGTCGAGAGCGGCCCATTCGAGGTCGGTGATCGTCACTAAACCTTGGGACACGAGGTACTCGACAAGAGTCTCGGATGAATCGAGGAATCGCACGCTCTTGGTCCGCAACTTGGATCGAAGCCGCTGGAGGGTGTTGTCGACCGTCTTGGCTGACACGCCCCATGTGTCGGCGATATCGGTGTGGGACGGAAGCGGGCCGCCCCGGCCGGTAAGTCGTGCCTGGGCCAACACGACAACGAAGTCGAGTTCTCGAGGCGTCAGTTTGGTTCCGTAGGTCACCGTCTCAGCTCCGACGGCAGTGCCTTGCACGGTGTCGGCTCTCGCCGATTTCTGCTCCTCTTCGAGCCAATAACCGATCTCGTAGCGGGTCGGGCCCGCTACCAGGTTGACGATACCGCTCTGGCCCAGAATCGGGCTCGATGCTCCAGCGTGGAGATCGATCACAGACCCATCGGAAGCCACCATCTTGAGCCGTAACCGGCTGCCGACGTTTTCTAGCCACCAGATTTCGCCGACGAGTCGAAACCGGCCGGCGACCCGGTGAAGATAGGTGTTGTCGGAATCGAGGCTCAGCTCGGCGTTTCGCCCGAAAGACAGCTCGGACTCTGGACGAAGCGTCCGCTCGACGAACTGGACGACTAGAGGAACCATAGACGACCGACGATGACGCCAAGCACTGGACCATCATTCCAGACTCCAGCTCGATTTCAAAGGTCCAGCGCGAGTCGGATGCGGTTTTGGGAATTAGCTCCCGATGATCCCGCCGTCGGTACGGGTGATGACCAGCGTGGCATCTCGGGGAATGACGCCGTGCTCGAAGTCGGGAAATAGCGTTAGGTCCGGGTCGCCATCACCTGCGTGTTGGATGTTGACGAACATGGTGCGACGGTCGGGTGTTACCGCGATTCCGGTTACTTCCGAGCCCGGGACACCGGTCAGAAGTCGACGGATTTCACCGGTCTCGGTGTCGGCCACCAACAGTTGATTATTGGCACCGTCCGGTTGATCGCCATCGGTTTCGATAAATAGCCGGCCGTCTGGATCAGCCCACAGCCCATCGGGCGACCCAAACCCGGCTTCGGTGTCGAGTACGTCGCTTGCTAGAACGAAGATGTCCCATTCGAACGAGGTCCCGATGTGGTTATCGCTGTCGCGCCACCTGATGATGTGCCCAGTTTCGTTCGGGGCTTCGGGGTTCGCAGCGTTCGGTTCTTCTCGGTCGGTGTTGTTGGTCAGCGTGCAGAAGACATCGCCATTGGGGGCGACGGTCGTCCACTCCGGCCGGTCCATCGGGGTCGCACCGACAATATCAGCGGCCAACCGGGCGAAGGTCAAGACCTCGGCCTGGTTGTTGAACCTGGCGGCGAGATCGGGATTGTCGATGGTTAGCTCCAGCCAGCGGCCGGAGCCGTCGTCATCGAATTTGGCAACGAACAATTGTCCGTCGTCGAGCGGTGATTGACCTTGGGCCAGCATGTGTTTGCAGTTCGACGACGACACGTACTTGTAGATGTAGTCGAACCGTTGATCGTCTCCCATGTAGGCGACGGCTCGCTCATCTCGGCCGATGGTGAGCGCAACGCCTTCATGCTTGAATCGTCCGAGGGCCGTCCGTTTCACCGCAGATCGGTTGGACTGCTTCGGGTGGACCTCCACGATCCATCCGAACCGGTTCGCCTCGTTGCGGTATTCCGGATCGCTCAGATCGAAACGCCGGTCGAACCGCTCCCAGCCATATCCGAAACCCTCGGTGGTGAACCCGTAACGCTCCTGCTCTTCGGTGGGAGTCCACTCGTCGGTCGCCCCGAAGTACCCGTTGAAATTCTCCTCGCAGGTGAGGTAGGTGCCCCACGGGGTATAGCCGTTTCCGCAGTTGTTCACGGTGCCGGCCGGAGGGTTCCCGGCGGCGTTCGCAAGAAGAGGGGTGTCGGCTACCGGGCCGCTGAACTCAACCGGAGTGTTGACCGTAATCCGCCGAGATCGATGATTGGGAATGACCTCCCACGCCCCGTGCTCGGTTTGACAAATATCCAGGATGCTCATGCCGTGGACGGCCTGCATGATGCGGACCTCTTCAAGGCTCTCGGGCAGTTCCTTGCCGAGTGCATGGGTCGTGAGTCCGTACTCGTGGTTTACGCAGAGCAGACCCCTCCGGTTTCCGTACTCTTTGTCGCTGAGAGGAAAGAACCACATACCGTCATGTCCCAGGCCGACCTGGCGTTCTTGGTCGGCGGCCGTTTTCGGCGGGTAGACAAAGCCCGGGGCGTTAGGGTCGACCGCGGTGCCCCAGGGAGCGAGCACGGTGTATTGATAGTCGGGTGAGATGGTCGGTTTGTCGCTCGAGTCGAGAGGGATCGCCTCGAAACCGATGAGTTTCGGCGATCCGGAGGTGCCGGACTGGTGTTTGGAACCGCCGACGGCGGTTTGGGCCGGGGTCCGTGCCGCGACGGGAGCGGTGACCGGTGAACCGATGAGGAAGCTACCGGCGGCGACAGCAAGCCCACCGGCAAGTACCGTCCGTCGCTCGATCCGCTTGGCCAGGACGTCCTCGAATGGTCTGTTCGCTGTCGGATTTACTGGCGTGCGGTCATGTTCGAACATTGAATGTGCTCCTTGGTGTGGCGGTCGTGGTGCTGACTCGCTGTGGTGGAACCTACGGTTGTGCCATGACACCGGGGTTTCATCGGAGCCGCCGGGGGGTCAAGACGAGGTGAACTTCGGGCTATGGGAGCGCTACTTGGGCGATTCTGCCGCTGTCGAAGGAGAACAGCGACGGTGGGAGCCGGTGAGCCCGGTCGGCGGCTATACAGTCGGACAGTCGAGCCAACCACGACGCGCCGGCCACGGCTGACGATGCTGTCGATGCTGTCGATGTGAACAACACGATGTCGCTCGTCGGTACCGCCAACCACCCAGTCGTCGGGATCCCGGCCGGCAGTCGAGGAATAAGCAGACCAGGGGGGTCGCACAGCAGGCCGCCGGTGTAGAGCGGCCCCTCGATGATGACCACGTCTAGCCCTACGTCGTCTATCGTGTCGACTCGAATGGCAGGATCGGCTCCCAGGTTGGTGGCAGCCCGTCGCCAGGCGTCGTCGCTTGTGCAACTCCACTGGTCGAGCCACGTTGGAACTACCGAGACGACGCCCGGTCCGACAGCGACGCAGAGCTCGACGGCCACCGTGTCGGTCAATGGCCGGGCCGTCGTCGTACATTGGTCGAGCGGCACAATTCGTGGCCGTACTCGTGTAGCGACGTCTGGCCAATGGCCGAGATCGATCCGGGATAGGGACCGCGCTACCCCGTTGTTGGCCCGCAACCGCCCGATCGCTGGGTCGTGCCTCATTCTGTGTCCCCTCTATCGAGAGGTGGATGTCGCTGGGGGAAGCCCTTCCAGTCTAGGCCCGCCGGATGAAGCGCGAACGTTTCGGAGCGTTAAGGTGGCGGTCATGGACATCGAATTTTGGGTTGACCCGATATGACCATGGTGTTGGGTGACGGCCCGTTGGGTCGTCGACGTTGTGTCTCCCGAGCGGGACTTGAACATCACCTGGCAGCCGATTTCGCTGCTTAAGAAAAACCAACCAGCCGAGGACAGCGACTACTACGAACCGGTCGCCAGGACCCACAAGTATCTTCGGGTTATGGAGTCGCTCCGGGCCGCCGATGGCGATGACGCCGTCCTGCCTCTCTACTGGGAGTATGGGCGTCGCATCCATCATGACGGTGAACGGGTATTCGACCCGGCGGACGCGCTCGCCGCCATCGGGGTCGACACCGCGCACGCGGCGGCTATGGAAGACGAATCGTGGGACGCGGAGATCGACAAACGGATGGGGGAGGGTCTGGCGTTGTCCGGTGATGACGTTGGCACGCCGTTGATCGCGTTCGAGGACGACAACGGTGAGAAAGTCGCCCTGTTCGGTCCGGTGATCACCCGGGTTCCTCCGAAAGAGCAAGCCCTTCGCTTGTGGGACGGGTTCGTGGCCATGGCAACCGTCCCCGGGTTCTGGGAGGTCAAGCGCACGAGGACTGAGAGTCCGGAATTCGGGGATCGGCCCTGACGTCGCCGTTCAACAAGCGTTTGTGATGTGGCCTAGCGCCCTCGCTCGTGCCTAGCCGTCGGTGCTCATAGCTCCGAGGGCTAGGCGCAGCCTGGCGTGGCCAAGAAGTCGACGAGTCCGTTGTACATGCTGGTCACGACTCCACCTTCGATGATGAACACCAGGCGGAACTGCTTGTCTGCCTCATCGCTGGGAACGAACACCAGTAGCGATCGCTCGGCATTCCCGTCCGGCGAAGCCTGGGTCTCGATCTGCGCTGAATAGGCGGCGTTGACGTCCGCTTCGGCTGAGCCGACGCCGATTTCCGATCGGGTGAGCTGGCTGGAGGCGAACACCTGGATGCTAGCGATCGTGCCGTCGCGAACGGTGAAGACCGGGGAATAGGGATCGCCCTCGATCGACGTTTGGTAGCACGCGGCGCCGGTGTCATCGGGGATTAGAGGCAGTCCGATGGCCGCTGATGCATCGGTCGGCGTCATACCGATCGATGCATTACCGAAACTGTTGAGCCCCATCTGCTGACCGGTCAACGTTGATTCGGCTTGATCTACCAGCCAGATACCGCTGACCGGGTGTGGTTGGGCGTAGAGCTGTGTGAGGCCGGCGCCGAGTAGGCCGCCCACCGGGTCCGTCGTATAGGTTTCGCCCGGCTGGATAACGACCGGCACCCCGGCGAGGTCAAAGTTGATTTGATCGGTCGTGCTATTCACAAACGAGACCCGCTGGTACCCGGCCACCCGACCGCAGGCAATGGTTGGCTGGGGTGTCGCTTCGACCAGCACCTGCAACGGAGCGCTCCCGGGGGCGGTCACGCAGTCTGTGGCGGCAAGCTCCGGGCCGGTGGCGGCCGAGCCGTCTGCTGGCTGGGATGTCGAGACGAGATCAGCAGAGATGAGCTCCGGACGCTCTCCCGAGCATGCCGCCGCCACGAGACCTGCTGCCAGAAGCAGGCCAACAGCCCGACCCCATATGAACAAGCGACGCTGATCGGTTGCCAGCGAACCCCCACCCGGTCTCGTCCACTCGATCATTGGGTCCGAGGGTATGCCAAATTTTGGCCGGTGCGTCACGTCGGTCGATCCAGACGTAGCCAGGTTGCACTCGACGTAAGATTGTGAGCGCTTGTCGGCCGAGGAGCACGGCCTTCACACGAGGTGACGGCCAGTCTGGATTGGCTCAGTCCGTGAGATCGATATCGCTAAGGTCGTCTTGTTCGACGACCGGCTTACCGCCCATGTAGTGGGTCACGGTGTCGTCATCGTTCGTCTTGAGGTATCGAAAACCATCGCGCTGACGCTCGGCGAGCCATCCGAGCTCGATGTCGATGTCGTCGTCCCACGTGCGAGGGTCTACCTCTATGCCGATGCCGGCGCCCAGGTCACGGGATGGGTCCGACATGTCCGAGCGCTCGTCGGTCCACACGACCTTGATGGCCTTCACCCGGGCCGTGAGCTTGTCTTCACTGCGCAGGTAGATCCATCCGGCCCGGCGGAGGTAGTGAGGAAAAGCGCGGGCGGGCAAGCAGCTCATGCCGACGATGCCGTCGATGTTGGTTACCGGGACGGACATGTCGAGGTCGCCGGCGAGCGGTGAGATCTTGTCGGCGGACGAACTCGGGTTCTTCGTTGCTCGTGGTGCTGCAGGCGGCGGTGGCGTAATCTTTTTCGGCATTGCGAGGCACTCGAGGCAAGCAGCCTCAAACTCCCCATGTTGACAGTACGCGATGGTTGCCGTCTTGGTGCCCATAACCCTGATATCACCTCTGCAATTGGGGGATTTCCACTCAGCCAAGCCTGACTGTAGTGGCCTCTTCACGAGGTTCCGGGCACTCCATACAACCGCGAAGGGATTACCACCAAATCGTCACGTGACTTGGGCTGTCGGTTTGCGCTAAGGGCGCTCGTTTCTGAGCCCGACCGGCCTCTGATCCGCACACAGCTTCTCCGGCTGGCCCCCAGCCCCGATGCCACCGGTCGACGGAGTGCTGGCCTATGGGCCAGCGACGCGCCGGCTACGGGTTGGAGGACGTCGTCGCTGCGCCGGTTCGGGTGGCCACTACCGCCGAGGTCGTTCCGGTCGCCGTAGCCGTCGCATCGTCGAAGCCAGGGGCCGACACGGTCACCGTGAAGATGTAGGT
Organism: uncultured Acidimicrobiales bacterium; assembly: GCA_938021675.1. Taxonomy (GTDB): domain Bacteria; phylum Actinomycetota; class Acidimicrobiia; order Acidimicrobiales; family SZUA-35; genus JAHELU01. The sequence continues at coordinate 115,233 of CALIFY010000023.1, forward strand.
CGTGTCCGGCTCAAGATCTGAAACGGTTGCGGTAATCGGCCGTGGGGCACAGTCGCCGTTTGCGGCGCTGACCACATTGTTGCCTCCGCCTTGGACCCTGGCCTCGACCGTGTATGTCACACAGCGAGTCGAGGTGATCGTGACGTCGATCGAGGATTCGGTCAGGTTGCCAGTAGTAGCCCCCGGGGTTAGTTCCCCTCCTGGGATCGTCGCCGTTACCGGCTCGCTCGGTTCCGACAGCTCCACGGGTTCGGCCACCACCGACCGTACGGTGTACTCGTACGTCTCGCCAGCTTCGATGTTGAGGTCGGTGAACGATGGTTGGTTGTTGCTTCCCACCACCTGATCGTCGCGGAACACGCGATAGCTATCTGGGGTCGGACCGGATGCCGGCGCACTCCATGTGAGGCTGACCGACGTAGCCGACGGCGTGGCGGACAACCCACTCGGCGGTAAGAGCGGTGCTGCCACCTCGATCGTGGTCGTCGTCTCGATCGAGGTGGTTGTGTCCTCAGATGTTGTCGGAGCTTCGGTGGTGCCTTCTATCGTCGTGGTGGTTTCGACCTCGGTGGTGGCGGTGACCTCGGGTGGGTCGGTGCTCGGCGCCGCCGTCGGCGTTGCGGCCGGGGACGGTAGTTCGGTCTGTTGCTGTGATGTTGGTGGCAGCTCGTCGTCCGATGGCTCAACGGCGGTGCTGCTGGCGCCGTCTACGGTGTTCGACGTATCGGAGCCGTCCTCGCCGAGGGCTGGCGCGGCCGGAGCGGTGGTGGTTGGGGCCGCAGACTCGGCGCCATCATCGTCACGGGTCCCGACCCAAACCGCGGCGGAGATAGCGGCGATGCAGGCGAGTGCGCCGAGAAGAATCGGTCCGATCCGGAACCGGTCGAGATCGAAGAACGGCTCGGGTGGGGCCGGTGGCGGCATAGCGCCCGGCATCGGCAGCGGTTCGGCCGTTTCCTGGAGAAGGGACCGGGATGAGGTCGGTGGCGTCGCTTGTGGTCCGCCCACCGTGCTGGCGAGTGATTGCGGAAGGTCGACCGGCCCTGGGCCGCCGTCGAACAGCTGGGTGCTCGACGGGTCGGTCGCTTGGTAACCGACCGACGATGCCTGCGACTGGCCGAGGGGGGCCGGGGTCTCAGCGAAGGTTTGAGTAGCATCGCTGAGCGTTCCTCCGACGACGCCGGCTGCTCCGACCGCAGGGAAGAGAGATGTTCCGGCTTCCATTCCGGTAGGAGTAGCAGCTGTTCCGTTGAGCGATTCGGCCGCCTGTTGTAAGGCTGAATAAAACTCTCTGGCCGTCTGGTACCGCTCCGACGGGTGCTTGGCCATCGCCCGTTCGATGACGTCGCAAATTGGGCCTGGGACGATGTGGCGGAGATCGCCGATGGGACTGTTGACCACCCGTCCGATGACCGCCATCAGGTTGTTGTCGTCTCCCGGCGGCAGGAACGGTGGATGACCGACTAACAGCGCCCACAGGGTTGCGCCAAGACCATACACATCTGAGGCTGGTCCGATCTCTCCGTCGAGAAAGGTCTCAGGAGCGCTATACGCCGGCGTGAAGGCAGCGCCACCGGTGGTTTTCCCGGTATTGACGGCCTTTCCGGAATTGAGGAGCTTGGCGATCCCGAAGTCTGCAATGCGAGGAGACCCCGAGTGGGTGAGCAAGATGTTGGCTGGTTTCAGATCGAGGTGGACAACACCCTCGTCATGGGCGGCGGCGATGGTCTCCGCAGCTTGGTCGACGTAGGCAACGGCGGATTTCCAGTCGAGTGGCCCATTGTCGATCTGATCTTGAAGGGAGCCCTTGTCGTAGTAGGGCATCACCAGGTACGGCTCACCAAATGTGCTCTCACCGCTGCTGTAGACCGGGACGATCCCCTCGTGAAGGGACAGCCGGCCCATAGCCTTTCGCTCTCTATCGAAGCGTCGAGCGACGTCGGTCTCATGGCCGGCGTTCAGGACCTTGACCGCCACCACACGATCGAGATCGATCTGACGCGCCCGGTAGACGCGCGACGACCCGCCGCTCCCAATCTGCTCGATCTCCTCAAGCCCATCGATTCCAAGGTTGGCCACACTTAGCGCCACGATGCCTCCGTCCGACCATCCCATGGTACTCGGTTCAGCGCTCCGGTATGGTCGCCCCGCCCGAGTAGGCGTGTGTACCCAGTTGCCCGACGGCGTCTCGCCTGCTCCCGGGGCAACATCGCTGGGTATCACCCGTTGGCGGTAACGATCTCCTGAAGCCAATCAGCGAAGGCATCGGTTGCGATGTTCATGCTGGCGTTGGCCTCATCGGGCGAGCCGGCGAAGACGACTCCTACCACCTCGTTCTGGCGAAAGACGGCGCTACCAGAGGCGCCTTGGCCGCTGGAAAACGTCGAAATGAGGACGCCGCGGTCGACGTCACCGCCTCCGGAGCATGTCACACCGGGAGGTGAGCCCTCGGGTATAAATACCTGCCAATCGGGGTTGGAGCAGCCAGGCCAAATAGTGAAGTTGGCCGTTTCGCCGCTGGTAGCCGATACCGGAGGGAGTCGAACATCACCCATGTCATCGAGGCTGGTGACCGACAGCCGACCGGGAAATCCAGTGCTAAAGACCTCGTCGCCGATCACGATGTCGCTCGATGTGCCAACTGTCACAACTGGCAGGCCGATGTCTCCGACGGGGTCGGTCGATAACACAGGCCCATTCGCCGAAATCTCCGAAACTCGGTTGGTGATGCGAAGCACGGCAATGTCGAGAAACGGGTGGTTCGCCACCAGCTCTGCTGCGTACTCAACCCTCGCTGGGTCATCGGCATTGCGCGATACCGCCACCCACATCTGCCGGGAGAGGGCTGCAACATGTTGGTTGGTGACGATGAGGTCGTCGGCGACGAAGAATCCCGATCCTTGGCCACCCTCTTCACCGATCAGCATGACCGTCGACTGTTTTGCCGCGCCGAGGTCAGGGTCGGTTCCCTCGTCATCGTTACCCGTGGCCAGGATCACGGCCAGAATGATCAGCGGAACCAACGCCACCGCGGCCAAGGCGAGGAGCGCCAATCCGTTTCGGTTACTCGGTGCACGGTGTTCACCGGCGGTGATGATTCGCATCGGGGTGCCGGCATCGTCATCACCGAGGTTTGCAACAAAGGCACCCTCAACCTTGTACGGCCCCCGCACTGGCCGGCCGTCGACAAAGGTGCCCTTGCTGGAGAAGTCCTCGATCCACCAGTTGTTGTCGTGGAACGTGATCTTCAGGTGACGTCGCGACACGAGCGAGTGACGCTCCTCAAGCTGAACGAGACACGATGGATCCCGACCGATGGTGACCTCGGCCCCCGGTAGGAACGAGTAGTCCTGGCCATCGACGTGAAGTTGCAGGGTGGCGTCGGCGATGACCGTGTTGGACGGTGCCATTTCCGCCGGGGCCCCGGCCGGGTTGGCGTTCGGCGGCAGCGAGTGGCCGACAGGTGGTTGGGCCGGTGGCGCGCCGAAGCTGGTGGACGGTTGGGCCACGGGAGCAACGGGCGGCGCTGCTGCGGGGAATTCCGGTGGGACCTGTGGAGCGGGCTGTCCCTGGCTAGGCGCTGGGGGTGGTGGGCTGCCCACGGAGAAAGGCTCCGGATTTGCACCTGGATAGGGCGAAGCATCGTGCTCGGATTTCAGCGGCGCCGGCGGCTGGCCCGATGGCGGCTGGTCCGCTGGGAACTCGGGAGAGGTAGGACCGCCGGGGTTCTGAATGTCCGCCACCTTGGTTTGATCCAACGACGCCCCGCCGTCGCCAGGGAAGTTTGGAGCCAACGGCGCGGAACCCTCCGATTGGGCTGGTGGTGGGGTTGCCGGTGTTGGTTCGGCTGGTGGTGGGGTGAATGCCGGTGTTGGTTCGGCTGGTGGTGGGGTGGCCGGTGTTGGCTGGGCTGGTGGTGGGGTGAATGTCGGTGTTGGGTCGGCTGGTGGTGGGGTGGCCGGTGTTGGCTGGGCTGGTGGTGGGAAAGCCGACGATGAGTCGGCGG
>CALIFY010000024.1 GCA_938021675.1 uncultured Acidimicrobiales bacterium
GCCGACCACGGCATCCCGGCCAAAGATGTCGTCGTCGATCCACTGGTCATGCCGATCGGAGCCATGGCCACAGCCGGCCAACAGGTCTTCGCCCTGGTCAACCGGCTTCGCACCGAACTCGGTGTAAACACCACGTGTGGGGCCAGCAACGTCAGCTTCGGCCTACCGAACCGTCACGCGGTGACCGGCAGCTTCCTAGCTATGGCCATCTCGCACGGTATGACCTCAGCCATCATGAACCCCATGCACGGCGAGGTAAAGGCCGCGGTGTTGGCAGCCGACGTTCTGGCCAACCAAGACCCCAACTGCACCACCTGGATCGCCGAGAACCGAGCCCCAACCGAGGGCGGGGAAGAAGGCGGTGGGCGCCGCCGTCGTGGCGGACGCCGGGCGCGCCGACCCGAGGGTGGCGAGTAACACCGTGGACGATGCTCGGGTGACGTTATGACCGGCGGAGACGGCCACTCCGTCGTATTCACACCGTCCGGTCTCAGCGGTGTCGTCGAGCCCGGCGTTTCCGCGCTCGAAGCGGCAAGACAACTCGGTGTCGACCTCGATTCGGTCTGCGGTGGCCGCGGCGTTTGTGGTCGATGCCAGGTCGTGCCAACGATCGGTGAGTTCTCGAAATGGGCGATCACCGCCGACGAGGAGAACGTCACACCATTCGGCCCGCTAGAGCAGGAGTATCAACGAAACGAACGACGAGGCAAACGACCGATCGCCGATGGCCGTCGGCTCGGTTGCGGCCTTCGGATTCAGGGCGACATGGTGTTCGACGTCCCAGCCGAAAGCCAAATCCACCGCCAGGTCATTCGAAAGGGCATCGACCTCGACGGACTCGTCGTCGATCCCATGCGCACCCTCCACTACCTCGAACTGGCTGAGCGCTCCGAAGACGACGGCACCAGCATTCACGAACAGTTGACGGCGCAGCTGGCCGCAGATTGGGGCATCGACCACGTCACCATCGAGCCCGCCGTGTTAGCCTCGCTCCACGCCGCAGTGGCAGCTGGAGGAGACGACCGAAGCATCACCGTCGCCCTCACCGCCGACGGCGGGGTTGGCGATGTTCGGCGGATGGTCGGCATCTGGCCCGGATTCGTTGATCGAATCACCGGCATCGCCATCGACATCGGATCGACGACGGTTGCCGGGCATCTGTGTGACCTAACGACCGGCGAGATTTTGGCCAGCGCAGGGCAAATGAATCCGCAGATCCGATTCGGCGAAGACCTCATGAGCCGGGTTTCCTACGTCATGCTCAACCCAGGCGGCGACGTCGAGCTGACAACCGCCATCCGAACCGCTCTCGACGAACTGACCTCAGAGCTCATCGAGACAGCAAACCATGAACTCAGCGAATCTGGCGATGGGTTGACCACCGACCATGTGCTCGACATCGTGTTGGTCGGGAACCCGATCATGCACCATCTGGCACTCGGTATCGATCCGACACCACTCGGGCAATCGCCGTTCCCACTCGCCACCGATGCAGCAGTCCACACCAGCGCCGCCGACCTCAGCATCGACGCCCGCTGGTCTTCGGTCTACGTCGCCCCCTGTATCGCCGGTCACGTCGGTGCCGACACCGCAGCCGCCATCCTGGCCGAAGCTCCCCACCATGGCACCTCGATCCAGCTCCTGGTCGACGTTGGCACAAACGCCGAGATCGTCCTCGGCAACAGCACACGGCTACTGGCGGCATCGAGCCCGACCGGGCCGGCCTTCGAGGGAGCACAGATCTCGTCGGGGCAACGGGCTACCGCCGGCGCCATCGAACGGGTCAAGGTCGACCGTGACACACTCGAGCCAACCTTCCGGGTCATCGGTTCCGAGCTGTGGTCTGACGAAGAAGGCTTTGGAGACGCCACGGCATCTACCGGAGTGACCGGCATCTGTGGCTCGGGAATCATCGAGATCATCAGCGAACTGTTTCTCTGCGGCCTGATCGACAGCCAAGGCGTCATCGTCGGGGCCGCAGCCGAGCGAACCGGCCGGATCGAACCGGATGGGCGCACCTTCTCGTACCGCCTGACCGACTCGGTGGCGGTGACCCAAGCCGACGTTCGTGCGATCCAGCTGGCCAAGGCAGCATTGCGAGCCGGGATAGACCTCTTACTAGAACGGGCCGAGCTGCAGTCGGTCGATGAAGTCCGGCTGGCCGGTGCGTTCGGTGCCCACATAGACCCGCTCCATGCCATGGTGCTGGGCCTGATACCCGATGCTCCGCTCGATCAGGTCCGCTCGGTGGGCAACGCCGCCGGCTCCGGCGCGGTCCGGGCCCTACTTTCACAAGCCCAGCGTCAGGACATGGAGCGGGCGGTTCACTCGGTAACTAAAATCGAGACGGCGATCGAACCCCGCTTTCAGGAACTGTTCGTTGCCGCGCTGGCCTTCCCCCATGCCAGCGCACCGACCCCCCACCTCAGCTCGATGGTTGCACTGCCCACACCAACAGAGGCGGCGAACAATCCGAGACAGCGGAGGCGGCGGGCCAGAGCACGGCCCTGAGCACGGCCCTGAGCAGAGCGGGCCATTCATCGTAGGGAAAAGATGACGCCATCGTTGCCGAGCGTCAGGACAACGTAGCCGGCGGGCTGGACTTCCCGTCGGAGCGGCACGCGATGACCGGACTCAGCTCTGTGGTCGTAGCTCGAGCTCCAACCGTCGATTCTGGGCCCGGCCCTCCACGGTGTCGTTGTCGGCGATAGGGGCGGTGTCGCCAGCCCCTTCGACACGGAGTGATTCGGCATCGACTCCGCCGGCTACCAGGGCATCTCGCAGCGCCGAGGCTCGCCGAAGCGAGAGTTCTAGGTTGGCGGTGGCCGAACCGGTGTTGTCGGTGTGGCCGACGATGGTCACCACCGAGTCGGGTTCGGCGTTAGCGACCGCGATGAGCACGTCGACCAACGACTGGTCGGTGCCGGCGATCCGGTCGGAACCTACTTCGAACAGGATGGCGTCTTTCATCACTACTCGGCCGGATGGCGTCGGCGCACCCTCCTCGACGGTAAGCCCATCGAACACATCGATGCCGTCCAGGTCGAGAGCTTTGAACTTGGCGGCCAGTGCGTCGGCGGTCGCTCGGTCGACAACCTCACCTTCCAACGCGATACGGCCCGGTTCGACGATGGCCCGCGCCCCGCCGCCGTCGGGATCGACGAAGGCTAGGTCGGTGGTATCAACCGGCGGTTCGTCGGCGATTTGGCCCCGAATAGTGAAATCGCCGCTGGGGTCGTGCAACTCGGCATAGTGGCTGCCTTTGTGGGCCAAGATGTCGTTCGTATCGATCGGGAGATTGTCGAGGCACCCGGTCGCCGGGTTGGTGAGCTCACCGAAGTCGACCACGATGCCGCCCCGGACGCCGTCGGCGCCGACGTGGATGTGGCCGGCAAATGGTGCGTCTATCTCGACCGCTTCGAACGAGTAGCAAATCTCGCCGGTTTCGGTATCGAAGGTCAAGTCGGCTGTACCCATCGACTGAGGGTTGACGCCTTTAATATCACTCATCGGGATGGTGAAACTCTGGATCTTCTGATCGGCCACAGGGGTCGGCAACGCGTCGGAGCCCGAGCTTGTTTGGGAATCCGAACTCGTCTCGGACGGGTCGTCTTCGACTCCGGCGGTGTCGTCGTCGGCATCGCCTTGTGCCGCCGACTCGCTCTGGTCGGTGGTCGAGGTGTCGCCGCTCGCCTCGGTCTCGGAATCAGACGATCCTCCGACAGCGAACCCGATAGCGATGGCGGCAACCGCCACGGTCGCAACACCTCCGACTATCAGCGGCACTCGTGAACGCGAACCTTCAGCGGTCGATCCGGCCCCGGCCACCGAGGGTGACTCATCCCCCGGTACGGTGGCCCCGCTGACGGTCTTTTGCGTCTCGGTTTTACCGTTTTCGTTCTTGGCGGGAAGAGTCTTGCCAGTACCGAGCGTGCCGAGCGGTTCTAACGGTACGGCGATTCCGTGACCGGCAACCGCGACGTCGCCGTTTCTGACCCCGGCGACCCACGGTCCCCAACCCGCCGCAGAGACCTCTTGATGCTCGGCCTGGATGATGGCGATGACGTCTTCGCCCTCCTCCACAGCCGTCGCCAACGCCGCCTGGCACAACCCGGTAGCATCACGCAGCAGGCCAGCGGCCTGAGACTCGGTGATGTCAGCCTCGACCTTGAGCGCCGTTCGAGCGGCGACGAGACCCTTACCCAACAACCAGCGGGTGCGGTCGGTGGCCCCACGGTCATCTACCGGAAGATCGACGATGTTGTTGGCCCGATTGGCGTCCGCCGGTGTCTTTTTTAGGCCGGACACGAGAGCTGCGGGCGCGTCCAGACTCCAGTCATGGAGGGTTTCGACGATCAGAGGAAACGAAAGGTGCAGGGCACGCTTGGCCCGATCAACAGACAATCCATGCTTGTCGGCAACACGATCGAGCACCGAGTATCGGCTGAGATCGCCGAGATATCTGTCGGTGAGGTTTGCCATGTCGCTCCCTTGTACGTCCACCCCGGCATCTGAATCCAGGGCGGCTGTATTCAGGTTGACGGCATCCCAGACACCAACTTTAGGAAGCTAGCATTGCGTTCTGGTGCCAGCCGCAGCTTCCCATTTGGAGAACAGGTCGGCGTAGTGGCGGCCGGCGACGACCAGTTCGTCGTGGGTGCCGAGCTCGATCAGTCTGCCATCGTCGATCACCGCGATCCGGTCGGCTCGCATTGCGGTGGCTAGACGATGAGCGATAATGACCGCCGTTCGCCCCTCCAACACCGTGTCGAGGGCACGTTCAATCAACGTCTCGGATGCGAGATCGAGATTGGATGTCGCTTCGTCGAGGATCAACACCCTCGGTTTGGCCAGGAACGCTCTGGCCAGCGCCAACAATTGCCGCTCCCCGGACGACAGCGACGCCCCCCGCTCGTGGACGAGCGAATCGACTCCGTCTGGCAACCGATCGAGTAGGGAGGCCAAGCCAATCTCTTCGCATGCCGCCTGCACGTCTTCCGATGACGTATCCGGCTTGGCGAATGCCACGTTTGACCGAATAGAGCCATTGAACAGGAACGGCTCTTGTGGAACGACACCGAGCTGGCTGCGAAGCGAGTGAATCGTGACGTCTCGGAGGTTGTGACCATCGATGGACACCCCACCCCTGGACGGTTCATAGAATCGGCTAAGTAGCTTGGCCACCGTCGACTTGCCAGCCCCGGTCGGGCCAACGATCGCTAGTGTCTCACCGGGCTCGATGGTGAGATCCAAGCCGTGCAACACTTCGGTCTTGCCGTCGTAACTAAACGAGACCTGATCGAACACGATGCGGCCATCGATCGGTGGTAGGTCGATGGCGTCCGGCGCTTCGACCACCGCCGGCGAGGTTGCCAGTAGGTCCCGTACCTTGGCCACCGCGGCCTGTCCTTGCTGATACGAATTGTAGAGCTGGACCAATTGTTGGATCGGCGCAAAAAAGGCGGTGAGGTAAAGCAGAAAAGCGAATAGCTCGCCGACCGTGAGCGTCCCGTTCAACACCATTCGACCGCCGACGAGCAGCAGCACCGCCTGGCCGATCACGCCGATGGTCTCACTGGTCGGCCCGTAGATGGCACCGACGGTCGACGCGTAGACGTTGGCGTCGCGGTGCTCACCGACGACGTTGGCGTGCTGAATCACATTGTGCTGCCGGCGGTTGGTCGCCGAGATGACGCGCATCCCAGCCAGGCTCTCGGACAGATCGGCCAGCACCTCGGCGATCCGCTCCCGGACCTGTCGATACCCTCGCTCCGAGGCGGAGCGGAACCAGAGGGTTAGTGCGACCATGGCCGGCACGATGATCATCAGCGTGATTGCCGCCAGCATCGGGTTGAGCGCCGTCAGCACCACCGTAATGACCACTAGGGTGAGGACCTGAACCGCCAAGTTGACAAGCCCATCCTGGAATAGCGCTGAGAGGGCGTCGATATCGCTGGTCATCCTGGTTAACAGGACCCCCGATTTTTTGCTGGTGAATAGGTCGAGCGACTGCCGTTGAAGATGGGAAAAGACACGGACTCGTAGCTCCTCCATCAGGCGCTCACCGAGTCGGCCGGTATAGGCGACCCGGGCCGAGGATGCTGCTGCGTTGATCACAACAGCTCCGAGGTATGCCAGAGCGACGACGATGAGCACCGACGGGTCGCGAGGGACGATAGCCCGATCGAGCCCGATCTGGGTCAACAGCGGACCGGCCTGCATAGCCAGCGTTTCGAGCACGACAAGTCCGACCGAACCAACGAGACCCCAGCGGTGAGGCCGCAGAAACCGGCGGAGCGTAAATGGTCGACGGTCGTAGTCGGTTTGCGAAAACGCCACGGCGGCCACCGGATGATCGGGCTCGGCCGCCAGAATCTGCTGCGCTAGTTCTGAGAGTTCTGATGGCATCCCGGCGAACGGCAAGCCGGAAGCGGCGCTCGTCTGGGCCGCTGACGGACCGGAGAACGGCGAGCCGGCCGGTGGACCGAAGCTCATGAGCCGACCATCAAACGGTTGCCGGGAGGAATCGGGCTCATCGACGGTCCTCGGTTGTCAACCCCGCCATGGCCGGGTCGTCATCGGGCTCATCGTCATCGTGGGGCTCGTCGTCACCGAGGTTGGCAAGAACCTCGGCGTATACCGGCTCGGACGCCAGCAGCTGGTGGTGAAGACCGGAGGCCAATACCCGCCCGTTTTCTACCAACACCACTCGATCGGCGGCGGCGATCGTGGACATCCGGTGGGCGATCAAGATGATGGTCGCCGCTCCAACCTCGCGCAGTCCATCGAGAATCCGTTGTTCGACTGCGACATCTAGCGCGCTGGTCGCATCGTCGAGAACCAGTATCCGCGGCTTGGTGAGAAACGCTCGGGCAAGGGTCACCCGTTGCCGTTGCCCACCGGACAGCGTGTACCCTCGCTCCCCCACCACTTCGTCGTAGCCGGCGGGAAGCGACGAGATGAAATCATGAGCATCGGCGCGCTTGGCTGCCAGCTCTATCTCCGGTCGTGGTGACCCCGGTGCGCCGTACGCGATATTTCCGGCAAGGCTGACCGAGAACAAGAATGGATCGTCGGCTACCACCCCGACAGCGTGGCGGAGGCTTAGCTGCGTCACATCCCGCACGTCGGCTCCATCGATTCGGATCGCGCCGTCGTCGACATCGTAAAAGCGAGCCAGGAGCCGGGCGATGGTCGACTTGCCACTCCCGGTCCGGCCGACGATGGCAACCGTTTCACCGGCCGAGATCTGGATTGAGAACCCGTCGAGGACGAGCGGTCCGTCGTCTCGGTAACGAAACGAGACGTCGTCGAATTCGATCGATCCACTTGGTTCGACCAGTGGGACCGCATCGGGGCGATCAACCACCTCGGGCTCGGTATCAAATATTTCATAGATTCGATCGGCCGATGCTCGGGCCCGTTGACCGAGCATGAGGAAGAGACCGAACGTGCGGAAGGGGGCTTGGAGCATCGTGACATAGGCGGTAAAGGCAAAGAGGGAGCCCTCGGTAACCTGCCCGTCGATGACGAGCCACCCTCCATAGGTGAGCACGAGCAGCATGCCGAGACGAGGTAGATTCTCGATGATGGGATTGTGGCGGGCTCGGGCGTCGACGGTCCGAACCCCGGCCCACCGCAACCGCGTAGCCGCCTTTGCCATTTCGTTGATCTGAGCTCGTTCGGCAGCGAATGACCGGACGACCCGCACACCGTTGATGTTTTCATCCACGACGGTCGACATGTCAGCCGTCCGGGCTTGAACGATCCACGACAACGGGAACACCTGATCTCGGAGCCGTTTCCCGACGAGGTACACACCGGGCAATGGCAGCACGGCGACGATGGTGAGGGGAACGTGAATCGAAAGCATGAACACGATCGATACAACGAACATCACGCCGGTCACCGACATCAGCGGTGCGAACGTCAGAAACATCTGAACCGACCGGATATCGGAGTTGGCCCGGGAGATGACCTGACCGGATTGGGTCCGGTCGAAAAACGAGAACGACAGCGTGGTCAGATGCTCGTAGAGCAGCGTCCGAAGATCGGAATCGATATCGAACGCCGTCCGGTACAGGCCAAAGCGGTATGCGGCCGTGAGTACACCGCGAACGACGCCGATCGCCACAATGATGACGACAAAGAACCAGAGCCGATTGCTCAATCCGCCGTCCGGGGTCACCCCATCGACCGCCTGAGGGGCAAGCGCGCCATCGATGGCGGCTCGGACGAGTGCGGGGATCGCCACCTGTCCCAGCATTGCGATAAGGGCGAGGGCCATCGAGCCGAAGAACAAGATTCGGTGGGCTAAGACCACCGGCGCAACTCGGCGAATCCACCCCTTTGTCGGATCGGGGTCGATTGTCGCAGACGGTCGCCGATATCGACGGGTGACGCCGATCGGTGGCTGATGCGGGCCGCCGAGAGAGCGCTCGGCGTCACTACCGGTCGTCACCCGTCGGCGGTCGAGGATTGGATCATGGCGCGCCACCTAACAAGGCGGAGTCAGAACGGTCAGTTTCCACCGACGGTCTCGTCGTCGTTCCCGCCCGCGCCGCTGTTGCCGCCGGATCCACCTCCGTTGCCGGCGCCAGGGTCTTGATCTGGGTCGGGGTTTGGTGGATTCGGATCTTCGGGCGGCTGATCAGGCAGCGGAGCGTCTGGCGACGGATCACCCTCGCCGGGCGGGGCATCGACATCGGTTGGAGGCTCTCCGTCGACCGGTGGCTGCTCTGGTGACGGAGCGTCCGGCTCCGGTTCGTCCTCGCCGGGTGAATCGGAGTCGGGATCCGGCGTCGACTCATCCTCACCAGGAACTGGCTCGCCGTCGACCGGCTGTTGATCTTCGCCATCGTCGCGTTCCGGTTCGGTTTCGCCGTCGGGTTCCCCATCTCCACCGTCGGCTCCTTGGCTGTCATCACCTGTGTTGTCGTCACCGACGGTGGCGGTGGGGGCGGCCGGGCGCCGAGCGACGGTAATCGCTGGTTGTGACGGGATCGGGGCCAGCGAGGCAAAGGATCGTGGGGTTTCGGTGGTGGTGGTTTCCTGGCGGAGGTCCGCCTCGGACACCAACCCGCCAGCGTCGACACCGCTGCCACCCCGATTCGACCATATTTGCACGGCGGCGAGCAGGACGAGCAACCCGAGCACGAATGGCGCAAGCTTGTTCAAGGTGAACGATTCCATGCTTCCTGCGTTCGGTCCCCGCGACCGGCTCGCATACTGCGAACCTCGGAACGGTAGCGCAACAGCGCGCACTAATCGATCCGAGTCTATTTTGCCTGAGGACGGTCATGCATCCACCCGCGAGACCACGAAGATCTCGCAGGTGACAGATTCGATCGGATCAGTGGCATCGATCGTGTTGAACACCGACTCGGTCCGGGTCTCACCCGGTTCCATATTCCGCAAGACGGCTAGTTCGGTACCCAACGGTTGTCCGTCAGCGTCGAGAACCTCGAAATCCAGCTGGTAGTGGGCCCGTCCGTCGTTGTCGGCGGTCAGCGTGGCCTCGATCTCGTAGTCCTCTCCAAAGTCAACACCAACGATGTCGCAAGATGCGAGACCAGGGTCGACGATCTCAGAGTCGCTGAAATCGATAGCCGAATCGGCGATCTCTTCCCGAAAGGCCCAGACAAATACGCCGCACCCTCCGGCCGCCAGCAAAAATACCCCACCAAAAATGATGGCCAGGACCTTACCGGTCGACCTCTTGGGCTTATTCGGCACCTGTGGGTACAAGCTGGGGCCCGCTGGCATTCCTACCGGCGACGAAGGAGCCGCTCCCGGGGAGGGGTAGGACGGTGGCCCATATCTGGGGTCGTCCACCCTTCCCGAAGGGAGCGGCGGTTCGAATTGTGTTGCCCCCGGCCACGGCGCCGAAGATGGCGGTTGTGCTGGGTGCTGTGGCGGTGGCCGCTGTTGCCGGCGGTCGGGGTGGAGTTCCGGTGCGTACCACTTGCCATCGGAGGCTTCCCACCAACCTGGACCGAGCGGCACGTCACTCATGAGGGTCGATCAGAGTCGACTGATTGTAGGCACACAGGGCGAATGATAATCAAACGCCAGCCTCACCTCCATGCGATGAGCAAACGTGGCAATGGCCGCGACGAACCAGCGAATCTCGAACCTCATAAATTTCCCTCCGTGTCTTGGTTCGGCGGCGCCACCACTACCGACTAGATCGTCGGTCGGGTTCCTCCGGCGTTCGCCGATACCTCGACTGTGGGGCATAGAACGCCGGCCGACATCGGCTAGGTGACGTAGTTTCGGTCGCTCGACTCTTTAGATCGGTGCTGAGCCCGCCGACCCGGTGCCGATGGCGACCCGAAAACCGAGGTCTGACCCTTTGAAGCGGTCAGAGGCCGCTCGGTCAACTGAGATACAACAAAGACTCTCCTATAGTCGCGGCGGCCCTATCGCGCTACTGTCGATAAGTGGGAATCCAGCCGTCGAAGGGTCGCCTATATGGACGCGGCGATGAACGCCGCCGGCTCGACGCCGCAGTTTCGGCAACCGGTGACGACCCTCGGGGTGTCATCCTCACCGGTGGGTCGGGAATAGGAAAAACGCGGCTGCTCACCGAGGTCGTCGCCGCGGCGCAACGAAACGGCTCGATCACCCTGTGGGGCTCCTGCCTCGACATCGGTGATGCCTGGCCCCTTCATCCGCTCAAAGAAGCGGCGCTTACGCTACGAAACACCGAAGCCGTTCCCCAAGCCGACCGCTTGCTGGACATCCTGGAAGGTCGAGCGCCCCGACCCGAAGGACAAGACGTACTGGCTGCGGTCCACGCCGAGTTGACCCGGCTGATGACCTACCGCCATACCGTGTTCGTCCTCGACGATCTGCAATGGCTCGACAGCAGCACGAAACGGCTCATTCTCACCCTTTTCTCGGCGCTGAACTCCGGGTCGATGACGTTCCTAAGTGCGCTCCGGACCGGAGATACTCCCCGACCACTCACCCTGCTCGCCGATTTCCATCGCTCACCTCTGTTCGACGTAATCGAACTCGGCCCCCTTGACGAAGCGGCTTCGATCGACCTCGCTAGATCGGAGGCGTCAACACCGGTCAACAAGAAGATCGCCGTCGAGCTGTGGCGGCGGAGCGGCGGGGTTCCGTTGTTGGTCAAAGAGCTGGCAAAGCACACCGGCGCTGGCCCTCCCCCTGGCCTGCGAGATCTCCTCGGCGCCAGAATCGCGTCGCTACCCCCCGGCGCTCAGCAGGTCGTCAGGGTTGCCAGTCTCGGCCCTGGCGCTGTCGATCATGACGTGATCACAGCCGCGCTCGATGTGTCAGACGATGAGCTGATCGCGTCGGCTCGGGTGGCGGTTGAGGCCGGCGTCTTACAAGCGACCGACACGGGGTACGGGCCGGTCCATGACCTGTTCAGGGAGGTGGCGGTAGGAGACCTGCTCGAACCGGAACGAGCGCTACTCCACGGCCGGATCGCCAATGCGCTCGAGGCACGAACAAACGGTGATGACACCGACCCCATCGAACTTGCCCATCACTGGGCCGGAGCGGGACGCAATGAGCACGCACTTCGATCGTTCGTCGCCGCAGCCCGCCAAGCGACCAGCATCGGAGCCAACGTCGAAGCCTGGCGTCACTGGCAGTCGGCCATCGGCCTTCTCCCCCGATCTCCACAACGGGATCGAGCAACACTGCTGGCCGAAGCAGCCGAATCCGCACATCAGTGCGATGACCATGAGGAGGCCAACCGACTCATAACCGAAGCCGAACTGTTGGTTCGGACAGCTGAGAATATCGCTGCAGACGGTACGGACTGCACCGACGTCGATCGTCCGCACCGTACTCGATTGCAATTGGCCCGTTCCCGTTATCTGGCCGCCGGGGGAGAACTCGAAGCTGCTCAACGACTCGCCGCCTCGCTCTTCGAAGGTGGGGCGAAGACGACCGACGACACGATGGAGGCAGGCGCACGCTCGGCCGATCTCCTGGCCCGTATCGGCCGGTATGAAGACTCGGCGTCTGCGGCAGCATCGGTTCTCGCCCTCCGCGCCGACGCCCAATCCAATGACGCCGCCGTGTTACTCGCGACAGCCGCCCTCGGCTATAGCCAGGCGTGCCTCGGCGATCCCGAAGTGGGACGAAAAAGCCTGGCCGATGCCGTCGACCTGGCGGCACGCTCCGGGCGAGCTGAGCTCATCGAGGCCGCCGGACGCCACTATGCAGACCTACTGATGGGTCCGCTAAACGAGTTAGAGGCTGGAATCGCCGTAGCGCAAGAACAGGCGGCCGCGCTCATGGAAAGCGGCGCAGACCCGAGGTTCACCACCTCGCTCCTGGCGGCGGCCACCACCGGGTTGTTTCGGCTCGGACGTTGGCAAGACGCGGCCAAAGCCGCCACGGCCGCGCTGGAAGCCGACCCGACCGGAGCTGGCGCCGTCGACCTGCTGCTCGGTCGGGCTCGAGTCGTCCTTGGGCTCGGCGACTTCGTAACCGCAGAACAAGATCTCGACGCGGCGGCCATTCTCATCGGCACCGAACCGAACCTACGACAGTACTTGCAGTACGCAACCCTTCGGGCCGGACTTGCCATGTGGCGAAACCAACCCGCCATCGCCAGAGAAACCGTCGCGTCGGCCATCGACCGCATCGACACAGATCGGTTCGACGATCCATGGCTCCTGGCCCCGCTGGTCTGGCACGGGCTCCGTGCCGAGGCGATCGCAGCAGACCACGATGAACCGACCGAACCGGCGATCGCCGCCCGACTGGCGTCCATCATGACTCGGATTCGGATCGAAGCAAGCGTGACCGACCCCGGTCACGCCGATCTACTCAATGCCTACGAGCTGCTCTGCACCGGCGAACTCGACCGGGTAAACGGCACTCGGGACGCCGACGTGTGGGATCGGGCAGCGCAAAGCTGGGTCCGATGCGGCCACCCGT
This sequence comes from uncultured Acidimicrobiales bacterium, assembly GCA_938021675.1. Taxonomy (GTDB): domain Bacteria; phylum Actinomycetota; class Acidimicrobiia; order Acidimicrobiales; family SZUA-35; genus JAHELU01. The sequence goes on from CALIFY010000024.1 coordinate 12,928, forward strand.
ACCCTGCGGCGTACGCTCGCCTCCGGGAGGCGACCGTTCTCTTCGCCGAACGGACCCGGAATAGCCGGGCGACCGCCTCCCTCCAAGAAGCGCATCGAACCGCCGAGGGTCTGTCGGCCGGGCCGCTGGTCGGTGAGATCGTCGACCTGGCCAGACGGGCCAAGGTCAACCTGCAGGTGAACCCCGATCCAGAACCGCACGACCCTGCCCCGTCCGGTCCGGCATCAGCACTGGATGATTTGACGAGTCGGGAGCGAGATGTCATCGCCGAGTTGGCCAAGGGTCTGAGCAATCGCCAAATCGGCGACAAGCTGTTCATCAGCGGCCGAACGGTCGGCGTTCATGTGTCCAATATCTTGACCAAGCTTGGGGTCCGCACCCGAGTCGAGGCGGCGGCTATCTATGCCAGGGCGGTGGAGTCAGACGCCGTGCCGATACCTGATGCCCACTAGTCCGAGCAACCAGGCGGAGATGGACCGGCCGCTCCGCTGGCCATGATCGCGTCCCCAGCAATGATGCTGCATCGATAGCGTTGGGCGCCATCGACACGCCATAGGAGTGAGACGAGACGATGGTCGGTCGGAATTGCGAGCGCCAGGTGGCGTCCTCCGACGTAGATCTCCGCTTCGGTACGTTGGCCGAGCTGATCGGTGACGTCGACGTCGATCTGATCGACGTCACCTCCGAACGTCAGGAAGTACCACGTCTGGGCCCCCGCCACCGAGGTATGCACGACGGTGATTCCCTCTCGGGCGATCGACCCACCCGACGGCTCAACACACCGGGCCACGGTCGGCCGCCGTGTCTCTTCTGGCCAGTCGGGCCGGCCGAAGCCGACACATGATGGGTCCCCGCTGCTCGCCATCGGAAGACGGTCGCTGGCGCTGTTCGGTTGAGGTCGAAGCGGTATCCAGTGGCGGTTGAATGGGTCGCCAAACCGTGTGGTGGCCCAGGTCAGTTCGCCGCTCGACGGCGGCTCGGCCGTCGACAACAAACGGAGGCCTGCCCCTACCCCCAACGCCGCGACGAGGGCTAACGCGTAGCGCCCGGCGGCGCCAGACGGGCCATTGTTCCGGTTGGAGATAGTGCCCTGGTTGGAGATACCGCTCTGGTTGGAAACATCGCTCTGGTGAGCGGTGCGGTGACGGTCGGAGGGTGGTTCGGCGTCAACGGCTTGATCGAGGAGTTCGACCGTGACCGCGCCAGGAGGATCAACCACCCCGCCACCTCACTCGCCGGTGGGTCACGTCCACTCCCTAATGGTAGATCACGCTCGTCGAACCGAAAAGACCGGCGACGCGTCAACCGGGGGGTTATGGCATCGACGACCGGGGGTTGGGCCCTAAGGTGATGCAGTGCCGCTGACTGCATCGCAGACTCCGATAGGGCGCGCTGTCGTACCACTGGCCGGCTTGGTTTGCCTCACCGCATACACGGCCATGGCGGTACTCGATCGACAACACGACACTCTTCGGGCTGGCATCACTCCTCAAACGGTTGGATGGTTTTTCGTCGCCTTTGTCGGATTCATGGTGGCGCTGTGGTGGAACGAGAGGCGACCGTTCGAGCCCAGGTGGCTGTGGGTCGGCGCCATCGCCTTCCGCCTCATTCTTCTGGCCACCGAGCCGACCCTGAGCGACGATGTCTATCGATATCTCTGGGACGGGCATCTTCTCTCCGAGGGCGTCAACCCATACAGCTACCCGATCGACGATGCGTCCCTCGACCGCTATGAAATCCCAGCCCGGGCGCTGGCAAACAACCGGGATTTGGCGTCGCCATATCTCCCGACGGCGCAGGTCGTGTTCGGCGCGGTCGCCGTCGTTCTCCCATCGGTACCGCTCAGCATGCAGCTGGCCATGACCGGCTTCGACCTGGTAGCGGCAACCCTTCTGGGCCACCTTCTTTCGCTGGCCGAGCTTCCCCGTCACCGCCTCATGATCTACCTGTGGAATCCGTTGGTCATCGTCGAGACGGCCCACGGTGCTCACCTCGATGCCCTCATGGTCATGCTGTGCGTGGCGGCATTGGTAACCGGCCTCCGTCAATCGTCGACGGCCAGCACAACCAGGCTCGGAGCTTTTACGTCTCCAACCTTGCTGGCATTGGCAACGTTGACTCGACCGGTTCCGCTTCTGCTAACGCCGGTGTTATCGACCCGATGGCGATGGCCAGGCCGGCTGGGTTTTGTCGTGGTGTCGGTTGTGCCGGTGCTCGCCTTCGGTACCGGACCGGCCGGTCTTGGGCTCTCCGGCGAGCCCACCGGACGGGGGGTGTTCGGGTCAGCCCGGGTTTTTGAGCGTCAGTTTCGGTTCAACGCTGTCGGTTACCGGTGGATCGAGGAAGACATCGCACCGGGCATCGCCCGCCTCGGAGGCGTCGACCGGCGGGTGGTGACCTCGGCCATCATCGGCGCATTTATGGTTTCGGTTCTCGTCGCCGTGGCGTGGGCGGCATCGCGGCACCCGGCGGAGACGACCGCCGACCGGATACGACGATCGGTCCGGCTGGCGGTGATTCCCTTAGGGGCATTCATCGTGGCCACGCCGGTGTTTCATCCCTGGTATTTGCTGCTCCTCTTGGCGCTGCTTCCCGTTCTGGCGCCAACCCCTGATGAGCACCGGGCCCGATGGCTCTACCTCGCGCCGTGGCTGTACCTGGCGGCGTCGTCATCGCTCTCCTATCTCACCTACCTCGATCCTGATGCCTTCGCCGAACTCGACTGGGTCCGCCGGGTCGAGTGGTATCCAACGCTGGGTCTTCTGGGCTGTATCGCTGTGCGCTTCATCTGGACCACCTGGCGATCTTCGACCCCTCGACCCGACGTTGTGACCACCGCTACGGTTATCGCCGGTCGGGATACCGAAGACTGAGATCGCCGACCGAGCCAAATTCGAGGATGGAACGTGGTCTGGTAGATTCGACAGCGTGGCTACGATTCTGTTCGTCCACCCGGTCTTCTTGGCCACGGATCAGGTTGAGCGCGAGTTGGCCCAACCGTACTTCCCGCTCGGTTTGTTGTACCTCGCGGGCTACGTCCGCCAGGCCGGCCATACCGTTGCCGTCTTCGATGGAACCTTCGAGCCTGATGAGGCGACGTTTGATGACGCGCTGGTCGAGCATCGACCGGATGTGGTTGGCATTTCGGCCCTCCAACCGAGCAGAGGGGCCGCACTTCGGCTGGCGACTCGCGCCGCCTCAGCAGGGGGTACCGTCATCCTCGGCGGGCCAGACCCAACCCGCGATCCCGCTACCTATCTCGCCGACCCGTCGGTCGATCTCGTCGTGCACCACGAGGGTGAGGAGACGGTCGTTGCCCTTGCCGACCGAGTCGACGCCGGAACGATGACCCTCGATGCCCTCACCCACGAACCGGGTATCGCGTATCGTCAGAACGGCCAGATAGTGATCACCCCACCTCGACCTCCGATCGAGGACCTCGATGCCCTGCCACTCCCCGCCCGTGACCTGATCGATTTTGATCGATATCTCGACACCTGGGAAGACAACGTCGGATACTCATCGGCTCCGATCGCCACCTCGCGAGGTTGTCCGTTCGGATGTAGCTGGTGCAAAGACTCTGTCCATGGTGAGGGGTTCCGGCAACGGTCGCCGGAGAGCGTGGCCGCCGAGGTCCACGCCCTATCGACCGAGTACGGCATCGGCCGGTTGCGGCTCGTCGACGACGTGGACGGCATCGACCGTCGCTGGTTCGAGCGGTGGGCCGACGCGTCGGCGAAGAGCGGAACCATCATTCCGTTCGAACCGCTGAACGACGTCACCATCGAAGATCTACCCATGCTCGACGTTCAAGACAGTCTGTGACGAAAGAGAAACGCCACACTCCCCACCGTGAGTGGAGATCTACACGCACCGCCAGCGACGAAGGACGAGTCCGCCCGCTAGAAGCGACGCCACCAGCATCCCGAGGCGGACGAAAACGAGAAACAACATACGCTGAACGTGGACGACGAGAGCCAGCCAGTTTGACCCCACGAAGGATCACGTCAGATGCCAAATTTCTTCACGGCACACTCGCCGTTTCTTCAACATCGGCTCTTGACGAGTGAGCGAACCGAGTCCGAAGTCGACCACGTTGAGGTCATTCTCGATCTACCTCCCGGGGCTCGGGTACTCGATGTCGGATGCGGATTCGGGCGGCATTGCATCGAGCTTGCCCGCCGGGGGTACAACGTCACCGGGGTCGACGTCGCCCCGACGATGATCGATGCCGCCGCTCAGCGGGCCAGCCACGCCGACGTCACGATCGAGTTGTCGACCGAACTACCAACCGACGGGCCGCCATTCGATGGTGCCTTGTGTTTGTTCACCACGTTGGGCCAGGTCGACGATGACGGGGATGACAATCGGCAGATTCTCCGCCACATCGGCCACCTCCTCGGGCCGGGAGCGTCGCTCGTCATCGAAGTTCCTCAACGCGCCATCACCGTGAACAACCTGGCAACCGCCGAGACGATTGGTGCCGGCGGTGACCGAACCGAAATAACCCGGTCGTTTGATCCAGCGTCGTGCCGGATCGAGGAGCGGTTCGTCGTGGTCGGTAACGGACACGAACGACACTTCGACCTTGAGTACCGGCTCTTCAGCGCCGACGAGCTCACCACCCTACTCACCGACGGAGGCTGGGAAGATGTGCGGCTAGGACCGGGGCTCGATGGACTGGCTCACGGCGCCGAACTTACCGCAGAAGATCCGACCATGGTCGCGGTCGCCCGATCACCGAGCCATCAGAACAGCGGCGCCTAAACCTTCGTTCACAAGTCGATGTCGGGGAAGAATGGTGGGCACCGCCGGGTTGTGATGCTGGAATGAACTTTGGTCCCAAAATCCAAACCCGACTTCGTTCGCTGGCACCGACCCCCGTAGCATCGCTGTGGTCGATCGCCATCGCCCGAATCGTCATCGGCGTTTTGTGGCTTTTCTCCCTTCGCTGGAAGCTTCCACCAGATTTCGATGGCGGGTCGGAACGGTCGCTTCGCCAGTGGCTACAGCTCGAAGTCGAGCACCCGACCTTCGCTCCCTATGGCCGATTCGTCGAGACGGTGATCCAACCCAATTTCACCCTGTTCGCCTGGTTGCTGTTTTTCTGCGAACTGGTGGTCGGGATCTCGTTACTCCTCGGCCTCTTCACGAGAGGCGGCGCACTGCTGGGGTTCGGGCTCTCCTTAAATCTGGGCATCGGACTGGCCAACGTGCCCGGCGAGTGGCCGTGGGCCTACGTCATGCTGGCCATGTGGCACGGGGTTTTCTTCGCTACCGGCGCTGGGCGAGCGTTCGGAATCGATGGTCGTCTCCGAGGCAACGTTCTCAATACTCCACTGAGGCTGCTCACCTGAAGGTCATGACCGATTGGCCGGAGGCTACGCTAGCGCTGCTGACCGACGGTCCGAATCATTACGAAAGGACATCCCGTGTCTGCGAATTCACCGGCCACCCCGTCGGCCCAGGATCCGGACGTCGCTGCGGCGCCGTTCATGCCGGCCAGAACCGGTTCCATCGCCATCTCGCTACTCCGGATCACGCTAGGAGTGATCATCTTGGCCACCTGGTGGGACAATCTCCAAGACGAGCTGTACACCGGTGATGGTCTCTCGGGGCTGATCGATTGGCTCTTCACCCCATCGGCCGAAGGAGGCAACGGCTCGACGCTTTCGCTCTATGAACGTTTGCTGGATACCGTCGTCGTGCCAAACGCCGGTGTATTCGCTATCGGCCAACTGATCATAGAAGGCCTGTTCGGTCTCGGCCTTCTGGTCGGAGCGTCAACTCGAGCGGCCAGCATCGGGGCCATGGTGTTCTTCTCCAGTTTGTTTCTTGCCTACTATGGCGGCGACGAGTGGATTTGGACCTACGTGTTGCTCTTCGTGGCGTCCCTCACCGTCTTCCTCGGTTGGGGCGGCAGAACGCTTGGGGTCGACCGCTTTGTGGCCAACGCACGCGGCGAGTCACCACGATCCCTGTTCTGGTAAGGCGATAGGTGCGGAATGGCAGGTTCCTGAGTGGTGGTAGATGGGGCGCTGATGTTGGCCGGCGCGGCCTACATCGTGATCACTGGCTTGCTGTTCGTATTTGGCGCCAACCTTCTCGTGTTGTCGATTCTGGTGTGGCGCCGAGGTGCCCGCCCCGGCCGGCCGGACGCTCAGCCCGACGTCGACCCACCGGTGCCGCTCGACTTGCCGACCGTTACGGTCCAGCTCCCGATCTACAACGAGCTCTACGTGGCGCAACGGGTCATCGAGGCAGCCTGCGCTCTCGACTACCCGAGGGACCGCCTCCAGATCCAGGTTCTCGATGACAGCACCGACGAGACCGTCGAGCTGGTAGCCACCGCCGTAGGGGTCGCTCGGAGGAACGGCGTCGACATCGTGCACCTCCACCGCCGTAACCGTTCCGGTTACAAGGCCGGAGCACTGCGGGCGGGGTTGGAAGTCGCTACGGGCGAGTTGGTCGCGTTGTTCGATGCCGACTTCGTGCCTCCGCCCGATTTTCTGACCAGGACCGTCGGCCACTTCGCCGACCCCGATCTCGCCTTTGTTCAGGCCCGATGGGGACACCTCAATCGTGGCTTCTCGACGATCACCCGCCTCCAGTCGTTGGCCATCGACGGGCATTTCCTCGTCGAGCAGGCGGCGCGAGGCCTTGGCGGATATTGGTTTAACTTCAACGGAACCGCCGGGATCTGGCGAGCGGCGGCCATCACCGATGCCGGCGGCTGGACGGCCGACACCCTTACCGAAGACCTCGACTTGTCGTACCGGGCGACCCTGCGCGGTTGGCATGGTGTCTACAAAGCCGATCTCGTGGTCCCCGGTGAAATTCCAGCCCACATCTCCGGGTTCCGTAGGCAACAGCATCGTTGGGCTCGGGGTTCGTTGGAATGCGCCAGAAAACTACTGCCAACGATCTGGCGATCCGGGGCCAGGACCGCCATAAAGTTCCAGGCGACGACCCACCTATTGTCGTACACCATCCACCTGCTCCTCGCCGCCCTGGTTGCCGTATACCCGGCCGTGGTGCTGGCCGGCAGTCGATTTCCCGGTCTCACCACGTTGTACGGCGTTGGATACGCATTCGGCGTGACTTCATTTGCCCCTGCGATATTTTTGATCTCATCGCAGCGGCAGCTCCGAGCCGATTGGTGGCGAGAGCTACCCCGTATCGCTGCGGTCGCCGTGCTCGGTTCGGGACTGATGATCAACACGGTGCGAGCGACCATCCAGATCGCCACACGGCCCGATCCTGCGTTCGAGCGCACCGCCAAGTTCGGTCTCGACGCCGTCGACCACGACCGAGGTCCGAGGCGGCGGAGTTCGCCGGCGCTTTGGTCTGCCGACCGGTACCATCTCGACCTCGATTGGATCGTGGCGGTGGAGGTCTTGGTCGGGGGCTACGCCATCGGAGCCGCTGCGCTGGCAGCGACTCAAGGAAACTGGGGTGTGCTGGTGTTCGCAACCATGTTCGGACTCGGGTTACTCAGCATCGCCGGGCTGTCGATGCTGCAGGCGGTGAGTCAAGTTCGAGGTCGGGGTCGTGGAGCGGGTGCCGGCGTCAACGTCGACCCGTCGAACTCCGATCTCTCTTCGGCAATGCCACCGCCGTGACCGACCGCTCCCGCCCAGTAACCGATCGGGCTGTACTCGTCATGGCCAAGGCCCCGACACCGGGGGCAAGCAAGACCAGGCTCACGCCGACACTGTCTCCGCTCCGGGCTGCCGCGCTCGCCGCTTGCTTTATCCAGGACGCCGTGGCGTTGGCCGCCACCGTCGAGGATGCGGAGACCGTCGTGGCATTCGCTCCGGTGGAAGCCGAAGACCTGTTCCGTCGCCTCACTCCCGACGTCGATCTCGTAGCCCAGCAGGGCGGTTCGCTTGGCCACCGACTGTCACATGTACTTGCCACCGCGCTCGACAGGGGCCACCGCCTGGTCATCGCTATCAACAGCGACAGTCCGACCCTTCCGGCCGATCGGCTTGGAGCGGCCTTCGCCGAACTCGACCGCCCGGACATCGACGTCGTGCTGGGGCCCGCCGATGACGGCGGGTATTACCTGATCGGCTGGAAGCAGCCTCATCGGCGGATCGTCGAGACGGTGACCATGTCGACGCCGAACGTCCTGGCCGACACGCTTGCGATCGCCGACGAGGATGGGCTCCACGTCTCGCTGCTCGACCGTTGGTATGACATCGACAACCCAGAGGACCTCGAACGGCTCCGAGCCGAGGTGGCCGCCGGTGTGCCCTGCGGGTCGCACACCCGTCGGTTCTTGGCCAGCCCACCGTCGACGGATCAGCCGTCGACTGATCAGCCGTCGAGGGCGAGATCGCAATGAAGATCGTCGCGGTGATACCGGCATTGGACGAAGCGGGCAACATCGGTCCCGTGGTTCGATCTCTGTTGGCTAAAGGCCTCGACGAGGTCATCGTTGCCGACAATGATTCGGCGGACGATACCGCGGCGGAGGCCGAGGTAGCCGGCGCGGTCGTCGTCACCGCTACCCGGCGAGGCTACGGCTCCGCCTGTGCCGTAGGAAGCTCGGCAGCCATCGATCGAGGGGCGGATGTGGTCGTCTACATCGACGGCGATGGCAGCTCACGGCCGGACGAGGTCAACAGAATCCTCGATCCGATTCGTCACCACCAGGCCGACCTCGTACTCGGTTCACGGGTGCTCGGCACGATCAAACGGGGCGCCATGGGACCACACCAACGGTTTGGAAACTGGTTCTCAGCCTTGGTGATAAGTCGCCTCTACCGCCAGCGATTCACCGACCTCGGGCCGTATCGTGCCATTCGGGTCGAGCTGCTCGACACGTTGGATATGGAAGAGATGACGTTTGGGTGGCCGACCGAGATGACGGTGAAGTCGGCGGCCGGCGGGGCATCGATCGTGGAGGTTCCTGTCACCTGGGAACCGCGCCAAGCTGGATCATCGAAGATAAGTGGAACCCTGGTCGGCACCATTTTGGCGGCCTGGCATATCCTGACGATCGCTGTCAGATACCGGAGCCGCCGGAACCTCACGACCTCAGCCGTGACGGCGAAGCCAGGTCAGGATTGAGATGGCCACCGCTTCTGGCTGCTCGGGAAGCGCGGCATGGCCGGCGCCCGGCAATTCGATCACCGACACCTTGCCGCCAAGTTCGTTTGCCAGCAAACGTGTGCTTTCCGCTGAGACCATCTGATCCTCGGCTGGTCGGACGATGAGGGTCTCGACCGTGCCGCCGGAGGCCCAGGCCTCGGTCGGTGTGCGTTGCTGCGCTTCGAGTTGGGCCGACGCCAACAACGGATTCCAGCCATCAACCCAGACGACGGGATCGTTGCCGGAGGCAAAGAATGCGAGCGCTAACGCCTCCAGGTGTTCCTCCATGGACAGTTCGGGTATGAACGTCCGGCGGTGGGCTGTCGCCGGCTCCGGCTTTGGGGGAATGGGACCTGGCGTGGCCAACAGCACCATATTCTTGACCAGTTCGGAGTATCGAGTTGCCGTAGTCCGTGCGATCTGACCGCCGAAATCATGGCCGACGATGGCCGCCGCGCCGGCATCGTTGGCCCGAATCACCGCTGCGACATCGTCGGCCAGGTCGATCAGCGTGATGTCGGCCAGCGACCGAGATGACCCTTCCCACCCTCGCGGTTCGAGAGCCAACGCCCGAAATCCCGACTCGGCGAGACGGTCTGCGAGGTGGGCGAAGTCGCCAGCACCTCGGCCGAGCGATGGCAACAGCACGACCGGCGGACCCTCGCCCTGGACGTTAACGGTGAGCGAGGAACTCGGCCCCGCCACGGACTCTGTTCGTCGGTAGCCGGATTTCTCCTCCAGCGCCCGTACCTGCCCGGCGAATGCGTCGAGTTCAACCATGCTGTCTACGGAGGTGTCTCCGTTGTATGTCTTCAATAGCAGTCGTCCAATGAAGCGGAACGCCTCGACCAACCGGGGGCCAATAGATGGTCCGACGTGGTTTCCCCCTTGTGTCAGCCGGTATTCATGCGACACACCGATATCGAATAGGCATCGATGGAGAAGCTCGGCTCCGTACTGCACGTGTAGCAGGTCGGCATCTCCTGACTCGAGGTAGATCGATAGGCCACTGGCCGCGATCGCTGTCGAGTTAGCAACGGCCAGCGCCGTCGGGTGGTTGGCCTTCCAATACTGATGGTCGAGAGGATCGCCGAACAATCTGGTCCGCACATTGTCCGGTAGGTAAATCTTGTCTCTGTTCGGGACGCGATCCCAGGTGAGAGCGGCCTCGACGGTCGGTTCGACGGCTACCACCGCTCGGAACAGGTCTGGCCGCTTGAACGCCATCCGCAGCGCCCCCAGAGCACCGACCGAAATTCCGCCAATCATGAGCGGTCCATCGACGGCTCCGGTCCGGCGACGAACCTCGGGGATGAACTCTTCGAGCAAGAAGGTTTCCCACAGCTCTTGACCATCGTGGCGGTCGAGGTAGAACGACCATCCGGCGCTAGGGGTTGCCACCACCAGGGCGGGTAGTGAACGGTCTGCCCAACAGGTGACGAACTGCGCCTTACAGGTGTCGAGGAAGTTACGAGAGCCCCCTCCACCGTGAAGCCAAATCAAGACCGGCAACTTTGCCGGGGGGGCATCGGTGGCGACAAGCATCGAAAACTCGACCGGGCCCGGCACGAGGTCGGTTTCGAGCGCGCCGCGGTGAAGACCGACACCATCGCTGCGCTGCTTGCCTCCCATGCTCGACATAGATGCGCATTACTGTAGAAGCAATAGCCACGGTCGCCCAGACCACAGGTCATTTACTCTCTCACCAACTCGGATCCAGGGACCGATCGAGGCTGAACAGATCCAGTCCCCACCCGCACCGGTAACGGCCATCGGACAAGACGCCAACAGCACTCGACTACCGACGGCCTCATGACCACGCGGCCCGGGAGTCACGACGAAGGAGGGTTCTCAACGAAGTCGTAAAAAAGGTACGCCACCGAAGCAGATTCCAAACTCACTATTGAACGCAAGAAATCGCCTGACGCTACCCGGTCGGTTGGCCCCAAGATGAGCTGTCCGTCGGTTCGCGCCTATCGAATAGGCGATCCGGCGAGATCGTGGCTCGAGCGTCGGAGAGATGTGTTCGGTAGGCATCCTTCGCAGGACCCTCTTCGTCCCAATTGGCTGCAAACCTTGCCTGAAGACGACCGGAAACAGCGACCGATGAGCGGGTGGAATCCCGTCCAAATTTTCGTGGACGGGATTCCACCTCAGGTGACCGTAGATTTCGGTTACTCAGTCATCGGCGCCTGAACGGCGTCAACCAACACATCAACCACGGGCTCCAGTTCGTCATTGAGTTCGTACTCCCGTGGGGGAAGCGCGGCTTCACCTTCGATGTCGATGGTCGGCAAGATGCGATCAAGCCATCCCGGCAACCACCAGTTGGCATCGCCCATCAGCTTCATCGACGCCGGAACAAGCACGATCCGAACGATCGTTGCGTCCACAAAGATCGCCGTAGCGAGGCCGAGACCAAACATCTTCGTGACGGGGTCGGAACCCAAAACGAATCCGCCGAACACCGAGATCATGATCAGGGCGGCCGAGGTGATGACCCGGGCCGTCCCCGCTATGCCATCGATGACCGACGCCTGCGAATCGGCGGTGGCCAAGAAGTGCTCGCGCACTCGAGACAAGAGGAAGACCTCGTAGTCCATCGACAGCCCGAACAAGATGGCGAACATGAACATCGGGATGAACGACACGATCGGCACGGTCGAATCGAGACCGATGAGGCTGAGACCCCAGCCCCACTGGAACACCGCAACCAAGACACCGTAGGCGGCCCCGATGCTGAGCAGGTTGAGGATGGCGGCCTTGAGCGGCACCAGCACCGAGCGGAACACCATCATCAGGAGCAGGAACGACAGCACGACAACGGCGGCGATGAATGCCGGCAACCGATCTTTGACCTGCCCGGCAACGTCGGCAAACGTGGCCGTTTGACCACCGACGTGGGCCGAGGCGGCACTCGTGTCGAGCACCGTTGGCAACACCTCGGCCCGCAGACGTTCGATGGTCTCCACGGTTTCGCCGTCTTGTGGTGAGGTCGACGGCGTGGCCACGATCGTGGCGATTCCCGCATCGATGTTCACATCAACCACTTCGACACCGACGATTCCAACGTCATCGGAGATCGCCGCTCGCAACGGTTCGATGACACCGTCGTCGCCGTTGATGTCGACGGCGACCAACAACGGTCCGTTCGCTCCGGGCCCAAAACCCTGGGTGACGAGGTCATAGGCCCGTCGCTCCGTCGTCAGTTCCGACTTCGTTCCTTCGTCGGGAAATCCGAGCTCAAGGGCAAAGACCGGAGCGGTCAGGAGCAGAAGAAGCCCGGTGACGCCAATGGCGTACGGCCAGGCGTGGCGTGATACGTGCCGGCCCCACAGATGCCAACGATGGCTCGGCTGAATCGCCACGATCGACGAATCCGCCTGCGTCCGTGACCTCCGCCCGACGCTGAGGCGATTGATCCAATGGCCACTAAGACCAAGAAAGGCGGGAACGAGGGTCATCGTGGCCACAACCATGATGGCCACGATGATCGAGGTGGCGACACCGGCGCCGGTCATCGACGGGACGCCGGCGACGGCGAGACCGAGAATGGCAACCACGACCGTCCCACCGGCAAAGACCACCGCTTGTCCTGCCGTCGCACAGGCACGTCCGACGGAGTCGGAGACCGACAACCCATCAGCCAAGAACTCCCGATGGCGTGTGACCAGAAACAACGCATAGTCGATACCGACACCGAGGCCGACCATCGCACCGACCTGAGGGGCCCATGCCGGAATCTCGATGAGGCGGGTCACGAGGGTCATCGAGCTCACGCCGAGCGCCAACCCGAACAGCGCAACACCGACCGGCAATCCCATGGCGATGACCGAGCCGAACGCCACCAACAGCACGAACACGGCCGTGATCAAACCGATCGCTTCGCCTACCCCGGACTCGGGCTCGTCAAAGGCGAAGAACAACTCTCCACCCGCTTCCACCTGCATGCCACTACTCTCGGCGAGGACGGGCAACGACTCCTCGAGCTGTTCCAGGTCGGCTGGATTCAGTTCGCTCAGAAGCCGGTATTGGATCTGAATCAGCGCGACCTCGCCGTCGGGCGACACAACGGGTGGCGCCACTCCAACAACGTTTGGCAACTCGGCGAGCGCCACCCCGATCCCGTCGAGCGCGGTTGCCGAGTCGGGCCGATCGGCGAAGGTCTCACCGTTGGATGGACTCACGACCACTCGGGCGGAGACGCCGGCCTGTGCCGATTGCGCCTCGGTGAGGAGCTCGGCGGCTTGGTGGGAGTCCAACCCGGGAACGGTGAAGGAGTCGTCGAGATCTTGACCGACGGCGCCCGAGAGCGAAATCACCAGACCTCCTGCCACGATCCAAATGGCGATGACGAGCCAAGGTTTGCCGGCCGAGAATCGGCCGAGGCGATAGAGCAGGTGAGACATCGGAGTTCCTTTCACGAGGTGTCTTTGTGTGTTGACACCCATCGTGAGCGACTCCCGATGTTGCGTCACCGGCGCAACGGTCAAAGCGTCCTGGCCGTTCGGCCAGTTCGACAACCGTCCTTTCGATCCTTCTCACGGGAACGCCGCCGGGTCTACGCTTATCGAATGGTGACAAAGCCCGACACGCTGCCTCTCCGGCCGCGACCTACCGCACAGGTGCGGCTGTGACCCGGCCAAGTTGGCTTTCGTGGATCCTCGCCGAGCCTCGGGTCACCGACGTGCCGCCTCGCCGCTGGTGGGATTATGCCCTTGTCGCGGCGCTCGTCGCCACCATCACCATTGAGGCGATCGCCCGCGATGATCTCGTCTTTCCGTGGTTCTCGGTGCCCATCGTCATGGTCCTCGCCACACTGCTCCTGTGGCGTCGCACCCATTCACTGCCGGTGTTTCTGGTGACCGTCGGCGCGTTCATCCTCATGGACGTCGCAGCGACACTGCGCGACGAACCCCCTGTCGAGATCTACTCGATGGCGCTCATCCTGGCCCTGATGTACGCCGTCGCTCGCTGGGCCAGCGGGCCCGAGGTGTTCATCGGAGTAGGAGCAGCACTCACGCTCTGGGTCGCGGTCGGGGTCCTCGACTACTCCGGCGTTGGTGATCTGATCGGTAGTTTGATCGTCATGCTGTTGCCGTTCGAGGCCGGCGGGTTGGTGCGCTACCAGAAGTCCGCCCGTCTCCAAGCCGTCGAACGGGCCAAAGTCGAAGAACGGGCCGAGTTGGCAAGAGAGCTGCATGACACCGTCGCTCACCGCGTGTCGGCGATCGCCATCCAGGCCCAGGTGGGGCGAATGCTGGCCGAGAACTCGGCGACCGGTGGCGACAACGACAAACTCAACGACGCACTCGTCACCATCGAAGAAGAGGCGTCTCGCACACTGGCTGAAATGCGACACATGGTCGGATCGCTCCGAGAACCATCGCCCGGTGTTCAAATGAGCCCCCAGCAAGGATTGGATGACATACCAACGCTGGCAACCGCTGGAACATGGCCGGGTATCGAGGTGCGAGTCGACCTCGAACCCGGCTTGGATGTGGATGCCATCACGGGCGCTTCGCTGTATCGAATCGCGCAGGAGTCCGTGACCAACGCAGCCAGACACGCACGAGCAGCGACTCGGGTCGATGTGACCGTCAGCCGAATCGAACACCACATCGAGCTTGTTGTCACCGACGACGGCACCCCGGGCGCCACGCGGGAAGGCAACGGGTTTGGACTGCTCGGTTTGGAAGAACGGGCGGAACGACTCGGCGGAACCTTCAGAGCAGGCTCAACCGCATCGGGATGGCAAGTTGTCGCAACGCTTCCCGACACCCACACCTCGGAGGGCTCTCCCCTCACTCCGGCGGCATCACCGTGACCATTCGAGTACTCATCGCAGACGACCAGGAGATCGTGCGCATCGGCCTCGCAGCGTTGATCGACAACCATGACGACCTCGAGGTGATCGGACAAGCCACCAACGGTGCGGAAGCCGTTCGCATGTCGAGAGAGCTGCAACCCGACGTCGGGCTCTTCGACATTCGGATGCCGGAGCTCAACGGCGTCGCCGCGACCGAAGCCCTGGCGGGCCCGACGGTTGCCAACCCTCTGCCCATCGTGATCATCACTACCTTCGACACCGATGAATACGTGCATCAAGCACTCAAGGCCGGCGCCCGAGGGTTTCTGTTGAAAGACGCCGGCCCGCAGCTTCTCGCCCAGGCGATTCGAGCCGCCGCATCAGGCGATGCCCTCATCGCGCCCAGCATCACCGCCCGGCTGCTTGAGACCTTTGCCGTTGGCGATCCGTTTCGCACGGATGATCCGATCCAACCGATCGATGCTCTCACCGAACGAGAAGAAGAAGTGCTGCTCACCGTGGCCAAAGGACGGACGAACGCCGAGATAGCCGACGAGCTTCACATCTCGCTGAGCACCGCAAAGTTTCACCTCGCGGCGCTGATGCAGAAGATCGGGGCCCGCAACCGAGTCGAGATTGCGATGTGGGCCTATGAAACCGGCCGGGTCGCCCGGGGTTGAGTCCCAACGCTCGATCCACCTCGGGATGGCGATCTCACGCGTCGCCGTGTCGAGATCCGACAGGCCGCATGACCGAATCCCTCAATGCGGTCGTCCAATGCCGCTAAACGTAGAAGTCCTCCGAGTTCGAGCGCCGAAGACGCTGGGCTTCCCGAGGTCATCGCCGTTTCTGAGGTTCGGGTCACCAAGGCGCTGACCGGCTTCAACCCGACGGCGGCGCGCCTCACCGGACTTTGGATGGGAAATGTTCATCTACCAATGGGACCGGAACCCACGCCTCACTATCACTATTAGTGAAATAGTGTTTGATCCAATTCTGATACTCGTAGCTTTCACCGATCTTCATATAGTCGCAAAAATCACCATAATTGAGAGTAAGGTTTTCGTTTACAGCAAACCGAGAACAATACTTGTTGTCTTCTTTAAGCGGAGAAACCCATGTCAGGCCATCGACATTTAGAAGGTCACAATGAGTATGAACTCGCATGTCACGCAGAGTGAAAAAGTTTCCGCTACTTGGCTCCGACCGACACAATCGGTAGTCACCTTCTTCAGCATCCACGGCTGGCAGGTACACCGCCAGGACAGCAGCAGAGACGAGAATCGCCATGATGATACGACTCGTGACATTGCGCTTCGTGACATTGCGCTTCGTGCTCCAGTTTGATTTCGACATCCTTTCACCTCAACAAAGTAGTTTTCATTATGATTACCCCCTCAAGCGCACTTCCAAACAAGTGACATCGACCCGGCGGCGAGGACGACGGCCACCGACGCTCAAGCTCGCCCGGCATGACGCACCTGACGACTACGGCCCGTCGGAACGCGCGACCGACATCACCCCTGGCCCGCCGCCGGCGTGGCCACCCACACCGTGCAGAGCGAACACGACAACGAGCGCCCAGTATTGGTGACTTACGAGCAGGGTCATCCAAGCCAGTACGTCAACGCCAGTCGCGACGGCAAGCACCCGTCGACGGCCGATCGAGCCTGCAAGCCCACCGGTTGGTACGGACACCGCTAGGAACTCGCAACGAATCCTGCCGGTGATCTCACCGTTGGGATCGGTTTGGTCGCCCGGACACCCAAGCCATGCCAACCAGCTTGGCGGAATAGGCGAAATCCGTCCTCTTGAGCGATGCATCAGCGTCTGGCCGACGTCACCCTAAACCCGACCGACGGTGACCGATTTCATGCCGGAAGGACGCAAGAGTATCTCGTTCCGGCGCGCCGATTACCTGACCGCAAGTCGTCATAGAGAACCATACGAGTTGAGCCGTTCATGTTAAGGGTGAGTAAAGGTCGCCCTGGAGAAGGCGCTCAACCACCACAAGGAGAATCCAGTGAAATCTGTCTACTCTCGAATAGCTCTTGCCTCGGCGGTCACAGTCGCTGCAGCCGTCGGCTACCTATCGGCACCCTCTTCGGCCGATGTTGCCGAAGAGGAAATCATGGAAACCGATGTTCGTTGCATAGCGGAGCAGTACCAGAACCCAGATGGATACACACACCAGATTGGCGACCTGATGTTCGACATCATTATTGGCCACTGGGTAGATGAAAACCTTGGCTGCGAATCGTTCGGCGTATTAGGCATAACTTTCGAGAGAGCGGGCGACTGCAATTCAAACCCTGGCTCTGGAGGCACGAACATGATGTCTTGCGAATTTTCACAAGAGCGGGGCGCCAAACGAATTATTCGAAAGCCCGAAATTGAAAGCGCGGGGGTCAATACAGAGTGCGTCGCGACCGTCGAGGGGCAAGACTACGACTTTCAGCCGAGGTATATACATTCCTGCGCAGCAAGGTGGGATATAGGGTAGGACTCAAACGACGGGACTACCACCGCATTCTTGGTGGTCATCGTGCGGTTCTCAGAACCAACCACACAAATGAGAAGAAACCCGCACGATGACCACACATGATCTGCTCTGAACACGCCCGCTGCGACGTGACCACCAATAGCACACCGGGAGCGGCGAAATCCCACGTCGATTCCCACCAACCCGATTTCAGACACTGGCTACAGTTACAGCCCGGCCAGAACCTCTGTTGGATCGACGTACTCGAGCCCGAGTGCCTCGGCCACCGCAAGCTCGGTGATCGAACCGTTGGCGACATTCAAACCGTTTCTCAGATGGACGTCTTCGGCCATGGCGGTCCATGGGCCCTTGTCGGCCAATGCCAACACGAAGGGAAGCGTCGAGTTGTTGAGGGCATAGGTCGACGTTTTGGGTACCGCGCCCGGCATGTTGGCCACGCAGTAGTGAACGACGTCGTCGACCACAAAGGTCGGTTCGCTGTGGGTCGTCGGCCGAGAGGTTTCCATACTCCCTCCCTGGTCGATGGCCACATCGACCAGCACCGAACCGGGACGCATCGCGGTCACCATGTCGGCGGTGATCAGCTTCGGCGCTCGGGCACCCTTGACCAGCACAGCGCCAACGACGAGGTCGGCGTCGAGAACGAGCTCCTCCAATGCCGCGGTGGTGGAATACACGGTATGGAGCGATGATCCGAATCGGGCCGCCAGTTCATCCAACACGTCGACTTTACGGTCGACCACGGTGACCTGGGCGCCGAGACCGACCGCCATCTCCACCGCGTTCTCACCGACGACGCCGCCGCCGATAACGACAACCTTGGCCGGGGCCACCCCGGGCACACCACCGAGCAATAGCCCGGCGCCACCTTGGGGGCCCTCGAGCGTGTGGGCGCCGGCCTGGATCGACATACGGCCCGCTACCTTCGACATCGGGGCGAGCAGTGGCAGTTGATCGTCGTCATCGGTGACCGTCTCATAGGCGATACAGACCGCCCCGCTGGCGACCAGTTCCTTCGCTTGCTGGGGATCCGGTGCCAAGTGGAGGTAGGTGAACAGGATCTGGCCTTCGCGAAGCATGGCGCGCTCTTCGGCCTGAGGTTCCTTTACTTTCACGATCATTTCCGCCTGCTCGAACACATCCGCCGCGGTTTCGACCACCGACGCCCCTTGCGTCTGATAGTCGGCATCGGTCGCGCCGATGGCGTTGCCGGCGTTGCGCTGGACGACGACATCGTGACCTCGAGTCGTGAGTTCCCTAACGCTGCTCGGGGTCAACCCGACCCGCTGCTCTGCGTCTTTGATCTCGGCCGGAATTCCGATTCTCATGGCACAACCCCTTTGTCTGTGTAGTGACGGCACTGTCACCTGGCATCGGGGCTCAAGCGTCTCGCGCCCGTCAGGCCGGGTACCACTATACGACGATCCCCACTACCGATGATTGCGACTTCTGCCGTGCAAACACCTTCGGCCACAAGCTTCTGCCGATTCGTGGCATAGTTGCGCACTAATATTGTCTCCATGGAACTCGACGTCGTTGATCGTGCGATACTCATGGAACTCCAGGAGCACGGGCGGGTCACCAACGCCGAACTGGCCACATCGGTTGGATTGTCGCCTTCGGCATGCCTTCGCCGAGTTCGATCCCTGGAGCAATCCGGCGTCATCGACGGCTACCACGCACTGATCAACGGCGCGACGATCGATCGGGCCACGACCGTGTTCGTCGAGCTGTCTCTCGATACTCAGTCCGGCGGTCAACTCGACGCGTTCGAAGCGGCGATCGAACGCTGCCCCGAGGTGATGGGCTGCCACCTCATGTCCGGCGATGCCGACTACCTCGTTCAGGTCGTCTGCGCCGACGTTCGAGACTTCGAACGAATCCATCGAGATCAGCTCGCCAAGCTTCCCGGTGTCACCAAAATCAAGTCGAACTTCGCCCTCCGTGTCGTGTGCCAGCGGACCTCGTTCGACCTGTAGCGGCCATCCGTCGACCGCATCCGATCGCACGCGACTAGAGCAGGGGCCGAAGCCCCTGCTCTAGTCTCTCACAGTGCCGCTACCGGCGGCGGCTCTCAAACCGCCGAGCGGCGCCGATTAGTTGATCGAGTTACCGACCGTGCTGAAGTTATCGGCGGCTTCACGACCGAGGAAGGTCACGGCACCGATACAAACAACTGCGATCAGGGCAACCAGAAGCGCATACTCAACCAGTGACGCACCACGCTCAGAATCGACCCTTGCCTTCAACCAAGCGCTAATAAATTCGTACTGAACCATAGTTCTATCTCCAACTCACTCTGTTGTTCCATCCCGTGTGGGCTTGTACAAACAACATCGTCGGAACCCCGAAAGAGCTAGATGGGCCCCACTACCCATCGACCGTCAACAAAAACACCCTGACAATCTGGGTTATCCCAGTGTTGACCCCGGCCGTGAGTTGCGGGTTAGCGTCCCGTACGGCGGAGTGACCCGGTCGAGGAGACTCCGCAGCCAGCCATCTCCAGCCCTGGCTCAATCCATGGTCGAACTAGCTCCTTACCGTACTGGTGATGTGAATAAACCCAGAGCAGCGGGTCGACGCGACAGCAAAGACCAATACGACACTCCGACTGTTGGTGCAGTTCGTATAGCCGTACTGAACCACTCGCTCTTGGTACCGGCTGCTCGACACCAAATCGCCTTCCCTTCGGGGCGGATTGGTGACAAACGAGTCGTGGGTTGCGTAGCAGTTCTTTAGCTTGGTATTGATCGTGGTCTTCTTCAGTAGTTTTCGGTACTTCTCGCCTGAATTTACGATAAGCGATCTACTCAGGTGACTGCCCTGATAGCGGGTAGTCCAAATGTTATATGGCTTGAAGCTACTGTCACCGCTAGTCGCCACCACTCGAGTACTACATCGAAGACCACTGGAGTCTGCAGACGCTGAGTGCGTCGTAGTGAACGTGGTGGTCAGAAGTGTCAGAGCCAGGACAACCAATTGCACCTTTCGCCTCACTCTTTTCTTGGCCAACACTGCAAGCATTCTTTCTTTCATGATTCCCACTCTCTCTCGATTGAGCTTGTTCACCCCGATTCTCGATCCGTATCCGAAATAGACAACCTAATCCTGGATACGGACGCCCAAAAAGAGAAACGCGGAAGAGGAGCGCCACGGGGGACGCTCCTCTTCCGCGTTGGACCGAAACCGGCCACAACCTCGCCCGGCCACCCGATCGGCGCCAGAAGTGGGCCCGATCGGGTGGCGGACGATCGACTAGTTGATCGAGTTACCGACGGCGCTGAAGTTATCGGCGGCTTCACGACCGAGGAAGGTCACGGCACCGATACAAACAACCGCGATCAAGGCGACCAGAAGCGCATACTCAACCAGCGACGCACCACGCTCAGAATCGACCCGAGCCTTCAACCAAGCGCCAATAAATTCGTACTGAACCATATTTATATCTCCAACTCACTCTGTTGTTCCATCCCGTGTGGGCTCACATACCTCATATCGTCGCAATAACGAATGAGCTGGATGGGCCCCGCTACCCATCGACCGCCCACCAAGACATCGACCATTCGCAACGACGGGCAACCCCAGCGTGTCACCGCCGTTCACTACAGTGACACCAAAGCAACACCACAGTGATCTCACCGACGCGGTGACCACATCCGGCGCTTGCCTACTTCGGCCAGCCCGACAATGGGAGCGCATCATGCGTGCAGCACCCACCATTACCTGCTTTCGAGACGCTCTCGGGCTCGCCATGGAGCTCAGCGACGATTACGCCTTCGCCAACGCCGGCATCATGCTCAATTCGCAGGGCCGAGTCGTCGATGGTGTTATCACCGACGACGTCGGAATCTCGATTCGCCCTGTTGTCCAACAGATCGTTGACCGTCAACGCCACCGAGGGCTCTCGCCACCGTATGTGGCCAATTCAGCCGTACTACTCTCGATACGACCGGTCGATGGCCCAATCGTCCGGGAGCACCACCTCGCCGACTTTCGCTGGGCGTCAGGGCAGATTGCCGCCGTCGGCGGTCGGCTGGCCGACTGGATCGAGACCGATGGCGATGTGTTCCGATCGTATGCCTACCTCGTGTACCCGGCGTCAGCCTGGGTGGACGATTCGCCAAGCGCCCGCGCAGCCGACGGTCAACCGCCAGAGATATAACATCTCCAACACCACAAAACCGAGAAAGAGGAGCGCCGGCATGGCGCTCCTCTTTCTACCGGGTACTACGACACACGACGTGGTCGTCGTATGGCCTTGCGCCCAATCACCCGATCGACGCCAGGAGTGGGTCGATCGGGTGTTGAACGATCGACTAGTTGATCGAGTTACCGATGGTGCTGAACTCGTCGGCGGCTTCACGACCGAGGAAGGTCACGGCACCGATACAAACAACTGCGATCAGGGCAACCAGAAGCGCATACTCAACCAGTGACGCACCACGCTCAGAATCGACCCGAGCCTTCAACCAAGCGCTAATAAATTCGTACTGAACCATAGTTCTATCTCCAACTCACTCTGTTGTTCCATCCCGTGTGGGCTTGTACAAACAACATCGTCGGAACAACGAAAGAGCTAGATGGGCCCCACTACCCATCGACCGTCAACAAAAACACCCGGGCAACCGTTCAGGAGTCCCATGACGAGCACGGTGGGCCAATGCGTTCATGGTCATCCCGCCGGCCCCCAGGAACGCAAACACTGAGCCGGAGCGGAGAGGTCAACGGCGCGACGAAACCCGAGCTTGTAGCGAACGGGCGCCAGTATCCCACCGGTACCCGACGGCTGCCCGGACACCGCGGCGGCTACCGATACCACCTCACCGTCGATTTCGACAGTGGCGAGATCGCTCGGCCGGTCGACGTGGTACCGGCTGAGATTGCGAATCGGAACCGCGAGTTCACGCTCAACATAGAAGTCGAGCGGGCTATCCGCTGGGGCCTCGACCACCGACACCAGAGGCTCGGTCGACCGGGTGAGCGGTCGACGAACGAGGAGATGATTCGACACTCCGTCCGCTACCTGTAGGTTCGAATACATATTGAACGCGGCGGCCGAACGACTTTCGGTGTACGGGGCGATCCCGATCATCGACGCTAGGCCAACCACGACGGCGGCCGGACCAACCGGCCTCCACCACCGGATAGCCAAAGGTTCACCGAGAGAGCCAAATCGACCGGGGCGGGTCGCAACGGCTAACACCGGCCATAACACGAATCCGCCGATGAGAAGCCAGATCGGGGAGGCAACCAGCCAGGCCGGCCAACCGGCCACCACGACCACACATTGGGCGGCGATAGACAGCGCGACGATCAACAACCGCTCATCTCGCGATCGAGCCAACCAACCATCCCACCAACGGTCAAGGCGACGATGGACAGCCGGCGATGCAAAAAGCAGGATCAGCGGCTGAAGCACACTTGAGAAATCCCATACGTGACCGACCGGCTCCAACGCCAAAAAGAAGTGGAAGCCGAGGGCGAGCGCGACCCCGTATCGCCGTGTCCACCGCACGACCAACAACACCGGGATAGCCAGTTCCACGGTGGCCGTTGCGTATATCACCAATCCCTGAAGAATCGTCCGTCCCGAGACCCGAAGCCCAAACCAGCGGCCGAATTCATCACCGAACACGACGGCGCAACTCACGGACGGATCGAAGAACGCTGAGTTCAACTTTGAAAACGCAATGAAGCCATAGGAAAACAGGAGCACCAGACGGGCCGCCGGCACGGCATCACCGATCCACGACCCACGGCGCCGGCCGACGGCGATGAGTATCGACAGGTTGACCAGACCGAGAATGATCTCGTGGTTGCCCACTACCGGCAGTTTGAGCCACAGCACCAGCAAACTCACCGAAGCCAACCCCCCGGCCACCGGCCAACAGGGACGAACGAGCATGAGGCCGGCACCCACAACCATGCCGATCTGGAGCAATCCGATGCCGCTTACGGCCAGAAGGTGTTGAGAGTTGGCCGCCAGGTGAAAAAAGGTCGACAACGCCCAGAGCGCACCGAACCACCCAAGGAACTCCGGGAGCTCATGGTTCGGTTGGTCACGCCGGTCGGCCGAAGCAGTCGCTGATATCTCGCCGACCGAAGTGGATCTGACCACGTGCTCCACAGAGGACCATCGGCCTGAACGGTGGGTGACATGAGACGCGACGGGAAACGAATTACCTCACCGACCGGGCCGACGATTCAGCCGATGACCGACTTACGCCCGAGGGGGTCGCTCATCATGCCCGGCGGCAACGTCGCCCCTGCCGGCCAGGCGATCCATCTCACTTTGGGGGGCGGTCTGGGCGTCGGCCGAGGGTGACGGTGGCGAACCAGCCACCTCAGCAGCCAACTGGCGATTCTTGTACTGGGAGAAGACGACGGCGGCGACGAGCAAGGCCCCGATAACCCCGAGGGAAATCCATACGTTGAGGTGGAACACCGGGGCGGCGATCATCTTCCCACCAACGAACAGCAGGATGGCCCCCAGAGCGTGGTTGAGGTAGTGAAACCGCTCCCGAGCACCGGCCAGCAAGAAGTACATCGCTCGTAGCCCCAAGATGGCAAAGGCGTTCGAGGAGAAAATGATGAACTCCTCGCGGGACAAACCAAGAATCGCCGGTACCGAGTCAACGGCAAAAACCACATCGGTCGCCTCTACGACGACCAACGCCGCCAACAACGGAGTGGCGGTCCGTTTACCATTCTCGATCGTAATAAATTTCTGCCCGTCGAATCGTTCGGTGACCGGCATGAACCGACTGAGGAGGCCAAGACCACGGGTGGACGCCACATCGCCTTCATCAGCTCGGTGACGAATAATCTTGATTCCGGTGTAGACCAGGAACAGCCCAAACACGATCAACAAGATCTCGAACTGTTCAAGCAGCGCTGCTCCGAGGAAAATGAACACCGCCCGCAACACGAGGGCGCCGAAGATACCGAGGAACAACACCCGATGCTGGTACTTGATGGGAATCCGCATCGAGGTAAACAACATCGACCATACGAAGACGTTGTCGACGCTGAGCGCCTTCTCCGTCAGGTAGCCGCTCAGGTACTCGCCGAACGCTGGGCCACCGAACGCCACCAGGACGTAGACAGCGAACGCCAGCCCGCAAAAGACCCAAAACATGGATTCGAGCAATGCTTCTTTCGGCGAAGGCTCGTGCGCCTTCCGATGCCGCCACAAATCAGCGGCGAGCAACACAACCACGATGACCGCTAGCGAGATCCACGGCCCGACACCGATATCGCCGAGATCGACGAAATTCTCACGTTCCTCTGAGCCCAACAGCACCACCCGATACTACCGGTACACCCGAGTTGTCGGTGCGCCGACGATCGTATGTTGGCCCGCCTACCGGCCAGCGACCGTGATCGCTCGACGTACTTAGACGAGAGCCCGTCCCGGCCCGTATCCTCATCTCGACATTCCCTTCCCCGGATCGGGCATCGCCACCGGTCGACGGGAATTCCAACACGAAACGGCCGCAGGCTGCTGGGGCCCGAGAAGAGGACATCCATGCCACGAATGAATCTCGACGGAGCATCAGCGCTGGTCACAGGTGGCGCATCGGGCATCGGGGAGGCGGCGGCCGAGCAGCTTGCCGCCCTCGGCGCTCGGGTCGTCGTCGCCGACCTAAACGACGAGAGGGGCCAGGCCGTAGCCTCACGGCTCAATGGACTATTCGTTCACTGCGACGTGTCGAGTGAAGAGGATGGGGCCGCCGCAGTAGCTGCCGCTTCGGAGATGGGGCCGCTCCGTGCCCTCGTCAACTCCGCCGGTCTCGCTCGTGCCGGCCGAACCGTCGACCGCAACAACGACCCGATGGCTCAATCGGACTTCGAGCTTGTGATCAAGGTCAACCTCCTCGGCTCGTTCAACATGCTGCGACTTTCCGCCGCAGCGATGGCCGCCACCGAACCGACAGATGACGACGGAACCCGCGGAGCCATCGTCAACATGGCGTCGGTCGCAGCCTTCGACGGACAGGTCGGTCAGGCCGCATACGCCGCCTCAAAAGGTGGCATCGTCGGATTGACGCTCCCAACGGCACGCGATCTGTCGGCCATTGGGGTCCGGGTCAACACCATCGCCCCCGGACTGATCGACACTCCGATCTACGGGGAAGGCGAAGCGTCGGAACAGTTCAAATCCCACCTCGGTCAATCGGTGTTGTTCCCAAAGCGACTCGGCACCGCCGAGGAGTTAGCGTTCATGGTTACCGACCTCATCACGAACCCCTACGTGAACGGCGAGGTTGTTCGGGTCGACGGTGGCATCCGCATGCCACCAAAGTAAGACGCCGAGCTAGCCCAAGATCGTGAGCTTGGTCCACGCGCCGAGAAAAATCGGTGCCCCGACTTTGACCTCGATCGGCACCCCTTGGCTAATAGCTTTCGAATCTGGCGTCGCAACGAACGTTCCGTTGGTCGACCCAACGTCCACGACGGTGTGAACACCATCAACGGTGACCCGTATCACAGCGTGACGACTCGACACCGCCTGGTCACCGGTCAGATCGGCGACATCGATATCGGGGTGGATGGCCCGGCTTTCACTGGTTCGACCCACGTGAATCTCGGTACCGGCCAGTTCCAGCTCGAGAACCGCCGGAGGAGGATCCGGGTACTCGATTTCACCGTCGTTGACCACCTCATCGAAGTAGGCACGGTCTACGGCGACGGCGATTCGGAATCGAGGCACCTCGGCCACCGGCACCTCGGCTGAGGCCGACGGGCCAGAGACCGGGTCGGCATCGAGCACCGACGGGGCGACTGCTTGCTGACCGAGATCAGCGGGTTGATCCGATTCCGGAGCCGGGGTCGACGGAGTTGGTGGAGCGGCGACCCCTAACTCTCCGCCGGTATCGGGTGGCAGCGACCCGGTTATGAAGTCATAGCCGCAGTTCTCGCAGAACATGTCGTCTGGGCCATGACCCACTCCGCAGTTGTCACACGTACTGTCCATCTACCTCACCGATTCCTGTGGACCGCAATGGTAGCGGCCTTGCCAGACCGCATCCGACTGGACCGATCATCGCTACTTCAGACCTGATCGAGCTGTAGCTCGGCGATTATCCCCGGTTCACCCGCACCGTCCTGGTGGAGCGGACGTCGAGCGCCATCTCATCGGCTTTGTCGACACCTCGGCGGAGCCGAACGGTACCGGTGGCCGGGTTATCAACGTCGACAACCTTTTGCAGCAGCCGCACCGTATCGCCATTGCCAGCCTCATGGGCAATCTGGACGGCACGACCGAGCTTTACAGTCGCCGTCTCCTGATCTCCGACGTCTCGGGCCGCCAGTCCTTCGGCGATGGCATCGGCCAGTTCTGCCTGACCGGTGTAGTGCGCAACTTCACGGTTGATCCTTGTCGTGAGCCGCTCGTCGTCGGTCCAGATCGCCCGCACCAAGGCCGCCGGCTGATCGACTCCATCGATCACCAGCATGACGCGAGCAGCTAGTCGTTCATCGCTAATGTTGCCGACCGGGATATGGATCCGAACGTGGTAATCACGCTCTTCTTCACCGGCCCAGGCGCCGAGCGGATAGTCATTGGTCAGGGGGTTGACGGCTTGAGCTGAGCCCGTCAGGTCTTCCAATGTTGGCGCCACCTGCTTCACGAACTGGCTCGACGATCCTTTCGGCGTCCACAACCGCAGAGCGACACTTCCTACCTGTTTCCCCATGGCTGCTTCGGTGAGGCGGGTGAATTCCGCTTCCATGTCCTCGGGGCGGGGAATGATGTCAACGGTGCCGAGAAGCGAGGAGGACACACGTCGCATCTCATCGATATCCCAATCGGATCCAAGGCCTCGGGCATCGCACTGAAACAACCCAACACAGTTAGAGATGGCCGAATCGAGAACCCAATCTTCCTCGTGCTGGTTCTTCCCATCGGTCAACAACAAACAGTGGGCGATAGCATCTGGGCGAAGCCCGGCCAGATAGGCGGCAGCTTTGAGCCACGTCCCGATGGCCGTGCCACCGTTGGCCTGGGTTCTGGCCACCATTTGCTTTGCTTCTTCGCGGGTCCGGGGATCGGAGATCGCCAGCCCCTCGTGAGGGTAGATCATGTACGCACCGGCGTTGCCACCGACGATGGCGAAGTAGACACCATCGTCGATGGTGTCTATGGCGGCCTGGGTTGCCGCCTTGGCCGCCCGCATCTTCCGGCCACCTTCCTCCTGCATCGAACCAGACGTGTCGATGACGATCATCTCGACCGCATCCCGGACCGAGGCCCCAGCCGTACCATCGCCCGATGATCGCACCGTGACGACCGCGTCGATCGTGTCGGCCCCAGCGGGGAGGAACTCGTTCTGGAACACCTCGGCAACAAAATCAGTCACTGTCTCTTCCTCGTTTCGCCCTCAGTCTGTGCGTTGGCGCTCATGACTCATCGCTTTGCGATGGCATCGCCGGAGGTGCGGGGTCGCCCTCGTCGGTGAAGGCGACCGCCGAGGCGATCGATGTCGCCGCATCGCCTCCCGACAACTCACCATCGGCATCGAGCCGCTCTGGGTGATTGCTCCACAACACCACGCTGATGTTGTCGTGGCCCCCCTGCTCGTTCGCGAAATCGACGAGAGCTTTCGCCATTCCAAGCCCACGCTCCCCTTCATTGGCCAGCCGGCCTAACAGTCCTTGCATCTCGGCCGGCTCGGCCGCATACCGCCAGAGACCATCGCTACAGACGACGACCCACCCCGGTCCTTCGACCTGCGTCGTCGTCACATCCGGGGTGGGGTCGACGCTGTCAGCCCCAAGCCATCGAACCAAGCTTCCGTTCAGTTCATGGTCGACCGGCGAGAGCCGCAACGCGCCAGCATCGGCGTCGACACCGGCGGCGGCAATATCGCCCACCCAATAGGCGCGGCTATCGCCGACCCAGGCGGTGGACAGCTCGGTGGTTACCGAATCGACCGACCTGACGACGACGGCGACAAACGTCGATGACGGCGGGCCACCAGCATCGTCGTCATAGGTGACGGGCCGACCATCAGCTTCAAGCTCGGTCGATGCCGATGCCTCGGCCTGGGCCGCCTCAACTGCTTTCGCGAGCAGCGTGTCGACGTCGACCACCGAGTCATCTAGACCCGACAACAGCAGATCACAGGCGGTGGCAGCAGCCCGCTTCGATGCTTCGGCGGACCCCGGGGTCGACGACACGCCGTCGCAGACGACGAGCACTGCGTCGCCAGCGTTGGTTTGGCCAAGAGCCACTGCGTCCTCGTTGTGCCGATGCCGCTTGCCGCGGTCGGTGACCGCAACCGTCGAACCGGCGCGGAACTCCATATGGTCCCGCTCCTCGGGTTGCTTGTACCCACAAGAGAGGCAGTACCCCTCATCGCCAACCTCTCGCTCGCCACAGGATACACACATTGGGGACGGCTCGATGTTGAGGTCTTGACCGCATGCCTCGCAAAACTTGGCCTCTTCAGGGGCCTCCTCGGAGCAATTTGGACAGATCATCAGAACAGGCTCCGGGGTCGGACGGCGTTGGCGCGATCAACCAGGCGGATTCGTTCCGCTTCGGTAGTAGCAAGACGGGCTTGGGTACGGTAGGTCTCCTCCAGGCCTTCGCGCAATGACTTCTCGGACAACTCCCGCCCCAACATCGCACGACCATTTATTGGAATCCGACCGGAAGCGATCCCGTCGAGTCCTTGTTCAAAGATCTCGGCCGACAGCGCGGCCCGCTCCGCGGCGTCGAGTTGCAACCTCTCGATCGTCGCCGCAGCCGATGCCAGGTCTTCGAACTGTGGCTCACCGTCCGGCCCCCCAGACACAAGTGCTCTGGCCGCCGCCACCTGGGCGTCGTAGTGGGCGGCCGAGCTGGTCGGAACCCGGTTGAATGCAGCGACCACTCCATCGTGGTCGCTCACCTGCCAGCTACACCGAGCGAGGCCGAACGCCGCCGACACGAACGACGAGTCGGAGCTGATGACCATGTCATACAGTTCCAGAGCGCGCTCGTACTCTCCAGCCAATTCCGCGGCAAGAGCGACGGCTATCTTTGGCGCGGTTTCCCCCGGAAGTTCCGTCCACACCCGACTAAAACCTTCGGCCGCCGGCGCAGCGAGCCCAGTCTGCAGTTGCTGA
Source organism: uncultured Acidimicrobiales bacterium (assembly GCA_938021675.1). Taxonomy (GTDB): domain Bacteria; phylum Actinomycetota; class Acidimicrobiia; order Acidimicrobiales; family SZUA-35; genus JAHELU01. Next base: position 42,453 of record CALIFY010000024.1, read on the forward strand.
ATCGACCGATACCAATTGACCCGCCATTCCCAGGGGTTCGACAGCTCGACCTGACGAAGAATTTGTGTCGGTTGACCAATATCTTCACCCAAAGGTTCTCGAAGTTGGATCAGCTCCCAGACCAACCTGAGTAACACCTCATCGGAGGCCACGACCTGGCCGGCTTCTATCCCATTCTGTATCGATTGGACCGCCCGTGCCGGATTACCCTCGGGAAGTCCCAGCAGAAATGGGGCCGCGGGGTCGGCTTCATTTACCCTGGCGCCGGGAAGAACACGCCAGTCGGCAGCGGTCACGTCGTAAGTCTCCGAGCTTGCGACCAGCATGTTTGCCAACTGGTCGCCTTCGAACAGGGTCGAGGCCACCGGTCGGGGACGGCGCTCGGTGACGGCCACAACCTCTCGTAACACGCCGGTCAGCTGCTCCGCCATCTCTTCTGCACTCTGGAATCGATCGTCTGGGTGGAAGGCGGTGGCTCGTAAAAGGAATCGATAGAGAGATTCCCAATTGGCAAACAGAGGTTCTTCGGTTGGCGAAGGCAAAGAATATAGAAAGGTGCCTTCATGGAACATGAATCGTATTATTAATACCGCCAGGGTTCGACCGACGGTGTACAAGTCCGAGGCGACCGAAGGCCCCTCCTTCGCAACCTCCGGCGCCTGAAATCCTTGCGTGCCGAAAATAGCGGCCTGCTCATCACCTATCCGCATTACCGCACCAACGTCGATGAGCTTTACGTCATCACCAACCGCCATGAGGTTGGCCGGCTTCAGGTCGTTGTATACAAGGCCAAGGTCGTGCAGATAAGCGAACGCCGGTAATGCACCCAGCACATAGGCGATCGCTTCGGCCACAGGCAACGGATCGGGCACACCGCCGTTCACCCTCCGACGAGCTTTCAACTTTGCGTTTAATGACTCGCCTCCAACCATCTCCATAACGATGTACCCGGAGCCCCGATGGGTCACAAAGTTGTAGATGTTCACGATGTTGGCGTGTTCGATCTGAGCCAAGAACTGGCGCTCGGCCACAGCGGCAGCAACGGCGTCAGGGTCATCCTCGTTCAGCAGGCCCTTCAGCACCACCCAGCGGTTTGAAACCGCTCGATCACGACCGAGGTAGATCCAGCCCATACCACCGTGGGCTAGTGGACCCAAGATCTCGTATTGGCCGGCCACTATTTCGCCCCGCCGCAGCGACGGTTCGTTTGTCACGAAGTCGAACGCGGTCCGACATGTCCCACAAAACCCTTTGACCCGACCCGGTTTTCCTCCGTGTTCCCGACCGACCGGCTTCCCACACGCCGCGCAGTTTCGATCTTCCTCCAAGACGATGCCGAGTTCGGCTTTGATCCGCTCGTCGGTCATGACCGCAGCGGCTGGATCACCTACCAACGTTGGCGGGACCGACACCAACCCGATCCCGATCCCCGTGCGAACCGAGCCGGTGCGTCGCGACGCGGTCGTCGTGGTACGACTGCGAGCGGTAGCGGTTCCAGCCCCGGGGATCCGGTTCGAGATATCGGGTGGCTGGGGAACAGCGATCGACGGCACGTCTTCTGAGTCGGGATCTATCCGAGCCAGGACCGGCGTCGTCACCCGGACCGGTCCGCCATGACTGGTGGCGGCAAGCCCGCACGTGTCGCAGTAGCCGTCGTTGGCGATCGTACCGACACAGCCATCCCGCCCACACGGCGACCCGGTAGGGCGAACGGTACCGTCCGAGCCGCCGGCCGATGGTTGTCCGCCGTAGGCACCACCTCCGTCTCGGTGATCGGCTGGGGTTCCGTGGTCGTTGACGAATCCGCTGTCGGCCCACACCGCCTGTGCCGCCGACAACGGCACGTCGTGACCGACCGCTGAAACGGTCGGATCGGCCGACGCAGCCGGCGTTGGCTTGGCACCACAGGTATCGCAATACCCGTCGTTGGCGATCGTGCCGGCACACCCCGCCTCACCGCACGGGGTCATCGGACCAATGCTCCGAACCGCTCGACACGACTCGAGTCGCATCGGTCGATAGGGTTACCAGGGCCCGTGGCGCTCATGTTCGAAGCCTCTCTGCCAGGTTGGTGATTACCGATTCGGCGGCTGCCAGGTCGGTCGGCGCACTGTAGAGCTGCGATCGAGCCCGGTCCACCAGTTCGGCAAGGTCCATATCTTCGGCCCGGCCCGAGGCAGCAATTTTGGCTGAGTAGGCCTGAAGCCGGCCGCGCAGCTCATCACGGCGATGGAGCGGTCGCCGATTGGTTTCCTCTGCCCTCGTTAGCTGATTCTCCAACTTCCTCGCCGAACTCAACCACGAATCGAGCAACGCTCGCTTTTGCGTCCAGGCCTTCGTCGCCGCGTTTTCAAACAATGCATCAAGGCGAGCCGCCATGCCGTCGGGCCCATCGAGCAGTGCCGGTCCGGGGACCCGAGCCAGACCTTGCGGGTTGTCGATCTTGGCTCCCGACTCGACGAATGCGGCCTCGGCTCTGGCCCGCAGCACCCGCAGCGACGCCAACAGTTCCTCGGTCGCATTCAGGTCGGCATCGAGGTTGTCGTGGCCGGTACGAAGCGCAGCCATCTGGCTTGCCGCCTTCGCTACCTGGGCGTCGAGATTCGGCCCGTCCTCGACCTTGACGCTGGCTGGATCCGACATCAGCCTGTCGGCCAAGTCATCGGCCAACGCTGCGGCCCGGCCGATCAACGGTTCGATGACGCCGAGCTGGCGGGCCTCTTCCTCCAACCGCGCAATCGTGGTTCTCGCCGCGTCGACCCGAGGAAGGACCGATACCCACAGTTGATCGACTTCGGCCACCGCGCTGCGAATGGCGTCATATCGGCGGCGAATGTGGTCGAGGGTTTCACCGATCGAGTAATTGCGGGGCGTGCCTCCGGCCAGTGCCGTCACTGCGAACCATCTGTCGGTCAAAAGCCGATGTAACTCCGCTCCGGCCGCGCCGGTTGTCCCCTTTGTGTCGGCGTGATTCCGGATGACCCCAAGATGGGCCTCAGCGGCCTGGATAAGCGGCCAAAGATCGCCGGCCTGGCGGGCAGCCTCGCCGTACCGCCTCGCCGTGTCGCCGGTGAGCGTCGCATCCTTCAACATCAGGTAGGAGGGAGATTGCTCGATCTCCGATACCCCGAGCTGAAACCCGTCGAGCGACAACTCGTAGTGGTCGAGCGTGCTGATCAGGTCGGGAGACCCCCGACCGACGCCGGCGGTTCTCGTCTGGCCCCCGTCAGGTGGTGGACCAGAAGACGGAGGAAAATGAGGTGGGGGAAGATGAGACGGCACTGACCGTCGAGCTTAGCTCCGTTCTTTCAACTGATAACCGACGGAGCGCCGCCCTTCACTTCTTTCCCGACCCCCCGTCGCCCGTCTCGGGTGGTCGCAGGTACCAGCTGGCGTTACCAGACCAGCGAACCTCTCCCCGCTCGTTGCAGTGCTGATACCCGTTCGTTGCAGTGCTGATACCCGTTCATTGCGGTGCTCGTCACCTGGTGATTGTCTCATCGTAGTTTCCACTATCGTGATCATCGATATGACCGCGGTCTCAAAACCTCCGCTCCCACCGGCCGACATCAATCCGCCGGCGGCAGCGCCTACCCCATTGAAGTCGCGAGCCCTTCGCCCCCGAAGCTCTTCGCCCGCCAAAGGGACCACCCCAAGCTTCCTTCGACGGTGGAATGTCGTCTTGCTGGCCCTGGTCGCCGCCTTTGCCGTCGTCGGATCGGCCGCCAGTCTTGTCATGCGCTCAGCGTCTGAGACGACGGCAAACAATACGGCGCCAGCGCTCATCGGGATCCAAAGCCTGTTCGCCAGCGTGGCCGAGGCCAACACTGCCTCGACCGCGGCGTTCTTGGCTCAACGCACCGATTCGACCGACCGGGTAAACCGCAATCTCTACTACGACGCCATCCGTCGAGCGAGCGAACAGACCGAAGAGGTCTCCGCCATCTTTGGCGACGACCCAGCCGCCCACCGGGCCTTAAAGAACACCGGGATCTCACTCAATACATACAGCGGCCAGATCGAGGCAGCCAGGGTGGCAAACGCCAACGACCTTCCCGGTGCCGACGAACAACTACGACAAGCGCTCAGCGTTGTCCAAAACGACGTCGGCCAGTCGGTAGCAACCGTGAACGCCCGCGGCCAGCTTCACCTCGACGAAGAACGCAACACCGGTCTCATTCTCACCATCTTGGCCATCATCCTTGGGGTGATCACGGTTTTGGCTTTACTTCGGGCCCAGATTGGTCTGCTGCAGCGAACCAACCGGATCCTTAACCCACTTCTGGTGTTGGCCACCGCGCTGATCTTGATCGTTCTCGGCTACCTGATCATCGGGCCAGCGACCCGATCGAGAGCACTCGACGACGCAGCGTCCGGAGGGCTTACCGCAATAGAGACCACGTCCGATATTCAGACCGCGGCGTTCGAACTCCAGTCGGAACTCAGCCTGCGATTACTCGAAGAAGACCGGGCCGATCTCACATCGCTGTTCGCCCAAGTCGATGCCGATCTCGATCGCCTGGCCAACGGCGCAGACTCCGATCGTGAGCGGGCGGCGGCCGAAACACTCCGAATCCGTTGGGTGCGGTACCAGAACGTGGCCAGATCGATCGAGGACCAAGCCGATCGAGGCGACCTCGACGCGGCCATCGAACAGTTCCGAGGCGAGGGCCTCGCTGCGTTTAACGGGTTGAACACCGCGATCGAAAGTGTGTTGTCCGACAACCGAACCCAGTTCATCTCCGGTGTCGACCGGGCAGCCAGCGCCGTCGGCACCACCCCATTCCTCACCATCATCCTTCCCGTGCTCGCCGCCCTCGCTATCCTTCTCGCAATTCAGCGCAGACTCGGGGAATACCGTTGATCGGACGTCGCATCAACAACCGAAACGATCGACAGCTCAGCCGTCGACGCTTTTTGGCACTAGCTGGCGCCGCCGGATTGGCTGCCTGCACCGATACCAGCCGTCCGACCCAGTTCGACCTTGGGGGCAGCTTCCAAGCCCGAGTTCTCAATTGGGACAAGTACATCGATGTCGGCGCCGATGATGACCTCTTCTATCCGGGGGGAACGCTGGACAGCATCCGTTCGCTCGGCGTCACCATCGACTACAGCGAGTCATACGAGGACAACTACTCCGGTTTCGATTTGATCGTGTCACAGGCGGTCAATACCTCCCCACCGGAATACGACATCGTCGTCCCCACCAACTGGCGAGCGGCTCAAATGATCGAAAACGGGTGGGCGGAACCCCTTCCCATCGAGGTCATCCCAAACCACGCCAACATCGACCCCGCCTTCCTCACGAACGCCTGGGACCGTGGCAGCCGATTCCAGATGCCATGGCAGGCCGGCATCACCGGCATCGCATACGACCCGATGCTGACTGGACGACCGCTCAATTCCGTCGAAGACCTATTCGCCGCCGATCTAGCCGGCAAGGTGGGCTTCATCGGCGAAATGCGGGAAGCCGTTGGACTCACGATGCTGGCCAACGGCGCTGACCCGTCGCGGCCAACATTGGCGACGGCAGAGGCCGGGCTCGAACGGGTCATCGACGCCATCGAGAGCGGGCAGGTCGGAGCCGTAACATTCGAGGACTTTGCCGAAAAGCTCCGCACCGGTGAATTGGCTGCGGCCATGGCCTGGTCTGGCGACACCGCACTTCTTCAAGCGGACAGACCCGACATTGAATTCATCGTTCCCGACGAGGGCGCTATCCAGTGGTTCGACACCATGGTTATCCCAGCAGGAGCGGAGAACGTGGCGGCGGCTGGCGCGTTCATGGATTTCGTCTACGACCCGACGAACGCGGCCAGGATCACCGAATTCGTCCAGTTCATGTCACCGGTGATGGGGGTGCAGGAAATCCTGGCCGGCCGAGGGGGCGCCAGCGCCGAACTAGCGAGCAACCCGGTGTTGTTCCCCGATGACACAGCACGAGCCCGTCTCTTCACCTGGGGCGGCTTGTCGGCCGAGGAGGAAACGGCGCTCGATGATCGGTACCTTCCCTTCGTACCTTCAGATCCGTAGGCTCTCCTGCTGATCCGCAGGCTTTCCTGCTGATCCGCAGGCTTTCCTGGTGATCCGCAGGCTTTCCTTCTGAGGGGTGCCGAACGACCGATGGGTGAATCCCGACCCGGGCTACACGACTCTTACCGGACCGAGCCATAACGTAAACGGGGCCGATTACGCCATGATGCACGACTACACCGACGATACCGACCGGTTGGCCGACGAGATCGTGGAGCTCGCCCGTTGGCGGACCCGTCTCGACCCCATCCCGCTCGGCACGGCCAGGACCGCCGATGAACTCGTGGAACTCGTCGGAGCGACGATTACCGCTGAAGGAATCGGTGGCCATCAGGCTCTCGCCATCTTTCGCGATGTGTTGGCCCCTTCCTGCCTGTCGGTCGACTACACGAAATACCTGTCGTTCGTTCCCGCGGCACCAACCGAGGCTGCGGTGTTGTTCGACCTCGTGGTCGGCGCATTCTCCATCTACGGCGGTTCGTGGATCGAAGGAGCGGGTTCGACCCATGCCGAGAACGAGGCGATCAGGTGGTTAGCCGATCTCGCCGGGTTGTCGAGCACCGCCGGCGGCGTGTTCGTTCCCGGAGGCACGATCGGCAATCTGTCGGCGATGGTCGGCGCCAGAGGCGCGGCCGAACAACGACTGGCCGAGGCCGGCCACCCTCGGCCAGATCGGTGGGCCTTCGTCGTTTCGGCCACCGCTCATTCGTCGATCCCGTCGGCGGCCGCGGTCATGGATGCCGATCTCATCGCCGTCCAAACCGATGAGCAGCGGCGACTCACCGGAGACGGCGTCGCCGCTGCGTTAGAGGAGCACGGTCACCGGGTGGCCGGTGTCGTAGCCACCGCCGGCGCAACGAATCTCGGAGTCATCGACGACCTCCAGTCGATCGGCGTCGTGTGCAGAGAACGTGGCGTGTTTTTCCATGTCGACGCGGCCTATGGCGGCGCAGCCCTGGCCGCACCATCGGTCCGACCGCAGTTCGACGGTATCGAGCACGCCGACTCCATCATCATCGACCCCCATAAATGGCTGTTCGCCCCGTTCGATTGTTGCGCCCTTCTGTGGCGAGATCCAGACCAGGCGAGGGCGGTCCACGCCCAACATGCTGGCTACCTCTCGTTTCTCGACGCCTACGGCGATTGGAACCCGAGCGATTTCGCTATCCATTTGACCCGCAGAGCCCGTGGCTTACCGTTTTGGTTCTCCCTCGCCACCTATGGAACGGACGCATACGCCGAGGCGATCCAGATCACCCTCGACCTCGCCATCGAGGCCGGTCGACGTATCGAGGCCGCACCCCACCTCGAACTGGTGTGGGAACCGACGCTGAGCATCGTGGTGTTTCGCCGGATCGGTTGGGACCCCGATCAGTACCAGGCGTGGACCGAAGCCATGTTGGCCGACGGGGCGGCGTTCGTCGTCCCCAGCCGGCATGACGGCGAGCCGGTCTTTCGATTCTGCTTCGTCAATCCCCGAACGACCGTCGACCAGATCGACGAAATCATCGACGCGCTGGCCTGACCAAACCCTGACCGGCCACGGCCCGATCTCAGGGGCAGCTCAGGGTTCGCCCCCATTGTCCGCCCGCGTCGTTTCGAAGTACGTTTCGAAAATGACCCGATCGACGCGGCGAGAAGATGGCATCACACTGGTATTGGCCTTGTGGACGCTGGTCGGTCTTCTGGTCGACGCGTACTTTCACTCCACCGACCCTGGCCTTGAATCGTTCTGGACTCCATGGCACGCCTTGTTCTACTCGGGCTTTACCGCGACGGCAGCATGGATCGGATGGATGGCGCTGTCCCGTCAAAAGGGGGTTGGAAACTGGTTCGATTGGGCGCCGGTCGGCTACCGACCAGCCATGGTTGGCCTGGTCATCTTCGCCGCCGGCGGCATTGGCGACGCTATCTGGCACTCTATATATGGGGTTGAAACCAGCATCGATGCCCTCCTGAGTCCTACCCACCTCCTGCTGTTCGCCGGGCTGCTTCTGATTCTCTCCGCACCGTTCCGGTCGGCCTGGCTCCAGTTCGAGGTCACCCGACCAAGCCTGGGCTGGTTCCTCGTCCCGTTGCTGTCGTTGTCGCTCACCACGTCGGTGATTGCGTTCGTATTCTTCTACGCCTGGGCACCGTCGCTCTCTGGACTCATGTCGTTTCCCTATGACCCGAATGGCGACGAGTTCCCGGCCGAACACGCGGTGATAACCATCATGCTGTCGACGTTCATCGCCTTCGTGCCCCTGATGCTGGCATCTCGTCGCTGGCGCCTTCCCTTCGGCACGGCCTCCATCTTCCTGCCCTTCATCGGGCTCACCATCTCGCTCGGATTCGACGAAGACTTCATCGGCATCCCGGCCCTTCTCGCCGCAGGACTGGCAGCTGACGGCCTCATTTCGATAGGGGCTCCACGGTCTGTCGTTACCGCCGCCCCGCCTTTGGTCTTGTGGTCGGCATTCTTCGCCGTCGTGTCGACCACCGACGCTGGTCTCGGGTTGACCCCGGAGATCTGGGGTGGCTCGATCGTGCTGTCTTCCATGGTGATGCTGGGAATCGAAGTCGTGCAGCGCTGCAGTGAACAGACAGCTCGACTCGTCGATCTGTCGCTACACGACATCTCCCCCATCGAACCCGGCATCGATACCGTCGGGGCGAGAGCTGGAAGGGAAGCCGATCAGCTCACCGGACACCCAATCGATAGCTGAGGGTCACCGACGGCCGAGAAGGTGGTCGAGCACCGCAGCGGCAGCTGATGACGGCGACCGGGACGCGTTCTGGGCGTCGGAGACGAGGCGTTCGCCCACTTCGGAATAGATGAGGTCGTCGATGCGGGAGTCGAGTGCCTGGTTGAGCGTGGCCCGGATCTCGGCCCGAATGCGGTGACGGCGACGGATGTGGCGCCGACCGAGTTTCCCCAGGATCTCTAAGTGGTCTGCCACGGCCTGCCAAACGTCTGTCGTGCCATCGCCGTCGATGGCCGAGCACATGACGATGGGGGGACGGTACCCCGATCCATCCTCTTGTCCCGTCACGTGGCTCAGATCGAGCATCAGGTCGAGATCGCGCCGGACATCGTCTGCCCCCGGCCGGTCGGCTTTGTTCACCACGAATACGTCGGCGACTTCGAGTAAGCCGGCCTTGTTGGCCTGAACGGCATCACCCATCCCCGGCGTCATGACGACAACCGCGGTGTCTGCGGCGCCGACGACGTCCACCTCGACCTGGCCAACGCCGACGGTCTCGATGATGATCGGGTCATACCCGACCGCATCGAACAACCGAACGGCCTGCGGCACAGCTACCGCAAGACCTCCAGAGTGACCTCGGGTCGCCATCGAACGAATGAATACGTCATTGGTAGATCTCGTGCCAGAGGGTTCGGTGGACGGAGTGCCTTCCATCCGGATTCTGTCACCGAGAATGGCACCACCGGTCAGTGGAGACGATGGGTCGACGGCGAGCACCGCGGGCCGCACATCGTTGTCTCGCAAAAGTTCGACCAGCCGACCGGTCAACGTCGACTTGCCGGAACCCGGCGCACCGGTAATCCCAATCACGTGGGCGGAACCAGCATCTACGTGAGCCAGTTCCCCGATCTCATCGGCCGGCGGCCCTCCTCGTTCGATGCGGGTGAGCAGCCGGCCAAGAGCCCGACGATCCCCGCCTTTGGCTTCGCGGTACATCTCCTGCACCGGCTGCAGCTGTCGACCCATCTACGCTCAGACGCTCGCCGAGACGGCGTCTCGAACGATGGCCGCCACCTCTTCGGCCGACGCACCAGGGCCGATCACCGCCGCAACACCAGCGTCGAGCATCGGCTGTACGTCGTCTTTTGGCACGATCCCTCCGACGATGATCGGAACTGGCAGCTCGGCCTGGCGAAGCGCCTTGACCATGTTCGGGGCGAGCGTCATGTGACCAGCGTTGTGCATGGAAAGCCCGATGGCATCGGCATCTTCTTCCATCACCGCGGTGACGATCGAGTCGGTCGTTTGCCGAAGGCCGAGGTAGATCACTTCCATTCCCGCATCCCGAAGAATACGAGCGACGACCTTGATGCCGCGATCATGTCCGTCGAGCCCCAACTTTGCCAGTACCACGCGAAGGGGTACGTCGCCTCCGCTCATCGGTTCTTTCGATGGTGTGCGGTCGACCATGTCGGAAGTCTATGCCAACCGGTTAGCCGCACACCCGACGGCTAGACGATCGCTTTCTCAACATAGGTGCCGAACACCGTCTCCATGGCCGCCACCACTTCCTCGAGGGTGGCGTAGGCCCGCACGGCGTCGAGGATCGGTTCCATCATGTTCACACTCGAGTCGGAAGCGGCTGCCGTCACCGCGGCAAGGGCCGAAGCCACCGCATCCCCATCGCGTTGCGACTTCACGTTCTCCAACCGTTTGAGCTGATAATCCTCGACATCGCTCCCGATTCGGAGGAGGTCCTGTTCACCGTCGTCGCCGTCGGTGAAGTCGTTCACCCCGACGATGATGCGCCGGCCAGCGTTGACCTCTCGTTCGAACCGATATGCGGACTCGGCAATATCTCCGACGAAGTATCCGTTTTCGATCCCGGCGTACACGCCCTCCAGAATGGAACCGTCGCCGATCTGGTCAAGGTGGGCGAAGACTGCCTCGGCTTGACGCTCCATCTCGTCGGTCATCCACTCCACGTAGGGGGCGCCGCCTAGCGGGTCGGCCACGTTTGCCGCCCCCGACTCATGAGCCACGATCTGCTGGGTCCGCAATGCGATCCTGGCCGCCTTCTCGGTTGGAAGGGCCAACGCCTCATCGTAGGAGTCGGTGTGGAGGCTCTGTGTACCACCGAGCGCGCCGGCCAGGGCCTGGATAGCGACCCGGGCGATGTTGATCTCCGGCTGCTGAGCGGTGAGCGAAACGCCGGCGGTTTGGGTGTGGAAGCGACACAACATCGATCGCTCGTTTTTGGCCCCGTATCGTTCTTTCATCCACCGGGCCCAGATTCGGCGGGCCGCTCGGAACTTGCCTATCTCCTCGAAGAAATCGATGTGTGAGTTGAAAAAGAAGCTGAGGCGAGGAGCGAACACATCGACGTCAACCCCCGCCGCCATGGCCGCTTCCACGTAGGCGAAGCCGTTGGCCAATGTAAATGCCAGTTCTTGGGCGGCCGTGCTGCCGGCTTCACGGATGTGGTAACCGGAGATCGAGATCGGGTGCCACTTCGGCATCTCGGCGGCGGCAAACCTGACCATGTCGGTGATGATCCGCACCGAAGGCCGGGGAGGATAGATGTACTCCTTCTGGGCCTGGTACTCCTTGAAGATGTCGTTCTGGATGGTGCCGGCCAGTTTGTCTCGGGGCACGCCGTTTTTCTCGGCCACCGCGATGTACATGGCAAAGACGATGGCGGCCGGACCGTTGATCGTCATCGATGTCGACACCGACCCGAGGTCGATGCCGGCGTACAGGTCTTCCATGTCGGCCAGGCTGTCGACGGCGACGCCGGCCCGACCGACTTCGCCGACCGACCACGGTGAGTCGGAGTCCCGACCCATCAGCGTTGGCATGTCGAAGGCGGTCGAAAGGCCACCGCCACCGTTGCGAAGGATGTCGTGGAACCGAGCATTGGTGTCTTCGGCTGTGCCGAAACCGGCGAACATCCGCATCGTCCACAACCGTGACCGGTACATCGAGGAATAGACGCCACGGGTGTAGGGGTATTGACCGGGATAGGGGCCGTCGCCGTACACCGGTTCGACCGGCACCCCCGACATCGTCTCAAACGGCACATCCCGGAGGGGCGATGCCTCATATGCTTCCCGGAACGCTTGGTACTCCGGCGACTCGGTCGCTGTATAACGTTCGTCGTCTTTGTCAGAGTGTTCTGGTTCTATCCCAACGACCATAGCGATGATTGTCTCATAGGTGCCAAACGACAAACGAGCCGAGACCAACCGGGGCCGACCGGGGCAAACCAGGTGACCTCGGCAGCGCTCACAGGACGGCCCGAATGGCCCACAGGTCGGGGAATACCGGCCGAAACAGTGTGGACCGGAGATACTCAACGCCGCTGGAGCCGCCGGTCCCGACTTTGCCGCCAATGGTGCGCTGGACCATCATCACGTGCCGGTACCGCCACTCTTGCATGCCCTCGTCGAGGTCGGTGAGAGCTTCGCACAACCGCATGAGCGGCGGGTCTCCCCGATACACCTCGATGAGCGCAGCCTGTACTCCTGTCGACGGCTCGGTCGGCGCTGTCACCTGGCGTTCGAGGAACTCGTCGGGGATGTCGTATCCCTGCCGGCACACGTAGGAGATAAAGGAGTCCCACAGGCACGGTCGCTCGAATCGGCGTTTGAGGTTGGCATGCTCACGAGGGTTGTCGACGAACCGCTCGAGGTGGGCCGACGATTTCTGGCCGAGCACGAACTCAACCTCCCGGAACTGGGCGGACTGAAAGCCGGACGCGTTTGCCAAGAAACGCCGAAACGACTCAAACTCGAGCGGCGTCATCGTTTCGAGAACATCGAGTTGGGTGATCATCGTCTTTAGGATCTTCAGAACCCGCTGCAGCTGATGACCGCTGAGCGCTGGCCGATCGTCGTCGAGGTGCTCGACAAGCTCATCGATCTCGTGGAGCACCTGTTTGAACCAGAGCTCATAGATCTGGTGGATGATGATAAACAGCGTCTCGTCGTGCTCTTCTGGCTCGGACTTCGGCCGCTGCAACGACAGCAGCTCGTCTATCTTGAGGTAACTCCCATATGTGAGCTCCTGCATGAGTTCTCCTCAGATGGGGGTGGGAAGGGGCGACAGGTCTGACACCAGCTCCGATGCCAACTCCCAATCAACTTGTGAGAGTTCGGTGACGCCGTCGGTCAATGTGGCAAAGATGGCGTTCTGACGTTGGGCCCGTTTTCGGACTTCGGCGTAACGCATGGTGGTAAACATCACCATGCCGTATCGGGCCGCCACCTTGCTGGGAAACCGTCGCTCAAGCTCTAACGCCAGCTCACGGCGGATCAGATATTCCGGGTCGACAACGCTCGACCGCATCTCGACGTAGTTGTCGAGCGCCATATCGGCTATCGCATCGGCATCGGGTTTTCGATCGATTTCGTACTTCGAAAACGCCAATGACCGATCGTCTGGGTGCTGGCGAATGAGCCGGTCGAGTAGCCGACACGACTCCATCCCCAGGTTCATGCCTTGCCCATGGAACGGGACGATGGCGTGGGCCGCATCGCCGACCAGCACCGCGTCCCCGCCGACCGTCCACCCCTCGGTTCGAATGGTCGCCAGATCGCCGACCGGGTTGGCGAAGAACTGCTCGGTCACATCGGGTACGAGCGGAACGAAATCGGGGAATTGCCGTTCGAAGAATTGCATCACCGCTTCCGGCCGGTCGAGCGACTCGAAGCTGTCGACCGCTCCTCGTTTTGGCATGAACAACGTCACGGTGAAGTTGCCCTCCGGATTGGCCAACGCGATCAGCATGAACTCGTTTCTGGGCCAGACATGCAGAGCTTCAGGTTCCATGAGAAACCCGCCGCCCGGCGCGGCGGGAATGGTGAGTTCGGTGTACCCATGTTCGAGCTCATCTTCGACCGATGTCCCCCCGTTGGCCGCCAGCACGGCTCGGCGGACGTTCGAGTCCGCTCCATCGCAGCCGAACAGCGTTCCGAACGACACCTCCTGTGGTTCGAGGGCGTCGTCGTAGTCGGTGAACGTGGCGGTCTTGGCCTCAAAGTCGACCTCACGACAGTAACGATCAAAATGCACCGTGACGAGACCGGTGGCCTCACAGGCGTCGAGCAAGATGGCGTTGAGGTCGCTACGGGAGACGGAATAGATGACATCGTCTGGGTCTAGACCGTATGGCTGGAGCTCTGGCGCCGAGGCTTTGGCCCCCGATGGAACGTCGGGGTGGACCATACGCCCGGCCATCGGTACCAGAATGTTGGCCAGATCACCGAACAGCCCGAGATCGGTCAGCGCGGCGATTCCCCGGGCGGCCAGGGCGAGATTGATGGACCTTCCGGCATCGATGTCGACCCGGCGGAGATCGGGTCGGCTCTCGTAGACAGACACCCGATGCCCTTGCCGGGCGAGGAACAGGGCCATCAGAGACCCGACCTGTCCGCCCCCGACCACGACAACCGGCCCGTCCTCACCGAGAGCTAACGGAGATGAGGGTTGGCTGTTCACACCACGCCATCCAGAATCTCGACGAACCGGTGGATCTCGACAAACGAGGTGTAGAGCGGCACCGGCGCCACCCGAATGACCCGCGGCTCCCGCCAATCGCACATCACTCCAGCGGCCTTGAGCGACTCATAGACCTGTCGCCCATCCCGACCTTTGTCGGTGACCTTGATGGCATATTGGCACCCCCGCTCGGCCAACGATCGGGGCGTGATGACCTCGACCCGTTCACCGATGACCTCGTCGAGTAGCTGGTCGAGGAACGCGATCTGACGCTCGGATTTGCGGCGGAGGGTCGGCATTCCTCCCGCCCGTTCGAAAACGTCGAGCGACGCCCGACAGGCGGCCATCGACAAGATGGGAGCGTTGCTCAGCTGCCATGACTCGACCGTATCGATCGGATCGAAGGTGGTGGACATTTCGAACCGTGTCGCTTTGTTGGTCCCCCACCACCCAAGGAACTTCGGTAGCGTTTGGTCGGCTATGTGCCGCTGGTGTACGAAGCATCCGCCGACGCCACCCGGTCCGCTGTTGAGATACTTGTAGCTGCACCAGGCAGCGAAATCGGCGGCCCACCCATGGAGGTCGAGCTCGATATTGCCCGCGGCGTGGGCCAGGTCGAACCCGACGACCGCCCCGACCGCGTGACCGGCGGCGACAAGATCGGCTATTGGCAACACCTGACCGGTGTAGTACTGCACGCCGGGCAGAAGCACCAGGGCCAACTCTTCGCCGTGCTCGGCGATTGCAGCCAGGACGTCGTCGACGTCGAGCAGCTCCTGGCCGGGCCTTGGGCCAACGGTGACCAGGGAGGATGTCGGATCGAGACCGCGCTGACGGATCTGTGATTCGACGGCGAAGTGGTCGGAGGGAAAGGCGTGTTCCTCGATCAGGATCTTGTGGCGAGTGGGGGTCGGCCGGTAGAAGCTGACCATCAGCAGGTGCAGGTTGACCGTGAGGCTGTTCATGACGACGACCTCGGACGGCAAACCGCCGACGATGGCCGCCATTTGCGCCGTCAGCAGCTCGTGATACGACTCCCACGGTGCGTCACCACTGAAGTGACCCTCTACACCGAGCGTGGCCCACCGGTCGAGCTCGGCGCCAACGTGCCGAGCGGTCGACATCGTCGGCAACCCCAATGAGTTCCCGACGAGATACACGACTTCGGCACCGTCGGGCCGACGCGGTCGATGAAAGGCGGAGCGAAACTCGGCCAGGGGATCTTCGGCGTCCAGGGTGACCGCCTCGGAGCGGGCGGCGACCAGCGACGCGGTCGCCTGCGATCCGGTCACGCAACCCCAGCTCGGTCAAGCGTCTCGAGTACGTTCGACGCGATCGTCGGGTCCATGGCCGATCGGGGGGCGAACGTGGTGGTCGACAACCAGGACTCGACCGTCTCGGTGTCTAGGTCGTACCGCTCGGCGAGCTCGTCGGCGACACCGGGGCGGGCATGAAGACGTCCCGCTTCGGCCACTACCGCGTCGACGACGCGGCCGACGTCGGTGGTTCGCCCGTTGAGAACCTCATCTCGTGCCGCTATCACAAACGAGGGCCATGGCGTGGTTTGGACGCCGAGCTGCCGGAACCGGCCAGCGGTGACCAGCGGCCGGGTCATGTGCTGCTCCCAGAGAAACAGGTCCGATTCACCGGCAGCAAAGGACTTCACCGCGCCATCGAGGTTCTTTACCACCACGAACTGGGTCGGTTCTACGTCAAAGCCGTGGCGTTCGGCGTGGACGAAGGCCATGAGGTGAGAACCGGAATTGAAGCGGGAGATGGCAATTCTTGCGCCTTGCAGTTGCTCCTCGCGTTCGACCGTAGAGCAGGCCGGCACGAACACGCCCCACTGCAACGGAGTCTCGACGTACACCTGTAGGACGGTGATGGGCAGCCCGTTGGAGATGGCGGTCACCGTGCCTTCGGTCAGGGCGCTGACGACGTCGAGCTCGCCCCGCTCGAGTTTTGCCATCATTTCGCCGGTACCGCCGTGTTGATCTTCCCAGGTGACCACCACATCAGTCAGTTCCTCGGAGGCCATCGCAAGGTGCCAGGGCAGGTTGAAGTGTTCCGGCACGCCACCGAGACGAAGCGGGGAATGGCTCATTGGTCGAGCCTAACCTTGGACGTCGGCACGGAATCCTTCTTGTCACCGGATTTATGTCACCTCGACTAGTATTGGGCCTACTGTGGATTCTCCTTCGTCCGATCGGCCTGATAGGCGAGCAATCGACAATGAACGACCGGACCGACGAGCCACCGTCGCCGGTTCGGTCGACGATGGTGATGGTTTGGCCACGGGGTTGACGTCTCTGCGGTCTGCGGCCCGAGCGTTTATGGGCTACCGCTCGCCTCAAGTCATCGTTTTGGGGGTGGTGATGGCTGTCGGGGCTCGCGTCTTGGTTTCCGCGGCCACCGAGACGGCTTGGTGGTCCCGGTGGGATGTGCTGGCCGTGGCCGTCGTCGTGTCGCTCATCCCGTTGTTCGAGTGGATGGTCCATCTGCTGGTACTCCACGCCGAACCGCGACGAATAGGCGGACTTACGATCGACACCGGATTCGGTCACCGGCAGCACCACCTGAATCCGGCCATCATTGACTCCGTACTTCTCCGCGGCCTCGAAGCGGGTCTTTTTCAAGCCATCAATGCCTCGGTGGTGGTCGCCATCATCGGTGTTCCGTTGTCGATACTGGAGGCACCGGTGGTCGGACCCGTCCTCACCGGGGTTGTGGCCGCCGTCGTCGGTCTGGCCCACTATGAGTGGTCCCACTTCCTGTTTCACGTCTCCTATCGGCCAAAGACTCGCTACTACCGGCGTCTGAAGGCCAACCACCGGCTGCACCATTGGCGCAATGAGCGGTATTGGCTCGGGGTAACGACCAATCTCGGCGACCGACTGCTTCGGACCTACCCGGCAAAAGGCGATGTCCCCCGATCTCCGACAGCCAAGACGCTGGGCATCGAGCCCGAGGTCGGTCGGTAGCACCGCCTCTTCCGTGGCCGATCGGGGTTGGTCGGAGCCACCCGGACCCTGCCCGGAGGTCCATTCGTATGAATATTGACGCTCCATTGAGATGAATGTAGTTTGTCGCCATGCCAGACGGCAAGTTTCTCGACCAGTACCTTCCGTATCTTCTCCGGCGGGCGGACCAAGCGCTCTCGGCTCGGTTCTACGAAGAACTGAACACTCGAGGCATCGCCCGTTCGGAGTGGCGGGTGCTGGCCGTTCTCTTCGAACACCGCTCGCTTTCGATTCGAGAACTCACCGAGAGATCGCTGTCCCCTCAGCCCACGGTCACCCACGCCGTGACCCGCCTAGAAGCCCGGGGATTGGTGGTTCGTTGCAAGGGAACCGACGATCGCCGTCAGCGGTTTGTCTCCACAACACCCGATGGCGATGACCTCGCATCGTCGCTGTTCGTCGAGGCCAGACGACTCGAAGAGGCGGTGCTGGTCAACGCAGGCGTCGACGACCCTCACGGCCTGCTCGCCGAACTCTCGCGGCTCATCGACAACCTCGAACGAACCGAGAAGCTAGACACAACCCCCGGCAAAACCCCTGCCACGGCCCACGAAACGGTGGATTCATGAATTCAAACACCAGCGGCGAGGCCGCCACAACCGATCCGTCAAACCCCAAAGATCGCCGCCCCTTCAACCTCTGGGGGTGGATCGATGCCCACCGCCATGAACTGAAACCACCCGTATCCAACAAACAGGTGTGGCGCGAAGCGGACATGATCGTGATGATCGTCGGCGGCGGAAATCAGCGGAACGATTTCCACGACGATCCACGGGAGGAGTTCTTCTATCAGATCAAGGGCGACATGATCTTGCAGATCTGGCCCGCCGAAGGCACCGAACCATACGATATGCCGATCTGTGAGGGCGAGATCTACCTTCTCCCTCCCCATCTGCGGCACTCGCCCCAACGACCTGACCCAGACTCGATCGGCCTCGTGGTCGAGTATCAACGCCGGCCCGGCGAGCTGGACGGATTCGAGTGGGCGTGCCCCAATTGCGCACACGTCGTGCACCGAGTCGACGTTCAGGTGCAACAAATCGACAAAGATTTGCCTCCGCTGTTCGCCGCGTTCCACGAAGACCCCGAGGCCAGACGGTGCCAGAACTGCGGCACGGTTCACCCCGGCAAGCTCGTCACCGAGTGAGGCAAGTAGTTCGAATCACCAAAAAAGATGGGCGGACCAGGAACAAACGGTTCCTAATCGGACACCAAACGTCATAAGGCTGACAAGTCGCCGGGTAGTGCGATGGCCTGCGTTGGATCGGGTGTCGTCATGACATCACCCGATCCAGCCACAGCGACGAAGGGGAATTGACAACGATGTCCAGTGTTCCATCCGGCAACCGTCCACCGAGCAGGCGACCTCGGTGGAAGCGCGCCGTCATCGCCTGCGGTCTCACCATGTTCATGATCGCATCGATCCAGGTCGGTTCGCTGTCGGTCGCCGATGCGCACGGCGCTGCGACCAACCCTGGAAGCCGAACCTACTTGTGTCGACTCGACGGCACCGGTGCCGGAGGCGACATCGAACCCAAGAATCCGGCCTGCGCCGCGGCGGTGGCTCAGGGCGGCAAACAGCCTCTGTGGGACTGGTTTGGCGTGCTTCGGGGCGATGGACAGGGAAGAACCGAGGGTTTCATTCCCGATGGACAACTTTGTAGCGGCGGCGAGCCGAAGTTTGGTGGCTTTGACCGTCCAGGCGACGATTGGCCCCACACCCGGCTGACCGCCGGCGGCACCATCAACTTCCGTTACAACGCCTGGGCCGCTCACCCCGGGCAGTTTCGGATGTACATCACCGACGACGACTACGATCCGTCGAGCCCTCTCGCCTGGAGCGACCTGGAGTCGGAACCATTCTCGACGTACGATCAGACCCAACCAAACGGTACCGATACCGCCAATGGCTCCCCCGACTACCGGTGGGACGCAACGCTGCCCGACAAGTCCGGCAGGCACATCATTTACTCGGTCTGGGAACGCTCCGATAGTGCCGAGACCTTTTACGGCTGCTCCGATGTGGTGTTCGACGGGGGCAACGGCGAAGTTGTAGGTATCGGAGGCGGAGACGGACCTCCTCCTCCCCCTCCGCCGGACACCACCACCCCAGACACCACAACCCCGGAGACGACGACTACCTCGACCGGCACGACGGACCCATACCCAACCACTACCGACACCTCCGATCCGGGCTCGACGGCTCCTGGAACCTCGAACCCCGACGACCCGAGCCCGGTCGACGACGGACTCGGCAGCGGGTATTGGTCGACCCAAGGCCCTGACCTCGTCGACGGAAACGGCGACGAGGTAAAGATCCGAGGGGTCAACTGGTTCGGTTTCGAAACCGCGGCCAGCATGCCCCACGGGTTGTGGGAGAGAAATTGGCGCTCGATGATCGACCAGATCGCCGATCTCAAATTCAACACCCTCCGGCTGCCCTTTTCATCTGCGCTGCTCGATCCTGGCGTCATGCCAAACGGCCTGAACGCGGCGGTTAACACCGACGTCGCCGACTACAGCAGCCTCGAACTGATGGACGCCATCATCGACTACGCCGGTGAGCGTGGGGTCAAGGTCATTCTCGACCGGCACGCACTCGGGCCAGACAATAGAAACAAGCTCTGGTACGACGACCAGTATCCCGAGGACCGGTTCATATCCGATTGGCAGCTGCTGGCCGAGCGATACCAAGGCAACACCACGGTTATCGGCGCAGACATCTACAACGAACCCCACGACGAAGCCTGCTGGGGTTGTGGCGATCCGGCCGTCGACTGGCATATGGCCGCAGAAGAAGCGGGCAACGCTATTCACGCCATCAACCCGGGCTGGTTGATCTTCGTCGAAGGCGTCGAGCACGCCGATGGCGCAGACTGCGAAATCCTTGACGATGGCTGCAACTGGTGGGGCGGAAACCTACTAGGTGCCGAAGATACGCCGGTCGAATTGAACGAACCAAACAAGGTCGTGTACTCGCCACACGAGTACGCCACCTCGGTCCACCGCCAACCCTGGTTCGACGATCCAGCGTTCCCCTCAAACCTGCCCAGCATCTGGGACCGGTACTGGGGATACCTCGAACAGGCGGGCACCGCTCCTGTGATGGTCGGCGAGTTCGGCTCAACGCTTGAAGCTCAAGAGGACCAGGTCTGGCTGGAGGATCTCCTGGCCTACATGGATCAGAACGGGATTGGGTTCACCTTCTGGACATTCAACCCGAACTCCGGTGACACCGGCGGCGTCCTCAATGACGACTGGAACTCGGTGAACCAGGATCGCTATGGACTGCTGGAGCCGTATCTCCTCGGCCCGTTCGGTAGCCAAGACCCACCGCCACCGAACGACCCAACGACAACCGACCCGCCAACCACCGACACATCATCAACCGACACATCGACAACCGACACAACATCAACCGACACGTCGTCAACCAACCCAACGACAGACCCGTTCACCCCCGACCCGACAGATCCAACCGGTTCGACAACATCCACGTCATCAGCGCCTACCTCGACCGATTCAACGACCACGACCCAACCCGGTCCTCCGGGGACGGAAACCCCGTGTGCGGTTGAGATCGACATTCATTCGTGGGATTCGGCGTACGTTGCCCAGGTCAAGATCACAAATACCGGGGCGGCGACCATCGACGGATGGGCCCTTAGCTGGGACTTCGGCGACGGTGAGGAACTTCGCCAGTCGTGGGGCGCAGACATCATGCAGAGCGGCGAGAAGGCGAACGCCATGAACCGCACCTGGAATTCAGTACTGGCACCCGGCGAGTCGGCAGCGATCGGCTTCATCGCTTCTCATGACGGATCGCCAGACAATCCGCCGTCGACGATGACCCTCAACGGGGTGACCTGCCTGTAGGGCAGAAGTCGTCGGCGTCGTTCAGCGGCGGGTGGAATGGCTGCGGCAGTCGTTCCGCCCGCCGCTTCTTCTCCGCCACAAGCTGACCGCTGGGAATTCAGCACCACAGCGAACCGCAACGCCCGAACGGCGACCCGATGGATTGCTGCCCAGGCTCGCCGGCGGCAGCAGTTACTAGGAAATGGTCAACGAGTCGACCATGGCGGTGGCGGTGGCCAGCGTCAACTCGTAGTCCAAGTCGCTCGGCGCCTCGCCGGGCCCGTCGGTGGCAGCGAGAAATACCGTGCCCGGAGTTGCATCGACGACATAGATTCGTCTGACGAACCGCTGACCGTTCTCCTCGACCATGGTGTCAAGACGTGTCGCCTGCCGGTTGGCAATCACCGCGGCTACCTGATTCTCGATCGTCCACGTCGAAGATCCTTCGATCCGCTCGAGGGCGGCATCGTAGCCTTCGGCCTGTACGGCGACGACGTCGACCGGGAACTGGCAGTCACAAGCATCGGGATTCGACGTGATCGGCACGGTGTTGAATACCCGACATTCGAAGTGGAACCACCCATCGGGCACGGTCAAGCGGTACCCATCACCGGTGCAGGTGGCCCCACCGACCGATGACTCACCAGCCTCGCCCGCGATCCCGACCGAGTCGCCCGAACTCGCATCACCGGCCCCAGGGTCGGCGCCGGGCGAGACCGCCACTCCATCGAAGAGACCGCGGGCGGCGTCGGACTCTGCGACCGCTGATTCGTCCTTGGGGCTGCCGGAGGCGCGTCTCGTCTCCCCATCGGAACCGCCAGCGCAAGCGGCAAGAAAACACATCGACGCAGCGACGCCGTTGACGAGACGGTGAGACATCATCGGCTGCTCAGACGGTCCACATGTCGCTGGTGATCGCCACCAAGACCCACCCGCCGTCGCGCTCTTCGAGCGCGATTCGAACGCTCGACCAGTTAAAGTCGCTGAGTTCTCCCCTGCCCCGGCGGTGAAACTCGACAACGTGGGCGTTCGGGAACACCTCGGGAAGGTTGGCAATGGTCGTGCCGACACCGATCCGCTCGTCGATGCCGACGACATCTGGAGCGATGAGGGCGATATCTCGACGGTAGTTGGCCAGCCGTTCGTCCACGGTCTCGACGATCGGCTGGCCGACACCGTCGGTATACCCCCAGATCCGACTCTCGGAACCACCGGCCAGGTCATCGATGGTCACCCGAACCTGTGCGTCGGGATCGCCCTCAACGTAGGCGCTCGTCGATATGGCGATGCCTTCCTCGGGCACATAGGGAACGAGATCCCCCGCGCTCTGTTCGGACAGCAGGGCCTGGCGGATAGCCTCCGCCGCGTCGTAGAACCCGGCCGCCTCCAGGTCACCGTCGCCACGTTCGGCCAACTCGCCAACCGGAGAAGCGGACGACTGGGCCAAGATCGACTGGCCGGGGAGGGCGTTGATCGCTACCAGCGAACCGGTGCCATCGAGCCGGCCCTCGAACGTCTCGACAGCCTCACCATCGGGGTAGGAGAACCGCACGTCGACCCTCGGCAACCAGCGTTCTGAGACATAACTCCCCTCTCGGGCGATCACCTCGTATTTGGCGTCACAGATCACCCGCGAGCAGTACACCTGAACCTGGTCGGGGAGGTCACCACCGTCGTCGAGCTGGGTCCCGACGTAGCCTTCTCCGCCGGGCTGGAGCGCCTCGGACGCTGCCTCCCAGTCGCCGGCGGCCAGCGCGTCGAGCAACGCCACGACCCCGTCTGCAACCTCGACCTCGCCGGGCGCCCGTTCCGAGTTGGGGATATCGGCGCTCAACCACTTCGAGTTGACCCAGCCAAAAAGAGCGTCGTCTGGTGTGTCCCCCGCTGCGCTCTCCACCGCCCACCAGATGCCACCGTCGTCGGCGACGATGCAATCCTCGACGAACACGACGGCCCCCTCGGGCAGGGTGCCGAGCTTGTCGCCGGATTTCACTTCTTGGCGGACGTTCAGGCCACCGTCTTCGTCATCTTCGGCAATACCCTCAACGGCGTAGAACACCTCGGTGGCCATTTCGTTGACCGAGCACGGCCCCGGTTCCGGTCGGCCGGCGTCGGATCCGCTACCCGAGGCCTCTTCACCATCGGTGCCTCGATCCGACGGATCGTTGACCGATCGGCCATCACCGGACGACGACGACCCGGCGACGCTTTGGGCGTTCCCCTGACCGACGGAATTGGCCGTCGATGCGTCATCGTTGGTCGCACTCTGATCAGTACAGCCGGCCGCTGCTATCCCAACCGCTACCAGCGCGGTGCTAACCGAGCGGAGGGAGGTGAAAGCGAGGCGAGAAGGCAGTGCCATCGTGGATGTTCTCATGTTGGTTCAGATGTACCAGGAGTTCAGCTGGATTACCCCAGTCAACGATTGTCATCGCGTCGACATCGTACCGTTTCCATGTCCCAGCGCTGCGATCGGCGCTGGGACATGGACCTGGTTGACTACTCGCCGCCCGGAAGCAGCTCTACCTCGACCCGCTCCCAGCTTTCGCCGTTTACGTCAACATCGCGTTCGGCGAGGAGCTCGATGGCCGCCTCGGCGTACTCGGTGGTGAATGACCCATCGTCAGGGGCAGCCGACAGCACCTCTTCGCTGGTGGCGACCTCGACCGTTTGATCCCACAGGTCGGTGTCCATTACCCCGGCACCCCCTGGAGAAGGCCAGATGAGACCGTTGACCTCGTTGAGCTGCCACGCCTGATGTGATGAACCCAGCGTGGTTCCATTGTTTAGCACGACATCGACACACCCTTGGGCGTTATCTCGACACCAGGCCCAACCCTGAAGCGAAGCTGCTACAAACCGAGTCGTCTGATCCTGGTAGGCCTCGTCGTCGGCGAGCCGGGGGCTGTCGGCCCAAATCGCATCCTGGAGCATGGCCGTGCCGACATCGTTCCAATCGATGATGTTCAGATCCTCCGGCTGATAGAGCTCGCCGGTCTCCTCGTTTTCTGTTTCGAGCACCTGGGCGTACTCGTTGTAAATCATGGCCTGAGCTGCGTCGATCTCACCGTTTATCAATGCCAGCATGTCAAAGTTTTGCTGGACGATCTCGTAGTCATCACCGGGTTCCACGCCGCTTGTCCGGCTTCCGGCAAGCAGTTCGAACTCGTTGCCGAATCCCCAGCTCCCTACCTTTTTGCCGGCCAGGTCGGCTGGTCCGGTGATGCCAGCGTCGGCAAAGCTCACCTGGAGCGTTCCTGAACGCTGGAACACCTGCGCCACGTTGACGATGTCGATCCCTTCCTCGCGGGACACCAAGGCCTTTGGCACCCAAGCGATGGCGTAGTCAACCGCCCCCGACCCGAGCTGTTGCTGAGGGACGATGTCGACACCACCTTCAATAATCTCGACATCGAGGCAAAAGCCTTCGTAAAAGCCCTCATCGACGGCGGCGTAGTAACCAGCGAACTGGGACTGCGCTACCCACTGAAGCTGAAGCGTTACCTCGTCTACCGTCTCGCAGTCGGCATCGCCGCCGGCCGACGCGGTCTCCGCATCATCGCTTCCACACGCCGCCGCCACCAGCGCAAACGCTGCGAGGGCTGCGATCAACCATCGAATATTCCTCATCATGTCTCTCTCCCCGTTTGGTGTTGCGACATCGTAGTTTTTCCTAGGCTGTGGGGCGAGGACAGCGTGGCCATTCCCGCCGACGACAACCCACTCGACCAGTCGTTGGCCTCGCTCCGTACCAGCTGAGTTGTCGAAGATTCTGTATCACGATCAGCCCTCGCCGCCAGTCTGGGTCCAGGGAACCAGCCGTTCAAGCGCCGCCGCAAGCCAGAACAGCACAAGGCCAAGGATGCTGGCCATCACGATCGCCGCCCAGGCACTGTCATACCGGGCCACGCTAGCGTTTTGAGTGATGACCGGCCCCAGCCGGTTCTGCGGGCCACCGAAATACTCGGCCACGATGGCGGCGATCACGCTCAGCGGGGCGGCCAGCCGAAGCGATGTCAGGAAGAACGGAAGCGCATTCGGGATCTTTACCCGCCGGAGGATGGACCACTCCCCGGCGGCATAGGAACGCATCAACTCGAGTTGATCGGGATGGACCTCGAGCAAGCCGCGGGCGGTGTTGATAAACACCGGGAAGAACACAACCGCCACCACCACGGCCTGGTTGCTCCGGAAACTGGTTATACCGAACCAGGCGTTGAAGATCGGAGCCAACGCCACGATCGGTGTTGCGTTCAACGCTACAGCCAGTGGTGTCGCCGCCTCCCCAATCCGACCAAAGCGCGTCACCAACAGGGCCAGCAGCGCACCGATCACCACGCCGATCACCAAACCGGACACAGCGATGATTCCGGTCTGGATCGCCGCTTCGGACAGCACCGACCAATCGGCCCCAATCGCCTCGAGAATCGACGACGGCTTTGGCAACAAGAACTCCTGTATACCGAACCCGACTACCGCCAGCTCCCACACCGCCAAGAAGGCGACACCAAACACCACCGGTGGAATCAGGCCGTTCATGCGCTCACCCATCGGCGACCCCCGGCGACCCAGCTC
This sequence comes from uncultured Acidimicrobiales bacterium, assembly GCA_938021675.1. GTDB lineage: Bacteria > Actinomycetota > Acidimicrobiia > Acidimicrobiales > SZUA-35 > JAHELU01. Next base: position 68,125 of record CALIFY010000024.1, read on the forward strand.
TGCCCGGGGTTCCGGCTTCGACCGATCGGAGCGCTGCCCGAACTTGGGTCGTCATCTCAAAGAAGGACTCTCGCTCCCGTATCTCATCGGCCTTCGCCGAATCTGTGGATTCGACGGGTGGACCAAGGTCGATATCGACCACCGCGTGGATCCTGCCCGGTCGTGGCGAGAGCACGACTACCCGATTCGACAAGTACACGGCCTCGGGAATCGAGTGGGTCACGAAAATGACCGTCGTGCCGAGTTCGGAGTAGATACGGAGCAGCTCGGACTGCATGTACTCGCGGGTCATCTCGTCGAGCGCACCAAACGGCTCATCCATCAACAGCAGGTCCGGTTGGAACGACAGGGCCCTGGCGATCGCCACCCGTTGTTGCATACCGCCCGATAGCTGCCATGGGTAGTGGTCTGCGAAGTCTTCGAGTCGAACGAGTTTGAGCATCTCCCGCGAGCGGGCTTCGCGGTCGGGTTTCGACCACCCGCCGATCTCCAACGGAAGCTCGATGTTGGCCGCCACCTTCCGCCAATCGAACAGGCCAGCGCTTTGAAACGCCATCCCATACGATCGGTTTTGTCTGGCCGACGATGCCGCCTGGCCAAACACTTCAACCGAACCAGCGGTGGGTTGTAGCAGGTCACCGATGACCCGAAGCATGGTCGACTTTCCGCAACCCGAGGGGCCGATGAGCGACACGAACTCGCCTCGTTGTACGGTGACGTCGATCTCCCGGAGGGCCACCACCTCGTTCTCGCTGCCGGCATTGAAAACCATGTCGACCCCGTCGACGGTCACCGCCGGCGTTACCTCACCCATCATGTCCCCTCTCCGGCCAGACTCCGCCCGGCACCGCGGCCCGCCGACCGTTCGACTAGTGAGACCAATCCAAAGACTGCCAACCCAAGTAGCGCCGCTCCGACCACACCGGCGTAGAGGCGAGCCGGCGCGGTGCTATAACGCGACGCGAACTCGAGGATGGCCCGCCCAAGCCCACCCCGAACACCAGCGGAGATCTCGCCGACGATGGCGCCGACCACGCTGAGGGTTGCGGCCAGCTTCAAGGCCGGAAACAGGTACGGCCGAGAAGCCGGCAACCGCAGCTTCATCAAGATCTCACGCTCTGTGGCGGCGTACGACCGGAGCAACTCAAGATCGGCTGGTCTCGGTGATTGCAGGCCCCGAAGTGCGTTGACGGCGACCGGAAAGAACGTTAAATAGGTAGCGATAAGTGCCACCGATAACGAATCGCTGAGGAACGTCGTGCGGCCCCAGGTCACCACGATCGGAGCGAGCGCGATCAGCGGGACGGTTTGGGAGATATTGATCCAGGGCAGGAGGCCGCGTTCAACCAAACGAGATCGGAGCATCAGCACCGCCAGCGACCAACCGATGACGGTTCCCAGGGCGAACCCCAGAGCGGCCTTCCAAAAGGTCGAAAGTGCCGCTTTGAAGAGGAATACCGCCAGGATCTCGTCCCGCCCCCGTTGCACCGGCCGGCCAAGAGTTCTCATGATGTCGATCACATGAGGCATGGTCAGATCATCGGTCGGAACGGGCAGCCCCCACGGTGTGGCCGGCCATTGGTCACCGGTGAGGCCGCCGACCGCCTTATACCCTTCCCACAACACGATGAGGGTGCCGATCCCGCCGAGCACCGACAAGGCGCGACGCATCGGTACACCACGCGGCGACGAGGATGCCTTGTCCAGCTTTCTCACCGCAGCGCCGGGATCACCTTCTGCCCGTAGGCGTTGAGGGTGGCGTCTTTGTCGTCGTGCATCAGGTAGATGGCGAACTGGTCGACCCCGAGAGCCCGTAGCTCTTCGAGCCGGGCGATGTGATTCTCCGGTGGCCCGAGGATGCAGAAACGATCGATGACCTCGTCCGGCACAAAGTCGGTGTGGGTATTTCCCGCCTTGCCATGCTCGGAATAGTCGTAGCCTTGGCGACCGGCTATGTACTCGGTCAAGGCCGGTGGAACAAGGTCGGAGTCGGCCCCATACCGCTCCACCAAGTCGGCAACATGGTTGCCGACCATGCCGCCAAACCACCGGACCTGATCGCGCTGGTGTTCGATGTTGTCGCCGACATAGGCGGGGGCGGCCACGCAGATGTGAAGATCATCGGGATCCCGTCCGGCTTCGGCTGCCGCGGAGCGAACCGCGCCAATCGTCCACTCGGCAAGCTGGGGGTCGGCCAGTTGCAGAATGAAGCCATCGGTTTCGCTACCGGTGAGATGGAGCGCTTTCGGACCGTAGGCCGCCATCAACATCTTCAGTTCCGAGGTTCGACCATCTGTGGCCACCCAAGGGATCTGTTGCGTCGTACCGTTGTATGTCACCTCGCGCCCCTCGGCCAGGCCCTTGATGACCCCCATCGCTTCGCTCAACGTCGCCAGCGAAGATGGCTTGTGACCGAGGACCCGCATTGCGGAGTCGCCCCGCCCGATCCCACAGATCGTGCGATTGCCGAACATGTCGTTCAGCGTGGCAAACAGCGATGCCGTAACCGTCCAGTTTCTGGTTCCCGGATTGGTCACCATCGGACCGACCGTCATGGTCTTGGTGGCGGCCAATATCTGGCTGTAGATAACGTACGGCTCTTGCCACAACATATGGCTGTCAAAGGTCCAGCCGTACTCGAAACCGAGCGTCTCGGCCTGCCTTGCCAACTCGACCACCCGCCAAGCTGGCGGATCGGTTTGTAACACCACACCGAACTTCATGGGCCTCACCTTCCTCAGGACATGAGAGTGTAGAACCTCGGGTACAGCAAGGCCCGTTGGTGACCCTCAACAGTCATCGGCGATGGCTGGCCGATGCGTCTACCGGCATGCACCGGCGAGCTAGTCGTTTGTCGGGAAGCCTAGGTCTACGGTGCTGGTCGACGGGTCCGGCCAGCGCTCGGTCACCACTTTGGCCTTCGAGTAGAATCGCACGCCCTCCGGGCCATACATCGTCGTGTCGCCGAACAACGAATCTTTCCAACCGCCGAAGGAGTGGTACGCCACCGGCACCGGAATCGGCACGTTGATGCCGACCATTCCCGCATCGGCGTCCTCCTGGAACCGGCGAGCAGCACCACCATCGCGGGTAAAAATGGCGGCCCCGTTTCCCCACGGGTTGGCCTTGATGAGGTCGACGGCTTCGGTATACGAGCCGACTCGTACGACCGATAGCACCGGGCCAAAGATCTCGTCTTCGTACACACTCATGTCCGGCGAGACCTCATCCAGCAATGACGCACCGAGGAAGAACCCATCACCGTCGAACTGAGTGTCACGCCCATCGACCACCACCTTGGCCCCGGCGTCGGCTCCGGCCTGGATATAGCCGGCCACCCGTTCCTGCGCCTCTCTCGTAATCAGGGGACCCATCTCCGACTCCGTTCGGTCGCCGGGTCCAACCACCAACTTGCCTACTCGGTCCTCGATGGCGCTGACGAGCTCATCGGCCACATCGCCGACCACCACGGCGACCGAGATAGCCATACAACGCTCGCCGGCCGAACCGAAGGCGGCCGAGACGGCAGCATCGGCTGCCACATTCACATCGGCGTCGGGGAGGACGATCATGTGGTTCTTTGCCCCGGCCAGGGCCTGCACCCGCTTGCCATGTTCGTTGGCGGTAGTAAATATGTGTTGGGCGATCGGGGTGGAACCGACGAAGCTAACCGCAGCGATATCGGGGTGCGTGAGCAGACGGTCAACCGCTTCTTTGTCGCCGTTCACTACGTTGAGCACCCCCGGCGGGAACCCGGCCTCGTGAAAGAGCTCAGCGACGAACATCGGGGCCGATGGGTCGCGCTCGGACGGTTTAAGAACGAAGGTATTGCCGGTGGCGACAGCTGTCGGGATCATCCACAGCGGCACCATGGCTGGGAAGTTGAACGGGGTGATGCCGGCCACCACGCCCAGGGGTTGGCGCACCGTGTACACGTCGACGCCGGTGGAAGCTTGTTCGTTGTATTCACCTTTTAGTAGTTCGGCGATACCGCAGGCGTATTCGATGTTCTCCAGGCCGCGAGCCACCTCGCCTCTGGCGTCGGAGAGGACTTTGCCGTGCTCGGCGGTCAGCCGACGGGCAATCTCGTCGGTATTTCGGTCGACCAATTCCCGGAAACGAAACATGTGTTTGGTTCGAGTGGCGAGGCTCGACCGGCGCCACGTGGAGAACGCTTCGGCCGCCACGGCCACCGCGTTGTCCACCTCGGTCACCGATGCCAACGGCAACTCCGCGCTCTGTTGGCCGGTGGCTGGGTTGTAGACCGGCGACGTGCGTCCCGACGTCCCGGCGACCGACTCACCGCCGATCAAATGATCCAGTATCTCCACAGCGATCCCTCCTGGTGCTCGGTCTCTCGGTGCGTTTCAATCTAGAGCAAGTACTGACTTAGACCCCGCCGCACATACTGGCCATCGCCTTTGGAACCCCGGTACTCGCCGCCCTCGATGATGACCTTCCCCCGGGAGAGAACCGTGTCGACCCGGCCCTGAATTTCAAAGCCTTCGTATGCCGAGTAATCCATGTTCATGTGATGATTGTCGGCGCTGATGGTCCAGGTCGCTTCGGGGTCATACAAGACAACGTCGGCGTCTGCCCCCGGCTGAATACTTCCCTTTTTCGGGTAGAGGCCGAACATCCGAGCCGGGGTGGTCGCACACAACTCAACCCACCGAGGAAGGGAGATCTCTCCCTGAAGAACGCCCTGGTAGATAAGGTCCATACGGTGCTCGACACCCCCGATGCCGTTGGGTATCTCCCGGAAGTCGTTCAGCCCGAGCTCCTTTTGATCCTTCATACAGAACGGACAATGGTCGGTGGCGACCACGCTGAGATCGTTGGTCCGCAGGCCATTCCACAGGTCGGCATGGTGATGCTCGTGCTTGGACCGCAACGGGGTGGAACACACATACCCGGCGCCGGTGAAGCCCGGCGCACCGAGATGATCTTCTAAGTTGAGGTAGAGATACTGGGGGCAGGTTTCGGCGAATACGTTCGCACCCTTGCCCCGGGCGATCGCTACCTGCTCTAACGCCTCGGACGCCGATAGATGCACGATGTACAGCGGCGCTGCGCCGACTTTGGCCAATTGGATAGCCCGGTGGGTGGCCTCTCCCTCCAACTCGGACCGCCGGACATAGCCGTGGTTGATCGGGTCGGTCTCGCCTCGCTCCACGGCCTGCTCGGCGAGGAGATCGATGGCGATCCCGTTTTCGGCGTGCATCATGATCATCCCGCCGTTGCCCGACGCTTGTTGCATTGCCCGAAGGATTTGCCGGTCATCGGATAGGAATACGCCGGGGTATGCCATGAATAGCTTGAAGCTCGTGATGCCTTCGTCGATCAATACGTCCATGGCCTTCAGCGATTCGTCGTTGACGTCGCCGATGATCATGTGGAAGCCGTAGTCGACGGCGCAATTGCCTTCGGCCTTGGCGAACCACGCATCGAGGCTGGCTTGGACGTTCTCGCCAAAACTTTGAACGGCGAAATCGACGATGGTCGTCGTCCCACCCCAAGCTGCGGCCTTGGTGCCATTCTCGAAGTCGTCCGACGCGAAGGTGCCGCCGAATGGTAACTCCATGTGGGTATGGCAGTCGACGCCGCCGGGAATAACGTACTTGCCCCGAGCATCGATGACCCGTTCGGCTCCTACTTCGGCGCTGGCGGCCAAGGTAGAGCCGGGCTGCAGCACGGCCACGATCTGGCCGCCATCGATGAGTACCTCGGCCGGATCAGCCCCGGTGGAACTCACAACGGTCCCGCCCTGAATCAACATGGTCATCTCTCGGTTGCCTCTCTTAACTCAGTTGCTCGATGGCCGACACGATGGCGTCGGCACCTTCGTAGATTTCCGATTCGGTAACGTTCAGCATCGGCGTGATACGTAACACGTTGCCGTACAGACCGCCTTTGCCTACCAGTAACTTGGCGTGGCGGCAAGCCTCAAGCAGTGCTCCAGCCCTGGCCGGATCAGGTTCGAGCGAGCGGGGCTGGCCCGGTTGGTCGTGAACGAACTCCAAAGCTTGCATCAATCCCACCCCTCGGAGCTCGGCGATCCAACCGGCCTGTTCCACCGCCGGCGTCAGCCGCTCGACCAGCCGCTGCCCCATCACCTTGGCATTGGCCTGCATTCCCTCGTCGAGCACCGCGTCGATCGTGGCCAGACCGGCTGCGGCCGACAGCGGGTTGCCGCCGAATGTCGAGAATGAGGTGGACTCGATCGAGTCCATGATCTCCGCTCTGGCAACGCATCCGGCCAACGTGATGCCGTTGCCCACCCCCTTGGCGAAGGTGAGGATGTCTGGCACGATGTCGTGGGCCTGGTACCCCCAGAAGTGCTCGCCGGTGCGACCCCATCCCGTCTGAACCTCATCGGAGATGAACAACACGCCACTCTCGGACAACACTTTTTGCATCGACCCGAAAAACCCCGGCGGTGGTACGGCGAACCCGCCAACCCCTTGAATCGGCTCGGCGATGAGAGCCGCCGCCTTGCCGGCCGACGTCATGTCGAGCACCTGGATGAGGTCCTCGGTGGCGGCACGGGTGTAGGCATCGTCGTCCAAGTCGCGGAACGGACTGCGGAGTCGGTAGCCGCCCTGGACGAAATGTACGTCGAGGCCCGAGATGCTGCTGGACCGCCACGAGGCGTGGGAGGTGATGGCCTGGGCGGTGAACGACCGGCCGTGATAGCTGTTGCGCATGGCCAGGATCTGATTCGATTGGCGGTAGCTGGTGGCAAGAAGGATGGCGGTGTCGTTGGCCTCGGTACCGGAGGTGGTAAAGAACACACGGGCATCGGGGATACCGGATAGCTCGGCGATCATCTCCGCCAGCTCGATCATCGGCTCCGAGAGGTAGAGGGTCGAGGTGTGCATCGTCTTGGCCGCCTGGGTCTGCACCGCCTCGACTACCCGGGGATGGGCGTGGCCGATCATGGTCGTCAACACGCCACCGAAGAAGTCGAGATAGCGATCGCCGTCGACGGTGTAGACATAGCTCCCGTCACCTCGGTCGATCGACAGTGGCGTGCCGTACAACGGAGTGACGAACGAAGGCAGCGCCTCTCGGTAACGCTTGAGCAACTCAGAATCCGCTCCCATGAGGGGGGCTACGCCTCGGTGAGCGGGCCGTACATGTCCGGCCGACGGTCTCGATAGAAGGCCCACTGGGCTCGAACCTCATCGATCATTCCGAGATCGATGTCCCGCACGAGTAGCTCTTCCTCTTGGTCCGATGCGGTACCTTCTACAAATTGGCCGCGCGGGTTTGCGAAATAGGTCGTCCCGTAAAAGTCGTTGTCGCCAAGCGGTTCGATGCCAACCCGATTGATGGCGCCGACGTAGTACATGTTGGCCGCAGCCGACGCCGTCTGCTCAAGCTGCCACAAGTACGCCGATAACCCTCGGCTGGTGGCGGACGGATTGAACACCATCTGAGCCCCGTTGAGTCCCAGCGCCCGCCAGCCTTCGGGAAAATGCCGGTCGTAACAGATGTACACACCGACTCGACCGACCGCGGTGTCGAACACCGGGTAGCCAAGATTCCCGGGCCGGAAGTAGAACTTCTCCCAGAATCCTTTCACCTGCGGGATGTGGGTCTTGCGGTACTTACCGAGGTAGGTACCGTCGGCGTCGATTACCGCTGCGGTGTTATAGAGAATCCCCGGCTGCTCCTCTTCATACATTGGAAGGACGACGACCATCCCAAGCTGCTCACATAGCTCCTGAAATCGTTTCGTGGTCGGGCCATCGGGGATGGCCTCGGCGTAGGAGTAGTACGCGGCATCTTGCACCTGGCAGAAGTACGGTCCGTAGAACAGCTCTTGGAAGCACATGACCTGCACCCCGGCCTCGGCTGCCTCTCGCATGTACTTTTCGTGGACTTCGATCATCGTTTCTTTGTCGCCGGTCCACTCTGCTTGAAGCAACGCGGCCTTCACCGTATTTCCGTCGCTACCGATGTCGCCGGTGTTAGCCATAACGATCCTCCTCATGCTGGGACGATCATTGTGGCAGACCGGTCAGATGCCGCCAAACGGCGAACCCCAACCGGTAACGAGGTCGCTCCGCTCAGCGCCGAGCGTTGTCCAGCAATCGGTCGACGTTGACCCGGGTGCCGGTGCCGATGGCCGAGATCACCGCCTCGACGACGGCAAGGCTGCGAAGACCGTCCTCGCCGTCCACCATCGCCTCGGTTTGCCCACGGACAAGGCGGACGAAGTGTTCGAGTTGTGCCTGGTATGGGTCGCCCGTCTCGGCGGTGAGCCGATGCGACCGCAGGGGTGATTCCCACCCCGGTTCAGGGTCGTGTCGGTCGTATCGCCATGTCGTGAGGCTCGGGAACGCAAGCGACGCATCGCGGCCCATGAACTGCGCGTAGTCTTGTCCAGCGTTGTGGAATCCGAGTTCTGCGGTCACCGACGCCTCCCAGCTCCACGGCGACGGTATGCAGTCGCTAATCACGATCGTGCCGAGTGCGCCGTTCGCCAGCTGGATAGCCACAGAGGCGGTGTCATCAAAGGCGAGGCGACGATTCACGTTGGTGCCTGCACCCTGCACCCACTCGATTTCCCCGCAGACCGAGCGAAGGAGATCGACCTCGTGAATAAGGTTGACCAGCAGAGGGCCGGCCCCTTCGCTTCGGCGCCACGCCAACTCATAGTACGAGTCGGGTTTCTTCATGGTGACCAG